>NZ_JAPPWA010000002.1:0-308160 GCF_029815055.1 Ignatzschineria sp. RMDPL8A | reverse complement strand
TTCTACCACAACGATCGCGTCATCAACGAGCAGCCCGATCGCAAGGACCATCGCAAAGAGGGTTAAGGTATTTAAGATAAAGCCCATCGCCGCCAAAATTGCCAGCGTCCCGCATAATACATAGGGAATCGCAAGGAGCGGAATCAGTGCCGCGCGGAAGCTTCGGAGGAAGACATACATCACGATAAATACGAGAATGATCGCCTCAATTAAGGTCCCCATTACGTTATTGATCGACACCTCAACAAAGGGCGTTGTATCGTAAGGATACATATATTCCATCCCTTCCGGGAAGTTTAAGCTCGCCGTTTCTAAGAACTCGCGCACCGCTTTTGCCGTATCGAGCGCATTGGCACCAGAGGCTAAGTTAATCGCCATCGCCGTTGCGGGTTTACCGTTATAGTGCGAGGAGAATTGCTCATTTTCAGGCGACAGTTCCACCCGCGCCACATCGTCTAATAGGACTTTACTTCCATCTTCATTTACGCGAAGTTGGATCGCTTTAAACTCCGCTTCCGTCTCTAAAAGCGATTGTGCATTGATGGTATAGCGCAGTACCTGCTCTTTTTTCGCCGGCATTGCCCCTAAATCACCGAGCGTTGCTTGCGTATTTTGCTCTTTAATCGCCGCAACCACATCGAGTGAGGTCATGCCATATTGATTAAGTTTCATCGGGTCAAGCCAGATGTTCATCGCATAACCAGAGCCAAAGAGTTGCGTTTCCCCAATCCCGTAGAGTCGGCTAAGCGGCTCGGAGATATTCGACGCGACATAGTCTCCTAAGTCCGCATGGGTTAAAGAGCCATCAGGCGAGTAGAATCCGACCACCATCAAGAATGAACTGGATGATTTTTGTACTTGAATCCCTTGCTGCTGTACTGCTTGAGGAAGCTGGGTGAGCGCCGTTTGAATTTTGTTCTGTACCTGAACTTGCGCCATATCTGGGTCCGTTCCCTGCTCAAAGGTGATCGCAATCGAGACCACCCCAGTACTTGAACTTTGTGAAGACATATAACGGAATCCATCGAGCCCGGTTAAACTCTGCTCGATCACCTGCGTTACACTCTCTTCAACAGTTTCTGCGTTCGCACCAGGATAGACGGCCATAACCCGAACTTCTGGTGGCGCAATTTGCGGATATTGCGCAACGGGCAGATTCACCCCGGCAAATATCCCGATAGCTATCGTCATAATTGCAAGAACCCATGCAAATATCGGACGATCAATAAAAAAGTGTGCCATTTATAATATCCTTTTGTGTTGCCTGCGATTCATCGGTGAATCGATTATTTCCCTGTACCTTCCAGTATCGCTTTGGTGTAGACATCTTCGGTGAGTACTTCTACTGGAATAATGGGGCTTGGCGAACGTTGAAGCGCCATTTGAATGAGCTGGAAGCCGCGCGTTACCACAAATTCGCCCTCTTCTAAGCCCGAGGCCAATACCCAATCAGTACTGTGTGAGCGAGAGATCACCACCGAACGCTCTTGCGCAACCCACTCAACATCCGCGCCCATCTGCTCTTTCATCATCGCTCGCTCTTCTGCATCTGCTTTACGCGCAATAATTACCTTACTTTTGCCGGATAAATCTTGCGTCAAAATGCGTTGAGGTACGGTTACTGCACCAATCTCAATCCCCTGCTCAACCACGGTTTTAACAAACATTCCCGGAAGGAGTGCACCTTCATCATTATTAAATTCTGCCTGAAGGAGAATTGAACCAGTGGTTAAATCAACGGTCGGGTCTTCAAAGCGAATGTAGCCGGTCTCAGGATAGAGCGAGCCATCTTCTAAGAAAATGCGAACGGGATGATATTTCACCTCTTTCCCATGTTGATCGATACGGGTCTGGCTTTTATAAACGCCCGATTTAATTTTACGTTGAAGGTCGGAGTACTCCGCCGCTGAATAGGCAATATCAACGCGCATCGGATTGAGCTGCTGAATCACCGCCATCTCAAGCTGTTGCCCTGGTGAAACGAGCGCCCCTTGGGTAAAGTTAGATTTACCAATTTTTCCGCTAATCGGTGCGAGCATTTTACTGTAGTTGACGTTGATCTCAGCATTTTTCACTTGCGCTTCAGCACCATAGACTTCGGCATTGGCTTGAGCGAGTGCTGCGTTTGCATCATCAACATCCTGCGCACTTACCGCTTTTGAGCCACTGCTACGAAGCGAGTTCATCCGCTCTGCCCGCATTTTTGCCGCATATTGCGCCGCTTTGGCACGCTCAAGCCCCGCTCTTGCTTGACGGAGATTTGCTTCATAGATCGCCGAATCGATCTGATAGAGTGTCTGCCCCTCCTCAACGCTCGATCCCTCTTCGAAATTTTGCGTCAAGATAATGCCGCCAACCTGAGGGCGCACTTCCGCCATCACCGATGCAATCGTTCGCCCCGGCAGTTCCGACTCAACAGTAATGTTGCGTTTTTCAACTTGCTCCACTACCACGCTCGGAATCTGCATGCCGGCTTCTTCCTTTTTCTCGCCACTAAAACAGCCTGTCAATACAAGCGCTGCTACCGATAATGCGAGAAGACTCTGTATCGATTTAACTCTTTTTTTCATACCAATCCTATCTCTTAATTTGGGTTTTTATTCTAAAAATGGGTCACTTCATTCAAAACAGTTAATACGCCACTCAAATCAATATGATCATACTTTTTCACCAGCCCGTTCATCCATGGGTCAAATACGTCCATAAAAATCGCATCGAGCGTCATTTCACCTTTTTCCGTCAGCACATAAAAAGAGGAACGCTTATGATTCGGGTTTTCACACTTTTCAATCAGCCCTTCCTCCATTAACTGCGTTACCTGCCGTTGCACCGCTTGGCGAGAAATCAGATATTTTTCCGCAATTTGTGGCACTGTAATATGATTTTCAGAACGACGAATCGACACCATCACCGATAGTGCCGTGCAACCAATGTTGTACTGACTGTTATTGAGGAGCTCTTCTGCGATCCGATTTAACTTGATCGATGCGGCAAAAACGCCGGAGACTACCTGCTCTAACTGCTCTTTTTTACTAATTTCTTTCACATTTACCTAGTCATGAATCCTATAGAATAACAATGACGTAGTTTAAAACTTGACAACCATGTTGTCAAATAAAGTGAGATTAAAAAATGTAATGACGCACCAAATTCCGCGCATAAAAAAACCTAAGTCTTGCAAAAGAATCTTAGGTTTTCATTGAGATAACGCAGTAAAAGCTACGCTTCGACGCTCATTTTCACCGTAATCGCCGCCACAAGCGGGCAGATCGCAAGCGCCATTAAATTCGCCGCGATTAAAATTAGAATAAAACTGCTAATCTCGTGGCCAGCCACTAAGACCGAAACGATGTGCACCCCTAAAATTAGGAGCGGAATATAGAGCGGTAAAATAATGATGCTAAGTAGCAATCCCGCTTGACGAAGCCCCACCACAATGCCCACACACATCGCACCAATTAGGCTAAGGAGCGGCGTTCCAAGCAGGAGCACCCCTGCAATTTTAAGCGCATCGCTAAAACTAAAATAGAGCATCACCCCCAAAATGGGCGAGAAAAACACAAGTGGCAATGCCGTTAACATCCAGTGCGCCACAATTTTCCCTAACACAAGCGGATAGAGCGGTGCCCCGCTAATGATAAATTGCTCAAGCGAGCCATCATCATAATCATTTTTAAAGAGACGATCCATCGTCAGCATCGTCGCGAGTAACGCTGCCACCCATAAAATGGCTGGCGCGGATGCTTTAATTAGATCCTGCTCCTCAATCCCTAAACCAAGGGGAAAAAGGCTCACAATAATGAGGAAAAACATAATCGGCATCATCAGCTCAGAGCGCTGGCGCATTCCGATTTTAAGATCCCGCCGAATAATCGCTAAAAAGGTCTTCATCGTGTTTTCGCCTCCACCGTTAGGGTTTTAGTAAACACGCAATCACTCGGCGCTTGGTGTGAGGTGAAAATAATCATCCCGCCCGTCTCAATATGCGCTGCCATTTTCGCTTCAAGCAGTTCAATGGAGCCCACATCGAGCGCGGTAAAGGGTTCGTCCAAAATCCAGATGGGACGCTCTTCAAACCAAAGTCTCGAGAGCGCAACACGGCGTTTTTGCCCTGCAGAGAGATAGCGAATCGGCCGATCATGTTGCGGAATATTGAGCGTTTCAAACACCTCGTTACACTCTTTTTCACTCAAAGTTTGCCCACGAATCGCTAAGATCGAGGCCAGATTTTCCCGCGCGGAAAGATCATAATTGAGGCTTAACGCATGGCCAACGTAGATGATCGAACGCGGATAGTGATGCAGAAGTTCACGGCGCTCAATCGCATTGAGGAAAATCTTCCCGCGATATTGCTGACTAATCCCCGCAAGGACGCGGAGCGAGGTGGTTTTCCCCGCACCATTCGCCCCTTTAAGGTAGAGCGATTCGCCGGCGCTAAGGGTAAATCCATAAGGCTCAAACACCGGCTGATAATTGCGCTGGACGGTAAAATCCTCAATGCGAAGGAGCGCGTTCTCCATGCTTTTTCACTCCACCATGCGATCTAAAATGAGCGACAGCGAATCTTCTTGATCTCCGCGAATCACCACGATCCCAGTTTCATAATCGCCCGCCCCTGCGACCGGGTCGCCGGTTTGGCTAATGCGCGCCGATACTGCAATACCCTTCATCTCAGCAAAAGGTTTGCCACCGCCCATTAAGCGATCATTTTCACCAATCGTCACCGTCAATGGCCACGATTGAATCTCTCGTAGAGGAATCCGTTTTGCCGCAAGAGGCGGACCGCCCGCACTGCCTTCAGGCCGCAGATAGACAAATAAAATGCCATTGGGATTGACCGCATCCACATTAAAGTTTGGCGCAAGCGAGAGCTCAACACGATAGCCCGATTCAGCCACCGCACTCTCCTCTTTCGCCTCATTTAACGCATTCGCTTCACTTACTTTACGCGCTCTAAAATCACGAATCACGCTCTCAGTTGCGGATTTCGCATTGGGATCTAAAATCCCCTCTTTGAAACTTTCAAGTTGCGTAATCGCCCCATCGTAAAGTCCGTTATTGCCTAAAATAAGGCCATATTCAAAAAATTGCGTCACATCGTCAGGATAATTACGCACCAGCGCATTAAAACGATTCACAAGCTCGGGGGTTAAGCGCCCTTTTGCCGCATCACCTAAAAGGTAGGCCATGGAAAACTCAAGATTTAAGTAGACGCGATCGATGTGATAATTCTCAGGTTCGATCGATTCAAGCGCTTCGAGCACCGGGGGCAAAAGGAAAAACTCATTGCGTTTTAAGAAGAGATCAAGCAGCACATAAAGACGCTTTGGATCGTCATTCTCAACGGAGGCATTAAAGACTTGGACAACGCGTTTAGCACTGTCAGGATTGCTCGTTAAGAGCTGCATGAAATTATCGGGATAGGGCATTTCGTCCGTTAAATGACGATTACGAAGCCACTCAATATTTAAGCGATCGGCCCACGCAGTGAGCTCTGCAATAAAGGGCTCTTCTTCCGCCGTTAACGCGATATTGGGTGCTAACGCCGCGCGATAATAGAAATGGCGCAGATAGGCATTGGCTTTTTCCGCTTTATTATGTTTTTGCAGCACATCGACATAATCAAGTAGGAACGCCTCTTCATCGGGATAATTGGTGGCAAGCGTATCAAATAGCCCTTCAATCCGCGGGGTTAATTCCTCATTACCACGAAGATATTGCAGGCGAACGAGCGAGGATTGCAAGAAGAAACTCGGCTCTTTCTCAACGCTGTAGAGATCGACATAAATATCGTATACCGTATCTAAAAAGCCCTTCTCATATTGCGCATAACCCAAGTAAAAACTTGCGAGCACGTAGAGGAGTTTGGCATCCTGATGCTCATCTTTGGTACTTAAATAATTGAGCACACGAAATGCTCCGCGATAACCCTCTTCACTTGAGATCAAATCCTCTGGTGGCGGGAAATCAGCGGGCGTTGCCCCATTACGCAGTGCCTCAAGATCCATCTCAGCTAACCACGCCTCAACAATTGGCAGATAGTGGTCTCGCTCAAGATCGAAGGTCTTTTCCGCTTCCGCGTAATCGGTCTTCCAAAAGTAGGTGGCCGTTAAACCGGTAACAAACGCGCCAAGCAGTACAAAGAGCGCAAGCGTTGGCATCGAAAATTGACGATCCTCGCGAGAAACGGCTAAAAGGTCTCGGGCAAGCTCGGTTTTTTGATGCTCATATTCCGCTTCCGTCAGTTTCCCGGCGTTAAGAGAGCGTTCAAGCGCTTCGGTATCGCTGTGATATTTCTCGCGGTACACCTCTTTAAGACGCACTTTTTTAAAGGAACGCTTGAAAAAGAGTGAATAGAAAATCACCCCGAGCGTAATTAAAATCAGTAAAACTGTGGTAAGAATCATAATGTCTCGTCTTTTTGTAATATCTCGTTCAGGCGGGCGGTTTCATCGGCAGAGAGCTCGCTACCGCTCGGTACTTTCGTCTCTTTTGGGCGACGAATAAAGAGTACATACCCTAAAATTAACAATAAAATCACCACCGGGCCAAACCAGAGCACCCAAGTGACCGGTTTCACGGGGGGATTATAGGTGGCAAAATCGCCGTAGCGCTCCACCATAAAGCCCACAATCTCCGCATCCGAACGCCCATCAACAATGAGCTCGTAGGTCAAATCTTTCATGGTTTGTGCCGAGAGCGCATTCGATTCCGCAATGCTTTGGTTTTGACAGGTCGGGCAACGAAGCTCACTAATGAGCGACTGGAAACGGCGCTGATCGACCTCATTGTCAAACTCATAGACGTTAATCGCAGCGCTTGCCACATTCAATGTCAGCATCGCCACCAAAATGAGTGAGAGCGTCTTCATCATCTTTATTAAACGAATCATTTTTCCGCTCCTATGGCTTGAACCTCTGCCCACGATTTACCGTAATACGCTTTGAGCGTGGATTCCCAATTCTCTAAACTCACTTCGCCGGTATGACGATAGGTGACAATGCCATCGGCATCAATAAAGTAGGTTTCAGGCGCGGCGTAGACACCAAAGTCAAAGCCGATTCGCCCTTTGCGATCTTCAATGGTTAAAAGATAAGGATTGCCTAAATCGCGCAACCATTTATCCGCTTTCACCGGATCATCTTGATAATCGATGCCGTAGATTTTAACCCCGCGGTTTGAGAGCTCGTTAAGCGCTTCATGCTCCGCTTTACAGGTCGGACACCAGGTCGCCCAGACGTTAATGAGGGCAGGACCTTTAAAATCACTGTCGGTAATGATGGTTTTCACCTCACCCGGCGCTTTTAATTGATCCGCACTAAACGCCGGCAATTTGTTGCCGATAATCTGCGCTTCAAGTTTTGTCGGATCGTTCCCGAGCCCGGTAAAGAGGAAGATCATAAAGCCGAGCGTCACAACGACAATGCCGGCAATTACTGCTCGAATCATCTTATTCTCCTAATCATTTTGTGCCAAACTGCGACGTGCGCGATAACGGCGATCAAAGATCGATAACATGGCTGCAAACGCCATAATTCCGCCCCCAATCCAGATCCAGCGCACAAACGGTTTCACATAAATTCGTAATGCCCACACCTCAGCGCCCCGCTCTTCCGCCATCGCCACATAAAGATCATCAATCAGCGACGCGCGCAGTGCCACCTCACTCATCGGTGAGCCGGTCACGGTATAGAGGCGTTTTTCGGGATACATCATCATTAACGGTTTATCGTTTTTATAGACTTGAATGGTGCCTTTATCGCCGATATAGTTCGGACCTTGCAGCTTTTCAAGCGCTTTTAATTCAAATCCATATTCACGAATATCGACCCGTTGCCCCACTTTCATCAATTGGTCTTGCTCAATGCTGTAGTGCGAGGTGAGCGTGATGCCAACGATAGTGACAACCAGTCCTAAATGCCCAAGATTCATGCCCCAGCGTGAAAGACTTTGATTGACCACTGCGCCGGCAAAACTTTGCCCTTTACGGCGACTGTGATGAATCTCAAAGATCACCCCAAAGACCACCCAGAAGCTCAAGGTTAATCCGATCACCACCCACGGATCGAGGCGACCTGCATAGAAAAAGCTGGTGCCAACGCCAAGAACAATGGAGCCAACCGCCATAATGATGAGCTCTTTTTTAATACGGCTTAAAGAATCTTGCTTAAAGCGAAGAAGCGGGCCAACCCCGAGTGCAAACAAAATCATGCAAGCAAGCGGCACAGCGTATTGATTAAAATACCCCTCCCCAACGGAGATTTTACCCACTTTTAAGATATCCACAATAAGCGGGAAGAGCGTTCCAAGCACCACCACAAAACAGGCGATCGCAAGGAAGATATTATTGAGTAAAATACCTGATTCTTTCGAGATCAATCCAAATGAGGATTCTTGGCGAATTTTTGAGGCTCTAAAGAGGAGGAGCACCATACCAAAAAGGGTAATAATCGCGAGAATTAACAAGATGAAAAGCCCGCGATCAGGGTCTGAAGCAAAGGAGTGAACCGAGGTTAAGATCCCTGAACGAACTAAGAAGGTACCGAGCACACTGAGGGAAAACGTTAAGATCGCCACAATTACTGACCAGAGGGTAAAGGCTTTACGTTTTTCCGTCATAGCGAGCGCATGTAACAGTGCCGCGCCTAAAATCCATGGAATGAGCGACGCGTTTTCAACCGGATCCCAGAACCACCAGCCGCCCCAGCCAAGTTCATAGTAAGCCCACCAGCTGCCGATCGTGATCCCGAGCGTTAAGAAGAGCCACGCGCCGAGCGACCATGGGCGAATCCAGCGAATGGAAACCCGGTCAATATGGCCGGTCATTAAAAGGGCACAAACAAAGGCAAACGGCACGGCATAGCCCACATAGCCTAAATAGAGAAGCGGTGGGTGAATGATTAATCCCGGGTCTTGCAGTAGCGGATTGAGGTCACGTCCGTTATAGAGTGCGCCAAAGAGATTGCGCTCAAAAGGGCTTGAGGTAAAGATCAAAAAGGCTAAGAAACCAACGGTAATCCCCCCCAAAATCGCGAGCGTCGTTGAGGAGAGCTCAATTGGCATGTTTTTGGTGAAAATCACTACCAAAAGCATCCAGATCGCAAGGGTAAAGACCCAAAGGAGCATCGAGCCTTCGTGCCCGCCCCAGATCGCCGTTAATTGATAGATTCCGGGGAGTTTTGTATTGGAGTTATTGGCCACATATTGATAGCTAAAATCATTAATCCAAAACGCATAGCCAAGGGCCACGAACGACAGGAGCACCAATAAAAAGAGCCAAACCGCTAAGGGGCGCGCCGAGTAGATGAGGCGCTGATTGCGAAAATAGATTCCCACAAGCGGCATAATAAAGAGAAGTATAGAGACGCCCAGAGCAATGTACAGGGCGAGCTGACCAATCGGAAGCATAACGATTTCCTATCTGTTGCGGGTTATTTTTCAGTTAAACTGTGAGATGATTTTTCAATCGCATCGGCCACTTCAGGCGGCATATAGGTTTCGTCATGTTTTGCTAAAATCTCATCGGCAATAAAGGTGTTGTCATCTTGGAGTTTTCCCTTCGCCACAATGCCCTGCCCCTCTCTAAAAAGATCAGGCAAGATGCCATCATAAATAATTTTAACCGGCGTTGCGTCCCCCACCGATACGGTGAAATCAACCGCAAGCGTTTCCGTACCGCGATTGAGCGAGCCTTCATCAACCACCCCGCCAACGCGAATGGTTTTATGCAGCGGCGCTGCACCGGCTTGCACATCATCTGGTGAATAGTAGAGACTTAAATTATCGCGCGAAGCCCATACCATCAATCCTACCGAGACAAACGACATAAGCGCAATCCCGACCACAATCATTAAGCGTTGTTTACGTTTTGGTGTCATTTTTATAATCCTTCCTGTTTGAGTTCTTTTTTAAGCTGTTTACGTTCGATGATTAACGGCACAATAAGCCCTAAGAGGCACAATGCAAAAAAGCCGTAACTTAACCAGACATAAAGTCCATGCTTCCCCATCTGTAAAAATTCAGCAAATGAATTAAACGCAAATTCCATGGTCTATCCTCTCATATAGTGCTTCATTAGGCGCTCTTTGTTGATGAGATTTGCGCTCTTAAGGCAGACATACCCCAGTGAAAAAAAGAGATACGCGCCAAACATATAAAGTGCGGGATAGAGCATGTTTGAGGTGATGCTCGGACCGCCTTTGGCGAAAAAGGTACTGCCTTGATGAAGACTGGTTGAAAAGTAAATCGAAAACTTCACGATCGGAACGTTGATTAATCCCACAAGGGCCAATACCGAGATCGCTTTATCGGCGCGCTCGCGCTCTTCGATCGCAAGGTCTAGGGCTATGTAGCCCATATAGAGGAAAAAGAGGATGAGCTGTGAGGTTAATCTGACATCCCAAACCCACCATGTTCCCCACGTTGGCGCGCCCCAAAGCGCACCGGTGACAAGTGAAATAAGAGTAAAGGCGGCGCCTAAAATCGCGAGAGACCGTGCAATGATGGCAAAGAGTTTAATGCGCCAAATGAGATAGATCCCACTTAAAATCGCCATCGTTGCATAAACGGCCGTCGATAAAATTGCCGCAGGCACGTGAATATAGAAAATACGGAAACTATTGCCTTGTTGATAATCCGGCGGCGCCATGGCCAATCCTGATACAAGCCCCGCTACGGCTAACATCGCACTGATCACAAAGGCCCATGGGGCCACTTTAGTCACAAGTGGGAGATAGTATTTATAGCTTGCGTATTTATAGAAGAAGCTAAGCCAGGTCCGTCTCTTACGTTTATTCACTAAAATCCCTCACTAAAATCCTAAACCTTATATCCATTCTGACAACCTATTTATTTATATAGGCGCACCATAGTATAACGAAATCCCAAAGCTTTGAGAAATTATAAATTCCCCGTAAAATTGACATTTTTCACCCTTAAAACCGCGTCAATATCGAAATCCGGTTGTATTCAAATTCTCCTTCTTTTATTCTAGGACAAACGTGCGATAAACTAATCAAGTTCTAATCAACTCAAATTGATATTAGTTTCATCGCGAGCATGCGCTTGCATGCTAAGATGGTGCCGTTAGTTTATTGAAGGAGTCCTTATACCTATGAGTAATCGTATTATTGTTTTAAAAGAGGGACATGATGGTGAAAAGCGCGTCGCGCTCGATCCAAAGATTGCCGCTAAATTTAGCGCCCTCGGCTTTGAGGTTGTCATCGAAACCGGTGCCGGCGATCAAGCCCATTTCCCAAGCGACAGTTATGACAATGTCACCGTTGCCGATCCTGAATTTAAAGATCGCGACATTATTCTCTGCATTCAGCCCCCAACGCTTGAGCAGATCAATTCATTTAAACCCGATAGCTTAGTCGTCGGTATGCTCGATCCCTATCGTAATTTAGAGACGATCGAAGCCTTCAAAAATGCTCGCATTAGCACCATCGCATTAGAATTCATTCCCCGTATTACCCGTGCGCAAAGCATGGACGTACTCTCATCTCAAGCATCGATCACCGGCTACCAAGGCGCGCTGATTGGCGCTTCATTAGCACCACGCTTTTTCCCGATGTTAACCACCGCTGCCGGAACAATTCGTCCTGCACGCGTTGTAGTGATTGGTGCGGGCGTTGCCGGATTACAAGCAATCGCCACCGCTCGCCGTTTAGGGGCGCAAGTGGAAGCGTACGACATTCGCGCTGCCGCAAAAGAGCAAGTGGAATCCTTAGGGGCTAAATTGATCGAAACTGGCGTTGATGCCTCAGGTCAAGGCGGTTACGCTCGTGAACTGACCGAAGAGGAGAAAGCAAAACAAGCGCAAGCCCTCTTTGATCACATTGCCAAAGCCCATGTGGTGATTAGTACTGCTGCCGTTCCCGGTCGCCGTGCGCCGTTAATTATTACCCAAGAGATGGTGGAAGCGATGCCGAAAGGCGCGGTCATTGTAGACCTTGCCGCAGATACCGGCGGAAACTGTGCCCTCACAAAACCAGGCGAAACAATCGTACATAATGATGTCACCGTCACCGGGCCACTTTTAGTACCGACCCGCTGCGCTGTGCACGCCTCTGAAATGTACGCTCAAAACATCTTTAATTTACTCTCTCCATTCATTAATGAGGGCAAACTTGAGCTCGATTATGATGAAGAGATTATCCGCGAATGTATGATCACCCACGACGGCCAAATCGTCTCTGATCGTATTCGCAAAGCAATGGAGGACAATCAATGATTACAGGATTTGCAGCACTCTATATTGTGATGCTTTCAGCGATTGTAGGGTTTGAGGTCATCTCACGCGTCCCTGCAATTTTACACACGCCCTTAATGTCAGGCTCGAACTTTATCCACGGAATCGTCTTAGTCGGCGCCATGATTGCTCTTGGCCACGCTGATGGTTTTTTCCAAACAACGCTTGCGTTTATCGCGGTGGCGTTTGGTGCGGCAAACGCAGTGGGCGGTTACGTGGTAACGGACCGAATGTTAGAGATGTTTAAGCCAAGCAACAAGGAGAAATAAGAGATGAGTTTTATTGTTGAAGCGGGCTACTTTATTGCCGCGATTACCTTTATTTTTGCGCTTAAACGCATGAGCCATCCTTCCACTGCTCGTTCGGGCATCAATTGGGCGGGAATGGCGATGCTTTTTGCCACCATCATCACCATTTTCCACCCCGCGGTGAGTAAACATTATCTATTAATGATCCTTGCGATCGCGCTTGGCGGCGGTTGGGCACTTCGTTCAGCGAAAAAAGTGGCCATGACCGATATGCCGCAAATGATTGCGATCTACAACGGCGTTGGGGGCGGTTCGGCTGCTTTAATCGGTGCCATTGCCCTGTTACAAATTGATGCGACAGCAGCTGGTTATTCATCAAGCATTGTCTGGCTTGCGGCGGTGGGCGCGCTCATTGGGGCGATCTCATTTACCGGATCAATCATCGCTTGGGCAAAACTCGATGGCCGTTTAAAAGGCACCATTCGTTTTAAAAATCGTAACGCCATTAACGGATTTATCATTGGATTTGCGCTCGTATTCACCCTGATTATCGCAGGGGACGCAACGCCCAATTACGGTTTAATCGCGCTCTTTTTCATCATGACCTTAGCGTTTGGGGTGTTAATTACGATTCCAATCGGTGGCGCGGATATGCCAGTAGTGATCTCACTATTTAACGCATTAACCGGTTTAGCGGTCGCGTTTGAAGGGATTGCGCTCGATAACGGCGGTCTTATCATTGCCGGTACGGTTGTTGGTGCGGCAGGTACGCTTCTCACCCAGCTCATGGCGAAAGCGATGAACCGCTCACTTGCGAACGTGCTCTTTTCAAACTTTGGTGAGCAACAATCTGAAAATAGCGAAATCGAAGGCTCGATGAAACCGATGGATTCCTCTGATGCGGCAATCTCAATGAGCTTTGCTGAGAGCGTGATTATCGTTCCCGGTTATGGTTTAGCTGTCGCGCAAGCGCAACATAAAGTTGCTGAACTCACTAAACTTCTTCAAGATCGTGATATCGATGTGAAGTTTGCGATTCACCCGGTTGCAGGGCGTATGCCAGGCCATATGAACGTTCTCCTTGCGGAAGCAGGCATTCCTTACGATCTCATCTTCGACTTAGATGAAATTAACGAGGAATTTGAGAAGACCGATGCAGTGCTTGTGATTGGTGCAAACGACGTGGTAAACCCCGTTGCCCGTACCGATAAATCAAGCCCGATTTACGGCATGCCGATCTTAAACGCAGACCAAGCGAAACAAGTATTCGTAGTTAAACGCGGACAAGGTGCCGGCTTCTCAGGCATTGAAAATCACCTCTTCTACCTCGACAATACCAACATGGTCTATGGCGATGCGCAAAAAGTGGTGAGCGATATGATCGCTGCGATTAAAACGCTTTAATCAGCCCTTTTAATCAACCGTGATTATTGCGTTAATAAGCAGTAATGTATTCAAAAGCGTTAAGTCTTTGGCTTAGCGCTTTTTTGTGCGCTACACTAAACCCCTGAGTCATTTGAATAATTCCAAACCATCCTAAATCTCCGGAGGCCTTATGTCGAATGTATCCAATCTGTCCAATCTACCTGATCTATCCAATTGTTCTGATTCCTCTACCTTTTCGGTCACGAGTTATCTAGGAAAAATCCAGCCATTTGCCGGCGCAGAACCAAGCGCAATTGCCAAAAAGGCCTTTCAAACGCCGGTCTTTCTTACCAAACTCGGGCTCGTCGGCGATGAGCAGGCTGAAAAACGTTTCCATGGCGGACCGGATCGAGCGCTGTGTCACTATCCGCGCGAGCATTACACCTATTGGCAAACGACCTATCCCGCTCTTGCCGATTATTTTGTCGCACCCGGTTTTGGGGAAAATATCTCCACGCTCGGCATGACTGAATCGAATACCTTTATAGGCGATATCTACCGCTGGGGCGATGCGATCATTCAGGTAACGCAACCGCGCTCCCCCTGCTATAAACTCAATTTCCATCTTAAAATTGATGACCTTTCGCTACAGATGCAACAAACCGGCTTTTGCGGCTGGCTCTATCGCGTCATTTCTGAAGGGGTGGTTTCGCCCGATACGCCGCTCGAAAGACTTTCGCGCAATAGTAGTCTCTCCGTCCAACGCGACATCGATATCGCATTTAATGAGCCTTTTAATGAAGCGAACACCCGTTTAATTCTCCAAAGTGCCGGCCTTTCAGCAAGCTGGTGTCACACTATGCAAACACGGCTACTCACCGGCGAAATTGAGAGCTTTGAGGGCCGTCTATTTAACAATCCTCACGCAAAATAAAAACCACTGCAGTTACCCTACAGTGGTTTAGTAAAGACTTAATTAAAGAATCGAATTAATCGGCGAGTAATCGGCCTTCTTTATCGGTAAATTTACCCACAATGATCATCACTAAATCGATTAACGCCCAGATGCCTAAACCGCCCAGCGTTAAAATCATTAAGATTCCAGTGCCGATTTTACCGACATAAAATCGGTGAATGCCTAAACCGCCTAAAAAGAGACATAATAAAATTGCGGCTACCTTACTCTTATCGCTATTGCCCACTCTGCTATCCTTTGTTAAATAATGAATGACATAAAAAGTATAGCAACGGAGCGTTTATTTTCAATAGCATATATTATAAAATTATAGACCTAGATCAATTTGCAGTGCTGTCCCAGTTCTTACCGATACCTACATCCACTAAAAGCGGCACTTTAAGCTCAAAGACTTTGGTCATGTCGCGCTCAAGCAGCTCAGTTACGCGCGGTAAATCCCCATCGCTCACCTCTAAGATCAATTCGTCATGTACTTGAAGTAAGAGATTGGCATTTAGCTTGGGATTATCCGTTAAGGTTTGATCGACTCTGAGCATCGCAAGTTTAATGATATCGGCGGCCGTTCCTTGAAGCGGCGCATTGATCGCGACCCGTTCCGCTCCCGCTCTCGCGGCACCATTACTGCCGGTAATTTCAGGTAAATAGAGACGACGACCTAACAGCGTTTCCACATAACCTTGATCTTTCGCCTGCTCTTTCGCGCGATCCATGTAAGCCAACACGCCCGGATAACGGCTAAAGTAAAGGCTAATATATTCCTGCGCTTGCCCGCGAGAGATCCCAAGTTGACGGGCTAAACCAAACGCGCCCATGCCGTAAATTAGCCCGAAGTTGATCGCTTTTGCAGCCCGGCGTTCATCACTGCTTACCTTATCGAGCGGGGTTTTAAATACCTCTGATGCGGTCGAACTATGAATGTCATGTCCTTTTAAGAATGCATTTAAGAGCGTCTCATCTTCAGAGAAATGTGCCATTAAACGGAGCTCGATTTGCGAGTAGTCCGCCGAGAGCAATTTAAATCCATCCGGCGCAATAAAGGCTTCACGAATGCGGCGGCCTTCCGCAGTACGAATTGGAATATTTTGCAGATTCGGTTCACTTGATGAGAGGCGACCGGTGCTTGTTAACGCTTGGTTAAACGAGGTGTGAATGCGTTTCGTATCGGGATTAATCTGCGCAATGAGTGAATCGGTATAGGTCGAGCTCAGTTTTGAAAATTCACGATGCTCCAAGATCAATTTAGGGAGCGGATAATCGAGCGCAAGCTCACTTAAGACCGCTTCATTCGTTGACGGTTTACCGCCTGGTGTTTTACGCAATACCGGAAGCCCTAGCTTATCAAATAAGATTTCGCCCACCTGTTTTGAGGAGCCTAAATTAAACTCTTCTCCGGCAAGCTCAAAGGCTTTTGCCTCAAGTGCGTCGAGCTTTTCGCCAAACTCAACTTGCAGATTTTTAAGATGTTCCGCATCGACTAAAATGCCTTGATGCTCCATCTTCGCAAGCACGGGAAGAAGCGGGATTTCCACCTCTTCGTAGAGTTTATATTGTTTCTCAAAGGATTTTAATTGCGGCACGATTGCATGCTGCAATTGAAGAGTGATATCGGCATCTTCACAGGCGTAAAATTCCGCCGTTTCGATATCGATCTCATCGAAGGTTTTTTGGGATTTCCCCTTCCCTGCAATCGATTCAAAGGAAGTGGTTTTATGATCTAAAAACAGATCCGCCAACACATCCATATTGTGACGATTTTTAGTGGGGTTTAAGATATAGCTCGCGAGCATCGTATCATCTTTGATGCCCTCCATTTTAGCGCCATATCGCGCAAGGACATGCCAATCAAATTTGATGTTCTGCCCAACCTTCTCCACAGAGTTATCCACAAGCATTGGGGTTAAAATCTCCACCGCTTTTTCCGGCGTTAATTCCGTTTCGAGCCCTTCATGTTTAAAGGGAATATAGAACGCTTCCCCGGCTGCCACGGCGATCGAAATTCCAACGAGATTGGCCTGCATGGAATCGAGGCTATCGGTTTCGGTATCGAGCGCGACGCGATAGACATTTTGACAACGTTCCACTAACTCGTGGAGCGCTTTTTCGGTGGTGATACGGTGATAATATTGAAAGTCCGGCTTACGGGGTTTAACCCACTCTTGCCCGAGCGCCTCATTTTGATGAGTGCCCTGTTGCGGCGGCGGAGCAAAGGTCCCGCCATCATTGCCGTTATCAAGTTCCATTAAAAGCTGACGAAATCCAAGTTCGGTATAGATCTCTTTTAGGCGCTGAACTTCACGATCTTTGGGCTTTAAATCCTCAAAGGTAAGATCCACATCGGCCTCAAGATAGAGCGTTGTAAGCTCTTTTGAAAGGGGCAGCAAATCTAAATTCTCACGAAGACGCTCACCCACTTTTCCTTTAAAACTCTCCGCATTGGCAATAATATTATCAAGCGAGCCGTGCTCATTAAGCCATTTTGCCGCCGTTTTCGGGCCCACACCAGGAATCCCTGGAATATTATCGGCCTTATCGCCCATCAGACTTAAATAGTCGCGCACAAGTTCAGGATAAACGCCATATTTTTCAAAGACCGTTTCTCGATCAAGCATCTCGTTTTTCATGCCGTCGTACATGGTAATGATGCCATCTTCCACCAGTTGCGCTAAGTCTTTATCGCTTGAGGCAATAATGGTGCGAATCCCTTCGGATTTTGCGCGAACGGCTAAGGTCGCGATCACATCATCCGCTTCAATTCCATCAATGATGAGACGGGGATATCCGAGCATATCGATAATGGAATAGAGTGGCGCAATCTGCTCGCGAAGATCATCAGGCATTGGCGGACGGTGCGCCTTATAATCGGGATAGAGATCGCTGCGGAAACTTTTCCCTTTTGCGTCAAAGACCACCGCCAAATAATCGGGATTGAACTCATTTAAGAGACGATTAAACATCGTAATCACGCCACGAATCGCGCCGGTAGGTCGTCCATCTGGACTTTTTAACGGAGGCAACGCATGAAATGCACGAAACAGAAAATTGGACCCATCGACTACTAGAAATGTTTTCGCCATAAACTAACTAACTCTATCCTTTACTTTTTTTGCTCTAAACAACCTATTTATGAGCTAACCAGTATACATCTTATAGAGAAAGTTAATAAGGATGATGGTGAGAAAAATCGCAAAAATCTGGCGAATGCGCTTCACCGGTAAAATGTACACCAGCTTCGCGCCAAGCGGTGCAAAGACGATGCTTGAGAGGGATAATCCAATAAATGCCGGGAGATAGACATAGCCAAAAGAGCCATCCGGTAAGTTTGATTCTCCCCAACCATTTGCGATCGCAGCAAGCGCGCCAAAGAAGGCTAAAATTGCCCCAAGAGCAGACGATGAACCGATGGCATTTTTCATTTTATGCCCCACTTTACTTAAAATGGGTACCGTTAAGACGCCACCACCAATCCCGACAAAACTTGCGACAAATCCAATCAGCGCGCCCATACCGGTATAAGGTCCTGGCCCCAATTGAGCAGGCTCCGCCGCTTCCGGTTTTGAGGCGGTAAAAATCATATTGGTAATAGTGTAAGCAAGGAAGATACAGAAGATTACTTGAAGGGTGGTATTAGAAAGTTTACTGACGATCGCGCCGCCAAGCCCAACGCCAATCGCCGAACCAATCCCCATAAAAAAGACCAATCGCCACATCACCGAGCCCTTTTTATTGTGCGCCACCACCGACGACAAACTGGTGACCACAATCGTGGCA
This sequence comes from Ignatzschineria sp. RMDPL8A, assembly GCF_029815055.1. NCBI lineage: Bacteria > Pseudomonadati > Pseudomonadota > Gammaproteobacteria > Cardiobacteriales > Ignatzschineriaceae > Ignatzschineria > Ignatzschineria sp. RMDPL8A. The sequence goes on along the minus strand of NZ_JAPPWA010000002.1, from coordinate 289,550 downwards.
AAAGAGGTGCCGAGCGCCATCTTCATAATGAGATCGCTCTCTGCGCCGTAAGCGGTTAAAAAGTAGATCATGGTCGGCACCACAATGGTTCCACCGCCAACGCCTAAGAGCCCTGCGATCACCCCGGTGATACAACCAAGCCCCAAAAAGATCAAATATTCAAGTATCACGTTTTATCCTCGTCCATCATGGTTATGTAAAAGCGCTTAGCGTTAAGCGCTCATTGAGACAATTTTTAATAAAAACTATCCGTTAATTCGGGCAATGAGTCCTTCGAGCTCATCGATCATCACCACTAAATTCTCAGGTTTTGAGAGACGATGATCGCCCCCTTCCACCGGAACGAGCACGCTATCCTCTCGCCCACATTCACGGTAAAGCTTTTCGCCCCAGCTAAAGGGAATCGCCGCATCATCGGTACCGTGGACAATCGTCATCGGTAGATCGACCCGCATGTTTAGGGGGAAATAGAGATGCTGTTTCGCCTCTTCTAAGTAAGCGGCATAAATGGGATAACCATCAGCTTCATAGATCGACGGCAAACGCACGACGCCTTTCGTTGCAAGATCGTTTTTCTGCTCGTCATTTAACCGCGTCATTACAATGTTTTCCGTATAATCCACCGCCGGCGCCATCAGCATAAGGCCAACGGGGGTAATATCGCTGTTACGCTCGCGCAAGAGATTGACGAGCAATAGAGTAATCCAACCGCCCATCGAAGAGCCGACAATGATCACTTCACGCCGAGTGTTCTCGATCATCTGTACCACCTCAAACGCCTCTTCAAGCCACTGGCCTAAACGCCCTTCTGGAAAAGTACCGCCGCTCTCACCAAGCCCTGAATTATCAAAGGCGAGCATCTCGTAATTATTCGCATCCGCCCACGCTTTGAGGTGCACCACCTTTTCGCCCGATTTATTGGAACGATAGCCATTAAGCCACAGTAATGCCGGTTTTTGCGGATCACCCTGACGATGATCAAAGGCAATCTCCCTACCATACCCCTCAAAATCCACGCGTAAACGACCTTGAATCCAAGCCATTTTATCCTCCTCTAAAAACATTATATTATTTTATATATTGATTAAGATCAAATCAAATGCCCTATCATCATACGGTGAGGCTCAATTTTGCGCCACCGCCTCCCGACAATAAGCTGAAATTTTTCCAAAAATATCATATAATTTATCTCTTTCGTTTAATAATATTTAGATAAATTAGAGGTAATTGCTATGCCGATTTATGCTTATCGTTGTGAAGAGTGCAATCATGAGCTTGAAGCTTTGCAAAAGATGTCAGATGATCCGTTAGTGAAATGCCCTCAATGTCAGAAACCTGCCCTTAAAAAATTGATCTCGGCAGCCTCCTTTCGTTTAAAAGGCGATGGCTGGTATGAGACCGACTTTAAGAGCGGATCGAAGAAAAATCTTGCCTCATCTGATTAGCCCATTTTAGCGGCCTCAGATAGAATCAATCGTACATGTACAAAGACAAAGTGATTTAAGGAATTAGTAAATATGCGAACTCATTATTGTGGATTAGTTAGTGAAGAACTAGTCGGAGAGAGCGTAACCCTCGCGGGTTGGGTTCATCGTCGCCGTGACCATGGTGGCGTTATCTTTATTGACCTGCGCGACCGTGAAGGCATCGTTCAGGTGGTGATCAATCCTGAAAGCCCAGACTTTGCTGAAGCTGAAACGATCCGTAATGAATGCGTTGTTCAAATCGAAGGTGAAGTGGTACTTCGCCCCGATGATATGATCAATCCAAACATCGTATCGGGTAAAATCGAAGTGGTTGCCAACCGCTGTAAGATTTTAAACCGTGCCGAAGCGCTCCCCTTCCAACTCGGTGATGACACGACCTCAGAAGAAGTTCGCTTAAAATATCGCTACCTCGATCTGCGTAACCCGAAGATGCAAAATCGTCTGATTTTACGCTCTAAAGTGACCCGTTTAATCCGTGAATTTATGGAAAACAAGGGTTTTTTAGATATCGAAACTCCATTTTTAACCAAAGCAACGCCCGAAGGCGCCCGCGACTACGTAGTGCCTTCAAGAACCCATCAAGGGGAATTTTTCGCGTTGCCACAAAGCCCTCAGCTCTTCAAACAGCTCTTAATGATGAGCGGCTTTGACCGTTATTATCAGATCGTTCGTTGCTTCCGTGACGAAGACTTACGCGCTGACCGTCAGCCTGAATTTACCCAGCTCGACGTGGAAACCTCATTTTTAAGCGCCGAAGAGATCCGTGAGATTGCTGAAAATATGATTCGTCATATCTTTAAAGAATCGATCGGCGTTGAGCTTACCGCAGAATTCCCACAAATGACCTACGCGGAAGCGATGGGCCGTTTCGGGTCAGATAAGCCTGATCTTCGTATCCCGCTTGAATTTACCGATGTCACTGAATTGATGAAATCAGCGGAATTTAAAGTCTTTAAAGATGCTGCGAATATGGAAAAAGGCCGCGTTGTGGCGCTCAATATTCCAAATTCATCGGATAAATTCACCCGTAAAAACATCGACGAATATACAGAGTTTGTTAGCCGTTACGGTGCGAAAGGCCTTGCCTACATTCGCGTAAATGATGCGAAAGCGGGTCGTGAAGGCCTCCAATCGCCTATCGTTAAATTCTTAGACGATGCAACCCTTACCGCGCTTTTAGACGCCGTAAATGCAAACGATAACGACATCATCTTCTTCGGTGCGGACAAAGCAACCGTTGTCAATGATGCCATCGGCGCACTTCGCGTTAAAATCGGTAAAGATCTCGATATGTTAACCTGTCAGTGGGCGCCTTTATGGGTGATCGATTTCCCGATGTTTGAGTATGATGAAGATGAGAAACGCTATGTGGCGGTTCATCACCCCTTCACCTCACCCAAAACCGGCATTGAATCATTGACCGATCCTGAAAATTCACTGGCTAACGCGTATGACATGGTGCTTAACGGAACCGAGCTTGGCGGTGGATCGATTCGTATCTACAAACCGGACATGCAAGCGAAAGTATTTGAGCTATTAGGCATCTCAAAAGAGGAAGCGGAAGAGAAATTTGGCTTCTTACTCGATGCGCTTAAATACGGAGCACCTCCTCACGGCGGTATCGCATTCGGTCTTGACCGTTTAATCATGCTGATGGCGGGCGCAAGCTCCATCCGTGATGTGATGGCCTTCCCTAAAACACAATCTGCCGCGTGTCTCTTAACGGACGCACCTGCTGCAATTGGGGATCGTCAGCTCAAAGAGCTCAACATCGCTGTATTGGAAAAAGAAGAGAAAGCTGAGAAATAGAGCCTCGAGTTTTCCCGCTTTCATCTAAAAACACCATAATGCTTGCTATTAAAGAATTAAACGTAGACCCCGAAATTGGGACTATACTACTCTGTGATAGTGAGCATTATTTATTTAAGGAGAAATAATATGAGTACTGAAATGAACGATCCGATCATCTTCACCGATGCGGCGGCGTTAAAAGTGAAAAGCCTCATTGATGAAGAAGATGTGGATAACTTAATGCTTCGCGTCTATATTCAAGGCGGCGGTTGCTCTGGATTCCAATACGGTTTCCGCTTTGCAAACGTTGTGGAAGAGGGCGATACCGAGATTGTTAAACAGGGCGTTACCCTGCTCGTCGATCCATTAAGCTTCCAATATTTAGCGGGCGCTGAGATCGATTATGTAAAAGATTTAACCGGTGAGCAATTTGTGATTCGTAACCCGAACGCAACGACAACTTGTGGCTGTGGTAACTCATTTAGCGCCTAGTGTGATCTAAATGGGATCTCTATTCCCCATCCATTCAAATGCTTAAAAATCGCTCATAATCGGGCGATTTTTTTTATATCCACGTGTTTCATCGATAGATTTTTCACTCATTTAACGCTAAGATAATCAGTTAGGTAAATCAGATACTATTCCTACGTTCATTCGTAATTTTTTAACGCTTATCACAACCAAACAAGGGGCGCGCATGTCGTTTGTCTTAATTCTTTTAGTCGGTATCGTCATTTTTGTCAGCTCTGGAATCAAAATGGTTCCCCAAGGGCAAGAGTATACAGTTGAGCGCTTTGGGCGCTATAAACAGACCCTCACACCGGGCATCTCATTTATCGTGCCTTTCTTCGAGCGCATCGGTAAAAAAATCAACATGATGGAACAGGTGATGGACGTTCCCTCACAAGAGGTGATCACCAAAGATAACGCCATGGTGCGTGTGGACGGTGTGGTCTTCTTCCAGATTAACGATGCAGCGCGCGCGGCCTATGCGGTCACCGATTTAACGCTCTCAGTATTAAATCTCACCATGACCAACATCCGTACCGTAATGGGGGGAATGGATCTGGATGAACTGCTCTCAAAACGCGATGATATCAACGCAAAACTTCTATCGGTAGTGGACCACGCAACGGCGCCTTGGGGCGTTAAAGTAACCCGTATCGAAATTAAAGATATCGCGCCACCCCGTGACCTTGTCGATTCCATGGCAAAACAGATGAAAGCCGAGCGTGAAAAACGTGCGTCCATCTTAGAAGCGCAAGGAATTCGCGAAGCACAGATCCTAAGAGCGGAAGGGGAGAAACAATCGCGCATTTTAGAAGCGGAAGGGGAAAAACAATCGGCGATCTTAGAAGCGGAAGCGCGCGAGCGTTTAGCGGAAGCGGAAGCAAAAGCAACCTATGTGGTCTCTCAAGCGATTCGCGAAGGGGATGTGCAGGCGATCAACTACTTCGTTGCGCAAAAATACATTGAAGCATTTGGCAACATCGCTGAGAGCAAAAACGATAAGATTATTATGATGCCGATGGAAGCCTCTGGCATGGTCGGCTCACTTGCGGGTATGGCAGAATTGCTTAAAAATAGCGGTCAATCCCAATCAAAATAATCACTCCGCAATCCATTTATCTGAGCGCTCGATAGCTCGTTTTTGATCGATCGGGCGCTCATACTTTCTCTTTTTACCCCGTCACCGGATAAGGATCTCCATGGAACTCTTTAAACTTGCAGCAGATTACGTCAATTGGTTTATTCTCGGCATTTTTTTAGTGAGCGCTGAGCTGTTAATTCCGGGCGTTTACGTCATCTGGTTTGGCGTTGCCGCGCTTGTGATGGGTGCGATCACCTTTTTAATTCCCATGGGACTTGCTTGGCAGATCGCGCTGTTTGGCATTTTGTCGCTCATCTCAACCGCGATCGGCGTAAAAGTCTACCGTAAAGAGGGACAAGTGGTAAAATCAGGGGTACTCAATACAGTCCGCGGCTCTGAATATATTGGGCTGCGCTTTAAGACCGAAACCCCGATTCTGAACGGCATTGGCCGCCTCAATATCGGCGATAGCAACTGGACCATTATGGGCGATGATTGCGAAATCGGCACAGAGATTGAGATCACTGGCGTTGACCTAAACGCACTCCGTTTTAAAATTATTACCCCCGATACCGATGGCACAGATTGATTCAAACACCACCCTCAACCAATTTATGAAGACCCAAATCCCGGTACTGATCGGCGTTTGGGTTCTTTTTTTAATGGCGATCACCTTTTTAGGAAGCCGCTCGCTCCTGCAAAGCCCGATTCAGCCACTCTATTTAGTGAGCCTGCTGATTCTGCCCTCGCTCCTCTTTTTAGGTTTCACCCTCTTTGGCGGGGTATCCCTGCTCGCGAAACTCTTTACCAATATCGCAACGATTCTGTGGAACCGTCGCCAAAAAAAGCTGGCCGAAACCGCCTCTTCTCAAAACGAGATGCTCTATCAAGGCGGAGCGTTCATCGATCAACATCGTCATTTTCGGTACTTTTTTAGCTTTATCGCCCATCTCTCTTGGAGCATCATTTTTACCGCAACGCTCTTAAGTTTTGCACTTCAATTTTCGCTCAAAGCCTACCCCTTTATCTTAAGCAGCACTCTATTTCCCACCGATGCACCGCTCTATCATTCGCTTTTAATCGGGATTGATGCCCTGCCTGCGCTAATCGGCAAACCCTTTGGCGCTGTGCCCATCACCGAAACGCTTATTACCGAGAGCCTTAATCAAACCATGCCGGCAGAGCTTACCGCCTTTTGGGCACGCTGGGTGTTGAAAATTATTGCGGTGTACGGCATTTTACCGCGCGCACTTTTTACGATCTATCATTACATTCGCTTTAAACGCGCCCTTAATGCTGCGCTTTATGAAGAGACACGAATCCGGGCACAAGCGCCGATCTCCCATACTAAAACGCTCGAAAAAGCGCCGGCCAAACCGGTAGTGAGCCGAGATGAGAAGAAGACTCGGGAGCTGCGCAAAGGGAGCGGATATGCCGCGATTGCCCTTGATATGGATGAGGCGTGGACGATCGATCCCCGCATTCAATATCTCAATACGCTGGAAACCTTTAAAGCCTTTGAAGAGCGCATTCAAAGTGCGCCCCTTGAAACGCTCGATCTCTTTATTGATGCCTCGCACACTCCCGATCGGGGCATTTTACGGCGCATTACTCGCCTGTTAAATCATACCAAAACGGCCAATCTCTACTGCATTTGCCAAACTCCCGATGAGAGCCGTTTTGCGGAATGGCACCAAAAACTCACGCCCCTTTTAGGCGATCGCGAACTCCTCTATAATGATTTAGCGACATTTAATCCGAAGGAGAATTCATGAAATCGATGCGGTTAGCCATCGTCGGCCATACCAACACCGGCAAAACCTCACTCATTCGTAACCTTGCGCGAGAACGAAACTTTGGCGAGGTGCGCGATGAAGCGTCCACCACGATCGACGTGAGCTCGGTATCACTCAGCCATGAGGCGCTCTCCTTTGAATATATCGACACGCCCGGCCTTGAAGATGCCATGGGCATTTTGGAGATTTTAGATGACTCCAAACCGCTCCAATCAAAACGCGATGAGCTCGCACGCTTAGAAGCCTTTATTGAAAATCCGCACTATCAGCTCGATTTTGATCAAGAAATTAAGGTGCTTAAACAGATCCTCAAATCCGATCTTATGGTCTATGTGATCGATACGCGCCTCCCGTTTTTGCCCAAATTTAATGATGAGTTAACGCTGATTTTACAAACTCATAAGCCGATGCTCCCAATCTTAAATTTCTTGCAACAAGGGGAGTATATCGATGAGTGGAAAGAGAATTTAAAGGCGCACGGCATCCATCATTACCTTGAATACGATACCATTGCACCACCGCAAAAACGCCGCATCTACGAACAGATCGCCATTATGTTTCCCGAGCACTATCAGGCGATGCGCGCCATTATCGATGCTGAAGAGAAAGAACAAATTCGCCTCTTTGAGCGGAGTATGGAGCTCCTTGCGGACTTTTTTATCAATCTACTAACCTATCAGGTCACCTTTAAAGAAAACAGCGCTGAGAAAAAGGTGATGGAGCGGCTCGCTAGCGACGTGACCGAGCTTGAAGCCCGTACCATTAAGGCGCTACTTGCACTCTATCGTTTTAATAAAGATGATGTGGAATATCTCGCACTCGATATTGAGCAAACCCGCTACGATCCAGACTTTTTAGCCGGGGATCAGCTCTGGGATTTCTCCATCCATTTTGGAAAAGGGGCGACGGTGGGTGCGGGGATTTTTGCAGGCGTTGATGCGCTCGCAGGCTTTACCACTTTGGGAGCCGCAACCGCAACGGGCGCGATCTTAGGTGGGCTCACCAATTCCTTTAAGTTTTATGGCAATCATCTTCTCAATAAATTGCAGAGCAAAGAGATTTTTTGCATCAATAATGAAGCGGTCATCGCGCTGATGATGCGGATGGTGGCGCTGATCGGCCTTTTAAACGGACGCTCCCACGCGGAAGTCACCCCCATTATTTTAGATGATTCCAAATCGGTCACCGATGATAAGGAAGCGATCGGCTTTTTACGTAATTTTGTCGAGCATGCGCAAAAATTTAGAGCCTATCCCGATTATTGCACCTTAAAAGGGGAATCGCTCTCTGAATCGCGCAAAAAAACAGTGGAAAAACTCGGCAAAGAACTCAACATGCATTATCAATATGGACTGATGCAGCGCTAATTTATATGGCATTAAAAAACGGTAGCGAATCACTCACTACCGTTTTTTGTTTTTGAAGAAAAACTACGACTCTCTACGGCGCAGTATAACCGCCATCGACCATTAAACTACTGCCGTTGACAAATGAGGCATCATCGCTCGCAAGGAACAGAACCGCCCGCGCCACCTCTTCAGGTCTACCTAAGCGGCCTTGGGGATGCAACGAGATCAGCTCATTTTTAAACGCATCATCAAATACATCGAGAAGCGGCGTATCAATATAGGCCGGACAGACCGCATTAATACGAATATTATCTTTGGCATAATCGATCGCGAGGGTCTGCGTTAAGAGCTTCACGCCCCCTTTTGCAGCGGAATAAGCCGTCAGCCCCGTGCGCCCAACATGACTATGGATCGAGCCACAATTCACCACAACGCCGCCGCCCTGCTTAAGCATCACCGGCAATACATATTTATTGGAAAGAAATACGCCGGTTAGATTGATATCAATGGTCTTTTGCCACGCATCAAGCGAGAGTTCAGTTAAGTGATTATCCCGCGCAATGCCCGCGTTCGCAAAGAGAATATCGATGCGCCCGTAGGTGCTAAGCGTTTCGTCTACCATACGTTTTGTATCGGCTTCGCTCGCCACATCGACTTTAATAAAATGCGCTGTCCCACCGGCTTTTTCAATGGCGCTCACCACCTCTTTGCCACGCTCTGAAAAATCCGCTACCACCACTTTTGCGCCCTCTTTGGCAAACTCAAGCGCCGTTGCTTCGCCAATGCCACTCGCACCACCAGTGACAATCGCTACTTTATCGGTAAATCTCATACAGGTCTCCTTCGTGTTTATTATAGGGATACCCTCAGCATAGCGCATTTTTGTTACATCTTTCTAATCAATGTTTTGTTTTTATTTTCAATCAAAAGATAAGAGCGTCGGATTGCCGTTTAATCGTGTTAATTGTCCTTACCGAGTGTAAACTCAAAAAGATTAAATCCTTCTGGATCAACGCCCACATGCGTTGCCGGATAGATCGCCTCTTGTGTAATATAATCATGGACGCGCGGATGATTGCTCGTCTCCATCACGGCGCTAATTTTGCCGAGCTTTGTCATATCAAAGTGCCAATTTTTAGCAACAAGCGTTTCAACCACCCCTTTTTTAGCGATTTCATGTTCAATAAATTGGCGGATCACATCGGGGATTTCAATCGTGGTAATGAGCACCGCATTTTCTTTGCCTGCTCCCGGGAACCGGTCAACTAGCGCGCGATAACTATTGGTGGCGAGCATAAATTCCATCTCATCGGTAACCGGTTTTCCTTCATAGGTAAGATGGGAGATTCGGTGCGCTTCTGCATTAATAAATTTAAGATCCCCATCGTAACGTGGCGGCGCAGAGAGATCGACGTGATACTCAACGCCCTTCATAATATCCACATTATAGGAGCGATATTCTTCCCAATTGATGAGCGCTTGCCCTGCTTGATTGGGGGTTAGCGTGTGATACATACTGACGCAACATTCGAGCCATTCACGCAGATTTTTGCCCGATAATTTAAGCACCACCAATTGATTGGGATAGACATAGAGATCAGCAATGTCTTTAAAACTGATGGGACCCTGCGGAATCTCGGTAAAATAGGTGGGATCGTCTTTCCGGCTCCCAACTTTAAAGAGCGGAACGGCAGAGATCATCGGTAGATCCTGATATTCAGGGGCAAGACGTGCTTTCGCGGCGTAAATTTGCGCATCAGCCACAATCTGCACACAACTATCGTCTTGTAACAGCGTTAAATAACTAAAATAGTGGCTCGTCGCTTCCCCAATCGGCACATTCATAATATCGCGGGCTGCCTCGTGAGCACCGGATAGAACTTCAAGATAACGGGAGTTGATCGGCTTGCCTGGATCGCGTACCTCATCTAAATGCCAAAGTGCTGCCTTTTTCTCTGTAATGAGCCAACGAGAGCCCGATTTGGTCGGTTGCTGCCGTGGGGTCAGCGTCAGATCGATCACGCCTAAATATCGGCTCCAACTGCCCGCCATCACTGAGGCTGTGCCATTAATCAGCCCGCGCTCAAGATCAAATCCGTGAGCCCGATAGTGCGGCGTTTCAAAATCATGGGAGGGAAAACGGCGATGATTATGCCCGGCGATCACCACATCAATCCCTTCAAGCGTCGTCAGATGATAGGCGCAATTTTCTTTGCCCACCTCATAAGGATCGGTATCGTAGCCCGTATGCGCGAGCACCATAATGATGTCCGCCCCTTTTGCTTTTAGCTCCGGCAGATAGCGCTGAACGGCGGCGATAATATCGATCGTGGTGAGCTTTTCACCGGCATCACTTCCGGAATATTCATCAAAATGATTTTTATCCCATTTGGTAATTTGTGGTGGCAGAACGCCGATCACGCCGATATTTATCGGATGGGAGTTACCCTTTCGATCAGTGCAATTGCGCTCTAAAATCGTGTAGGGAGTAATCCACGGCACGCCCTTATGATTGACTAAATTGGCGCAAAGATAAGGGAAATTTGCCTGCGGGAGAATCGTTTTTAAAAAAGGGAGACCAAAATTAAACTCGTGATTGCCGAGCGTTGCCGCATCGTAGCCGAGTTGGTTCATCAAAAGATAGACAGGATGGCCCGTTTCTAAGGCATAATCTCGCATATAATCCCCAAGGGGATTGCCTTGAATGAGATCGCCATTATCAAATAAAAAGGTGTTCGGCACTTCAGAACGCGCCGCTTCAATCACATCCGCGAGAGCCACGAGGCCAAAATTGGGCACGGTCTCATCGCGGTAGTAATCAAAATTCATTAAATGAGCATGAAGATCCGTGGTGGCCAGTAATCGAATATCCAAAGGTATCATCGCGTCCGTCATCACAGCTCCTTTGCTAACGCTCATTTATATACATCTAACAGTTTAGTGATTATCCCCAAGCTCGGCAAGCAGGTCTGCCTGATGCTCATGAATAAGCGGTGCAATCACCTGATCAAGATCGCCGTTAATGATCTCTTCAAGCTTATAGAGCGTCAAATTGATGCGGTGATCGGTAATGCGCCCTTGCGGATAGTTGTAGGTACGAATTCGTTCAGAACGGTCGCCTGATCCCACAAGATTACGACGAGATTCACTCATCTCACGGGCTTCACGCTCACGCTCGGCCTCTAAAAGTCGTGATGCAAGCAGACTCATCGCTTTCGCGCGGTTTTTATGCTGAGAACGCTCATCTTGACACTCAACCACAACGCCGGTGGGAAGATGCGTAATTCGAATCGCCGAGTCCGTTTTGTTAACGTGCTGACCCCCAGCGCCCGAGGCTCTAAAGGTATCAACTTTTAGATCAGCAGGATTGATATCGACCATCTCCGTTTCCGGAATTTCTGGCAAAATCGCCACCGTTGCCGCCGAGGTATGAACACGCCCTTGCGATTCCGTTTCAGGCACCCGTTGAACCCTGTGAGCGCCCGATTCGAACTTAAGACGCGAATACGCCCCATGCCCGCTAATCAGCACAATCACCTCGCGGTAACCGCCGTGCTCACCTTCATGTTCACTAATAATCTCAACGCCCCAGCCTTTATTTTCGGCATAACGCATATACATGCGCAGAAGATCGCCGGCAAAAATCGCCGCTTCGTCGCCACCGGTTCCGGCGCGCACTTCTAAGAAGATATTGTTATTATCGTGAGGATCCGTTGGAAGCAGTAAAATGCTCAAAGAGTGGCTAAGCTCTTCGCGCTTCTCTTCCAAAATCGGAAGCTCTTCCTGGGCAAGTGCCTTCATTTCAGGATCGGAACTTTCGAGAAGCTCAAACACATCACTTAATGCACTCTCATTCTCTTTCCACGCGTCAAATTCTTCGACAACGGGCGAGAGCTGAGCATACTCCTGCGAGAGTGTACGGAAACGATCGTTATCGCCAATCACTTCCGGATCGGATAACAATATCGCAACCTCGTGATGGCGCTCAGTCAATTCATCTAATTTTGCAATTATACTATCTTTCATATGGTTTATAATGTTGTACAATAAATATATAAAGGTAACATTATCGCAAATTTAAGACGCTTCGTATATCGGGGAATGAGGAATTATGAATTTAATGCAACTGCTCTCCGCGGTACTTCTCTTGGTACTCGGCTTGCTCATCAACAACTTATGGTTCAATGAATCGACCGGGGTTAAGCGCCTCGCCGAGCTCGAAAAAGAGCTTGAAATACAAAAAAGTGAGCATGAACGTCTCGTTTCAAACAACGAACGCATCGAGCAGGTGGTCAACGGCATCAAATATAGCGTCGAAGCCCGTGAAGAACTTGCGCGAAAACATTTAGGACTCATCCAAAAGGACGAAACCTTCTTCCATTTTACGCCAGCGGATTAATCTTCCTATAAAATTACCCAATAAAAACCACTCAATAAAAAACGCTTAACTCGTTACTTGATGTTAAGCGTTTTTTATGATCGATTGATATGACTAGTAGAGCTCTCTATCCCCAAACATACGCACTCTCTAGCACATCGACAGTTCCTTGATAGAAGGTAATAATCACCGTGCGATAGAGGAATTGCTTTGGCCCGAGTTTAATGTCTTTCCCAACATTTTCGGAATTTAGCTGCTCAACATAATAATAGGTCGCTACCGATTCATTACTATTATTGGAGGTGAACTTGGTGAATTTTCCACTGGATTCATCATATTTCCCACTTTTGCGATACTCTTTAACAATTTTTCCGATCTGCTCATCGGTGGGCATTTCAGGTTTTTTATTCACTGTAAGTGAACCCGCTCCTGCTTGATACTGCTGCTCAAGTTGCGCAAGCGTATCTAAGTTAAATGAGGACGCCATCGCTTTGGCGCGGGAAATCCCGATACTGCGTGTGCTGTTGGTGACTTGGATATAAGTGGTGACGCTGATAATCGATAAGACTAACAGGAAAATCAACGTCGTTACGAGGACAAAGCCCTCTTCTTTACGGTTCAGCGAATTCATACGATATCTCATTATTTATTCTCCCCATCGGTACGCCACCACGCGTTTTCAATCTTCACCACACGCGATAATGTCACAGGTCTCAAACGATCATCAGGATCGACTAGGGTTAAGGTATATTTAACGCTGCGAATTCTGTTTACCGCGTGCGTGGCATCGTTTTCTAACTTATCCGCCGCCATATATGTGGTGACAAAATCCTCTTCCACTGTTTCAGCGAGCCCAAATTCAACAACAAAATCACGAACGCCCGTCACTAATAATTCACGATTATTTCGATTAAACGCATTCCCTCTTTCATGGTTATAGACATAGAGATTACCGAGTTGATTTTCACCCGGATAATCAAATTCCACCACATACGTGGTTAAAATGTCCCGCGGATGGCTCTTCGCTTGGTTGTTTTTATCACTATGATCTTGGCTCGCTAAACAGTGTGTATAGAAATAACTGTCGATCGGATCATTGATGCCCATATAGAGCGGTAATACGTAAGGATAGTTTTTTGTCGTAACGCCTATTGGCTCAAAGCTTAATGCGGAAAGCCCTTGAATGATTAAGCGATCACGACCATCAGCCTTGATACTCACAAAATCGAGCGGTGTACGATAGCCCTGTTTTTCAAAGGGCACACGATAGGTATTTCCATCTTCATAAAACATCTTAGTTGTACCTAAACATCCTGAGTAACCCGCCATTTGCGTTTGACGATTGAGCATTTCAAGTACAATTCGCGCTTTACGATTGAGTAATTGTTGCGAGCGAACGGTCTGCAGATTGAGCTTAACATTGGTATAAAATAACCCAATACTCAAAAGTAAGATGAGCCCGAGCGCCATCACAACCATAAGCTCAACAAGGGTGACCCCTTTCTGTTTATGTAACACATTTATTTGCATGATGATTCCTTTATAGTGCCTCTGGGATTACTCTGGTCTTGCTTCAGGATAGAAGCAGACCGATTGCGTTACCGTATCCGGCTCATTTGCGTCAAATTGCACCACTTCTGAAACCGTGATACGAAAGCCTCTCCCACCAGCGCCACAATTATCAATGCCCTCAATCTTAACCTGGCGATTAAAGAGCACTTCATTTCTCTTAATATCGGCTAATTCCGTTTTAACAAACTCCGATGAAGGATTCTTAAATTCGCCGACCTTGTCAAAGCCCGTCACCGACATTCGATCAATCACGTCCGACAAGATAAACCCGCTCGACATCATATCTTTATGCCCGCGCAGTTCACGCATGGTTTTGTTTTGCATTACCGCAAGTCCTGCAAGCGCAAAGGTTGCAATGCCTACAGCGACTAAAAATTCAAGTAAGAGCGAGCCTTTTTCACGCCCTGTCACTCTATAATTCTGTCTCATTAGTACGCCTCACATCGTAGATCTTTCAACGCATTATTGTTTGAAATATTCGTTACATTCGCCAGCACTGATCCATCAAAACGATGAATACCGAGCACATAGTTGGATGTACCGCTGTTATTGGCACGCGGATCTTTTGGAGCACAAAGCCCGACAGCATATAAAAGCTGCTCGTTACCGCTTGGCTCGCGCGCTTCACCGTCGCCTTTCCCACGGGCATTTTCACCTAAAAAGATCAGCGGTGCATTAATCACCCCATCTGGATAAAAGAGCATGGGGCCAACACCATTAACGGCAAATGATGCTTCCCATCCATTATTTGGAGCAAAATTACGATACGAGCGCATAATCACCGGTGATCTCTGCCCTGGGGTGGGATATTGTAAAACCTTTTGACGGGCGATCACACGCGTTGGGTCGGTGACATCATTGGTATAAAGAGCGGTTAAAAAACTCCCTGGGTTTTTATTGGCAATCTGCAGATGCTGGGCATGGGTAATGGGATTAACAAACACCATCACCCACTCATTGTTCATCCAGCGCTGTGCGTTGTCATTTTTAGCATTGCCAATACCACCAATTTCCGCCTTTACTTCATGCTGTAACCCATTTTTCGCTGAATCAGCATTGGGGACAATCGCAATAATCCGCCCTGTCGAGACCGCAATCTCTTGCGCCGTTTGCATAAAATTGAGAATACTATGGGCATCGGTTCCAATTCGTTCGCGCTCAATCAGGCGGTTAAATCCGGGAACAGCAAACATAATAATGATCGCAAGCACTGCGACCGTCACCATCAGTTCCGTCAGGGTAAACCCCTTGGTGCGATGGGCTTGGTTGATCTCTATATTTTTCATCATTATTGACTCTTTTAACCTACCAACATTTTGCGGCAACGGCCTCTTTAGGGCCTTTCTTACCCGCTTGATCAAGCGTTAATGTATGGCAATCCCCTAAGCGTTCTTTTTGATTGTCGTCTGCTGCGGTCGCCGTTAAGGTGTATTGAAAGACATTATCTTTCTTCACCGCATAGGTAATATTAAAGACCTTCGCTTTTGAGTAATAGACCGGAATCGCCTGACCTACTAATGCAGCGCCATTATATTGAACTGCCGCGTATCCCCTACCCTGCGCAAATTGACGCTCAACATGCCCTTGGATCTCAGTCAATTGCTGAACCGCATTACTAATGGCCCCGCGCGTTGCATAACGCTGGTAGCTTGCTAAGGCAAACACGGATAAAATTGCGACGATTGCCACGACAATCATAACTTCGATTAAGGTGAATCCACTACTTTTCTTGTTTGTCATACACTCAAAATTCCTACAAAAATCTTTACAAAATTATACCCTTAAGCCCGATGAAGCGAAAGAATAGTCACAACTTTATTGATAAAACACAGAGAAAAATCGCTTCGATCATGTTATCGCGCGTTTTTTCAATCGTTGGCATGAAGTCCCATTTTATCATAGAGAACTCATTGATTATTAATAATACTCTTGGGAATCCGTACCACTTTTTGCCCTTAGGCCTCTACAATCTTATTGATAATAAAGCCCGCTGCCATCATGCCCATCGTCGCCGTCATCGTCACAACTGAACCATAACCGCTGCAATTTAAGCCGCCTGCCGCCGTTTTAGTAACACTATTTTCTTGGCTAAAAACCACCGGCACATTCATCTTTTTCGGTTTAGAGGGAAAGCCATACTCTTTTTTAAGGTACGACTTTAACTTCGCACAGAGCGCATCGTGAAAACTATTATTTAGATCATCGATCAGAAGATCGGTGGGGATTGTTTTTCCCCCTGCTGCTCCGGTAGTAATAATCTTTAGTTTATTAAATCGCGCATGGGCAATGAGCGCCGCTTTGACGCGAACCTCGTCGATCGCATCTAAAATCCAGCCGGTTTTTCCCTCGCTAAATTGAATTAGCGACGGAATGTTTTCAAGGGTTAAAAAATCTTCCACGCAATGCACCTTGCAACCCGCATTAATATTGGCTATCCGCTCTGCCATCACTTCAATTTTTGGCGCTCCGAGCGTTGAGGTGAGCGAATGGAGCTGCCGATTAATGTTACTTTCCGCCACATTATCAAGGTCAATTAGGGTAAGCTCTCCCACCCCCGTTCGTGCGAGCGCTTCAGCTGCCCACGAGCCAACACCGCCAATTCCGGCGACAATCACATGAGCATTTTCAAGCTTTTTCAGCCCCTTATCGCCATATAGACGCGCAAGACTTGAAAAGCGACGATTATAATCTTCTTCCATCATCATGACTTATTCTTTCGATCTAATTTCAATCGGTTTATATCCTATCTACATGCATTTTCTATGCCAAATTTCAGACTGAAAAAAAGCACACGCAGAGGTGTGCCTTCTAAATCTGTTTAGAGAGTTATTTACGATTACGTTTCCCTTGGAGTCGTAAATTGCTCGGTACCTGATTTTCATTAAGCGCACCGGTATCGGTCATACGAATACGAAGAGCTAAGTTATTTTTCGAGTCGGCTTGACTAATCGCCTCTTCCGCACTGATTTTACCTTCGCTATAGAGCTGGTATAGCGCTTGGTCAAAGGTTCTCATGCCCGTAGTACCGCCATTTTCCATCGCTTCACCAATGATCTCTAGTTTCCCTTTTTGGATCAATTCGGCAATGTAAGGCGTATTGAGCATCACTTCCACCGCCGGCACTAATTTCCCATCAAGCCCGCGCACTAACCGCTGTGAAATGATCGCTTTAATGTTGAGCGATAAGTCCATCAAGAGCTGAGGACGCGCATCTTCTGGGAAAAAGTTCACAATTCGGTCTAACGCCGAGGCCGCATTTTTCGCATGAAGCGTCGTTAAACAGAGGTGACCGGTAATGGAGAAGTTAAGCGTTGCGCGCATCACCGTACGATTTCGCACCTCCCCCACTAAAATCACATCGGGGGCTTCACGCATCGCCGATTCAAGGGCGGTTTCGTAACTGTGCGTATCAAGCCCAACTTCCCGCTGCCCAATAATCGATAATTTATGCTCGTAAACGAACTCGATCGGGTCTTCAATGGTGAGAATATGACCCGTTGTTGAACTTGCGCGGTAATCAATCATCGAGGCAAGCGTGGTGGATTTACCACTGCCCGTTGCCCCAACCACTAAAATAAGTCCGCGTTTTTCCATCACGAGGTCTTTTAGAACCGGTGGGAGATTTAAGTCTTCAATCTCAGGAATTTCCGATTTAACGTAACGGATCACCAGCCCAAATTCCCCGCGCTGACGGAATACGTTGGCCCGGAATCGTCCGATATCTTCAATGCGAAGGGCGGTATTGAGTTCTAACTCTTGCTCAAACTCTTTAATTTGATCTTCGCGCAGCAATGAATAAGCAATCTCTTGCACCGCTTGCGGGCTAAGAGGCGTTGATCCAAGCGGTCTGACGCGACCATTAAGCTTAATGCTGATGGGTGCTCCAGGATAGATAAATAGGTCAGAAGCCTCTTTTTCTACCATCAGACGAAAATAGGGGGATATGTCCATCGATATTCCTTATCACTTAGTACGTTAAATTACGAAACTCGCTTCATTGTATCGAACTGCCAAGGTTCTGACTATCACTTAGTAGACGGCTATGCCCCTTTAGAGGCTTTCACCACTTTATCTAAAATACTATTAATATAACGATGACTGCCTTCAGCGCCAAATTTTTTCGCAAGCTCAAGCGCTTCGTTAATCACCACTTTATAGGGAAGCTCTGGGTGGAATTTTAATTCGTAGCACCCTAACCATAAAATCGCGCGTTCCACTGGGTCAATGAGATCTAATTCGCGATCAATATAGGGCGTGATCATCGCATCTAAATCATTCCGATTTTGCGTGATCTGTTGGAGCAGTTCATGGAAATACTCATTATTGGCTTTTTCAAACAGTGCATTTTCAGAGAAATGGCGCGCAATGCTGCTGATATTGCTCTGATTTAATTGCCACTCATAGAGCGCTTGCACTAGGAAAAATCGTGACCATTTCTTCGATAAAATATATTGTTTACGTTCCGACATCGTTTATTCTCTTTTTAAAATAAAAGAGCGCTCTATCTATATGGGATAGAGCGCTAGATATAGCGTTTGAGCTACGTCACCAACAAAAGTTATAAATCAAACTTAGTTGTTTTCTTTACGCTCTTGATGATGCACAAGACCTGTACCAGCAGGAATTAAGCGACCTACGATTACGTTCTCTTTGAGACCGCGGAGGTTATCTTTCAGACCACGCACCGATGCATCAGTTAAGACGCGAGTGGTTTCTTGGAACGATGCCGCAGAGATGAAGCTATCGGTTGCAAGTGACGCTTTGGTGATCCCTAAAAGAACCGGCATATAGGTTGCTGGCACTTTTCCTTCCGCTTCTAAGCGCTCATTTTCAGCAAGCACTGCCACCACTTCAGGCTGTTCACCTTTGATAAAGCTACTGTCGTTTGCTTCAACAATTTCCACTTTACGGAGCATCTGACGAATAATCACTTCGATATGTTTATCCGAGATTTTAACCCCTTGGAGACGGTAAACGTCTTGGATCTCTTTAACAAGATAGTTCGCTAGTTCTTTCACACCAAGGAGGCGTAGGATGTCGTGAGCGCTTAACTCACCATCCACAACAATCTCCCCTTTCTCAACGGTTTCCCCTTCGAACACGTTTACATGACGCCATTTTGGAATAAGCTCTTCGTGCACTTCTCCATCTGGAGCGGTGATCACAAGACGCTGTTTACTCATGGTTTCACGGCCAAAGCTCACAATTCCTGAAATTTCAGCAAGAATCGCGGCTTCTTTTGGACGACGTGCTTCAAATAAGTCTGCAACCCGTGGAAGCCCCCCGGTGATGTCGCGTGTTTTCGATGATTCTTGTGGAATTCTCGCAAGTGCGTCACCGACATTCACCTCATCACCATTGGCAAGCGATACGATCGCGCCCACAGGCAATGTGTACGATGCAGAGACATCGGTACCTGGGATTTTAAGCTCGTTACCCGCTTCATCAACGATAAAGATGGTTGGACGTTTGTCGCCGCGCGCCGCACCCCGTTGTTTACCGTCTTGAACGATTAAGTGTGAAAGACCGGTGATATCATCCGTTTGACGTTGTACGTTAATGCCTTCGTCAAAGTCTTCAAATTTAACGCGACCGGTTACCTCTACGATAACAGGATATGTATGCGGATCCCATGTTGCCACGATATCCCCAACATTCACCACACCGCCTTCATCAACGGTAATGGTTGCCCCGTAAGGTACTTTATAGCGCTCACGGTTACGACCAAATTCGTCCGTAATGATTAACTCGCCCGAACGCGATGTTGACACAAGGTTGCCATCTTTGTTCTTAACGGTTTTCATCTTAACGAGCTTCATAATACCCTTTGTTTTCACTTGGATATTTGAGATCGCTGCTGAACCCGATGCCGCACCCCCGATATGGAACGTACGCATCGTTAACTGTGTACCCGGCTCACCGATCGATTGCGCTGCAATAACGCCCACCGCTTCACCAACGTTCACAAGGTGTCCGCGACCTAAGTCACGTCCGTAACATTTCGCACAGAGTCCGTGGCGGTTTTTACAGGTGATCGCTGAACGTGCTAAAAGCTCATCGACACCCTTCTCATCGAGAAGTTCAACGGCTGCTTCGTCAAGTAATGTTCCCGCTTCAAAGAGCACTTCTTCAGTGCCTGGAACGTAAACATCTTCTGCAACCACAAGTCCAAGAACGCGGTCACGTAATGGCTCAACGATGTCGCCACCTTCAACGATTGGCGTCATTAAAAGACCATCTTTCGTACCACAGTCATCGGATGTGATGACTAAGTCTTGAGCAACGTCAACTAAACGACGGGTTAAGTAACCTGAGTTCGCTGTTTTAAGCGCCGTATCCGCAAGACCTTTACGAGCACCATGCGTTGAAACGAAGTACTGAAGAACGTCAAGACCTTCACGGAAGTTTGCCGTGATTGGGGTTTCGATGATCGAGCCATCTGGTTTTGCCATCAGACCACGCATACCGGCGAGCTGACGAATCTGTGCCGCACTACCACGCGCTCCGGAGTCTGCCATCATAAAGATTGAGTTAAATGATGCTTGCTCAACTTCTTTACCGGTCTGCTCATCAACAACTGTTTCCGTACCTAAGTTATCCATCATCGTTTTCGCCACTTCTTCGTTCGTGCGCGACCAGATGTCGATAACTTTGTTATAGCGTTCACCGTTGGTCACTAAACCTTGGGTATATTGCTCTTGAACTTCTTTAACTTCAGCTTCCGCACGCTCGATAATGCTGTATTTCGCTTGTGGAATTTCCATATCTTCGTAGCTGATTGATGAGCCTGAACGCATTGCGTAGTAGAAGCCCATATACATCAATTTGTCTGCAAAGATTACGGTATCTTTCAATCCTAAACGGCGATATGACGCGTTAATGAGGCTTGAAATCACTTTTTTCGTTAAAGGACGGTCGATCAATTCGAACGGCAATCCTTTTGGAAGAATGTTGGTTAAAAGTACACGACCGACCGTTGTTTCAACACGGCGATACTCTTCCCCTTCTTCCGCATCTTCAAACATCCATGCAGGAAGTCTGACTTGAATTTTTGCGTGAACGTCGATCTCTTTAAGCTCATAAACACGGTGAACTTCGCTGTGATTTGCAAACACACGGCCAGTTCCTTTCGCATTGATGCGCTCACGGGTCATATAGTAAAGACCTAAAACCACGTCTTGCGATGGAACAATGATTGGTTCACCGTTTGCTGGCGATAAAATGTTGTTTGATGACATCATTAACGCACGCGCTTCGAGCTGTGATTCGATCGATAAAGGTACGTGAACCGCCATTTGGTCCCCGTCGAAGTCCGCGTTAAATGCGGTACAAACGAGTGGGTGAAGCTGGATCGCTTTACCTTCGATTAAGACAGGTTCGAACGCTTGGATACCGAGTCTGTGAAGGGTCGGAGCACGGTTCAGTAATACTGGATGCTCGGTGATCACATTTTCTAAGATATCCCATACTTCGGGCACTTCGCGCTCAACCATTCGTTTTGCTGCTTTAATGGTGCTCGCGATGCCGCGTTGGATCAATTTAGAGAAGATAAAGGGTTTGAAAAGCTCAAGCGCCATTTTCTTCGGAAGACCACACTGATGCAGTCTTAACGTTGGTCCCACTACGATGACCGAACGGCCTGAGTAGTCAACACGTTTACCAAGAAGGTTTTGACGGAAACGACCTTGTTTACCTTTGATCATATCCGCAAGCGATTTAAGCGGGCGCTTGTTTGCACCCGTGATCGCACGGCCACGACGACCGTTATCAAGCAGTGAATCCACCGCTTCTTGCAGCATACGTTTTTCGTTACGAACGATGATGTCCGGCGCGCTTAGCTCTAAAAGACGTTTTAAACGGTTGTTACGGTTGATAACGCGGCGATAAAGATCGTTCAGATCCGAGGTCGCAAAACGGCCACCGTCAAGTGGAACGAGCGGACGTAAGTCTGGCGGTAACACCGGTAGACGCGTCATCACCATCCACTCAGGTTTATTGCCTGATTGGAGGAATGATTCCACTAATTTTAAGCGGTTGGTTAAGCGTTTGAATTTAGTTTCTGAACGGGTTTCCGCTAATTCTTCGCGAAGTTGTGACGCTTCTTGTTCAAGATCAAGGGCTTTAAGAAGCTCTAAAATCGCTTCCGCACCCATGCGCGCGTCAAACTCATCACCGTACTCTTCGATCGTATCTAAGAACTCTTCATCGGTTAAGATTTGTCCATGCTCAAGCGGCGTTAAACCGGGCTCGATCACTACAAATGCTTCAAAGTAGAGAATTTTTTCGATATCACGAAGCGTCATATCAAGGAGTAACCCGATACGGCTAGGCAATGATTTTAAATACCAAATGTGCGCAACCGGGGATGCAAGTTCAATGTGTCCCATGCGCTCACGGCGTACTTTTGAGAGGGTGACTTCAACGCCACACTTCTCACACACCACACCGCGGTGTTTTAAGCGCTTATATTTTCCACATAAGCACTCATAGTCTTTTACCGGCCCAAAGATTTTGGCACAGAATAATCCGTCTCTTTCGGGTCTAAAGGTACGATAGTTGATCGTTTCAGGTTTTTTAACCTCACCAAAAGACCATGATTTAATCATTTCAGGGGATGCAAGTCCGATCTTAATCGCATCAAACTCTTTAAGATCGTCGGGACTTTTAAATAAATTCAATAAGTCTTTCATTCGTTTTATTCCAATTTACAATTTTGAGAAAGTATTGCTAACAATAATTATTAACCGAATTATTCGTTATCAAGATCAATATTGATACCGAGCGAGCGAATCTCTTTAACAAGAACGTTAAATGATTCTGGCATGCCCGCTTCCACGATATTTTCACCGTTGACGATGTTTTTATATACCGCGGTACGACCTGTTACGTCATCCGACTTAACTGTTAACATCTCCTGCAATGTGTAGGCGGCACCATATGCCTCAAGTGCCCAAACTTCCATCTCTCCGAAACGCTGACCACCAAACTGGGCTTTACCACCGAGCGGTTGTTGCGTTACAAGTGAGTAAGGTCCGGTTGAACGTGCGTGCATTTTGTCATCGACCAAGTGGTTCAGTTTAAGCATGTACATGTAACCTACGGTCACAGGACGGTCAAACATATCACCGGTACGACCATCATAAAGATGCGTTTGTCCTGATTCAGGAAGCTCCGCTAAACGGAACATACGACGCATATCTTCTTCTGATGCACCATCGAACACTGGAGTTGCCATTGGCACCCCGCCTTTTAAGTTTTGGCAGAGCTCGATAATCTCTTCATCTGAGAAAGTATCAAGATCCACTTTTTGCGCTGCTTCATCTTGGTTATAGATCTCATTTAAGAAATCACGCAGTTCGTTCACTTTCGCTTGCGCATCGAGCATACGACCAATTTTCTTACCAAGACCTGCGGCTGCCCAACCTAAGTGAGTTTCAAGAATCTGACCGATGTTCATACGTGAAGGAACCCCGAGCGGATTTAAACAGATATCCACAGGTGTACCATCTTCCATGTATGGCATGTCTTCTTCAGGAACGATCATCGAAACAACCCCTTTGTTTCCGTGACGACCGGCCATTTTGTCCCCAGGCTGAATACGGCGTTTAACGGCAAGGTAAACTTTAACCATTTTAAGAACACCCGGTGCAAGCTCATCCCCTTGGGTCAGTTTTGCACGTTGCTCTTCAAATTTAGTGTTGAAGTCTTTACGTTGCTGCTCTAAAAGCTGTTTGATTTTCTCAAGCTCTTCTGCTGATTCTTCTGCTTTAAGCTTGATGTCGAGCCATTTTTCACGCTCTAATCCTTGAAGGAATTCGTCCGTGATTGCGCTGCCCGCTTTAAGGCCTTTATTACCGGCGGCCACTTCTAAACCGATGAGGTTTTTCGCAACACGCTCGAAAAGGTCATCTTCTAAAATACGAAGCTGGTCATTTAAGTCTTTACGGATGCTGCGAAGTTCACGATCTTCGATCTCTTTCGCACGGCTATCTTTCTCGATGCCATCACGGGTAAATACGCGAACGTCAATCACCGTTCCGTCCATTCCTGAAGGAACGCGAAGTGAGGTATCTTTCACATCAGAGGCTTTCTCACCAAAGATTGCACGAAGCAGTTTTTCTTCGGGCGTTAGTGTGGTTTCCCCTTTAGGAGAGACTTTACCTACTAAGATATCGCCTGATTTTACTTCCGCACCGATATAAGCGATTCCCGCTTCATCAAGTTTAGCAAGCGCTGTTTCTGACACGTTTGGAATGTCCGCACTGATCTCTTCAGGACCAAGTTTTGTATCACGAGCAATACAGGTAAGTTCTTCAATATGAATCGTTGTGAAACGGTCTTCTTTAACCACGCGCTCAGAGATTAAGATCGAGTCTTCGTAGTTATAACCATTCCATGGCATGAACGCCACGAGCATATTTTGACCGAGTGCAAGTTCACCTAAGTCTGTTGATGGACCATCTGCAAGAATATCTTTCTTCGCAATGATGTCGCCCTCTTTTACGAGCACTTTTTGGTTGATACAGGTGTTGTGGTTCGAACGTTGATATTTCGTTAAGTTATAGATATCAACCCCAGATTCCCCAACGATGGTCTCTTCATCATTCACACGAATAATGATACGCGTTGCATCGACGTAATCGACGATACCGCCACGTTTTGCAACCACACACACACCCGAGTCGCGCGCAACTGTACGCTCAATCCCGGTACCTACAAGCGGTTTGTCCGCCATTAAGGTAGGAACGGCCTGACGCTGCATGTTCGATCCCATGAGGGCACGGTTCGCGTCATCGTGTTCTAAGAATGGAATCAGTGCCGCTGCCACAGAGACGATCTGTTTTGGCGAGATGTCCATATATTGAATTTGTTCTTTAGTTAAAAGGGTAAATTCACCCTCAACACGTGATGCAATTAAGTCATCAACAAATTCATTGTTTTCATCTAATTTTGCGTTCGCCTGAGCGATCCCGAAATTTGCTTCTTCGTACGCAGAGAGGTAATCCACCTCATCGGTAACACGGCCATCGACCACTTTACGATATGGCGTCTCTAGAAAACCGTAACTATTGGTACGCGCGTAGCTCGCAAGTGAGTTAATTAGACCGATGTTAGGTCCTTCCGGAGTTTCGATCGGACAGACACGGCCATAATGCGTTGCGTGAACGTCTCGAACCTCAAAGCCCGCACGTTCGCGCGTTAAACCGCCGGGTCCAAGCGCCGAAATACGACGTTTGTGCGTTACTTCTGAAAGCGGGTTATTTTGGTCCATAAACTGTGAAAGCTGAGATGAACCAAAGAACTCTTTGATCGCTGCAGCCACAGGTTTTGCGTTAATGAGATCGTGAGGCGTTAAACCTTCCGCCTCGGCAATTAAAAGACGATCTTTTACCGCACGCTCAATGCGCACTAAACCGATACGATAGACGTTTTCAGCCATTTCCCCCACACAGCGAACACGGCGGTTACCTAAGTGGTCTACGTCATCGACCGTTCCGTTACCGTTACGAATATCCACAAGCGTTTTCATCACATCAAGGATATCTTCGTTTGAAAGCGTGCCTTCACCGGTATCGCTATCACGGCCTAAACGGCGGTTAAATTTCATACGGCCCACAGCAGAGAGATCGTAACGATCGTGTGAGAAGAAGAGGCTAGCAAATAAGTTTTCAGCCGCTTCTTGTGTTGGCGGTTCACCTGGACGCATCATGCGATAAATTTCAACTTGCGCTTCGAGCTGGCTGTTGGTGCTATCGGCACGTAATGTATCTGAGATATACGCTCCACGATCCACTTCGTTCGTGAAGAGTACTGGGAATTCTGTCAGTCCATTTTCAACAAATTTTGCAAGCGTTTCTTCAGTGATTTCGTCGTTTGCAAGTGCAATCACTTCGCCTGTATCTTTGTTAAAGAGATCTTTTGCGATCACTTTACCTAAGAGATATTCAAATGGAACTTCAAGCTCTTTCACTTCCGCTTTTTCAAGTGAACGGATATGACGAGCGGTAATACGGCGGCCTTTTTCAACTAAAAGTTCGCCATCGAGCATAATATCGAACGCTGCCATCTCACCACGGAGACGAGCAGGGATAAGCTCTAAAAATACTTTGTTTTTCTTGATTTTGAAGGTATTGGTTTCGAAGAAGTACGATAAAATTTCTTCGTTGCTTAAACCAAGTGCTTTGAGGATCACCGTTGAATGAAGTTTACGACGACGGTCAATACGTGCGTATAAAATGTCGCGCGCATCAAACTCAAAGTCTAACCATGAACCGCGATACGGGATGACGCGTGCTGAGAAAAGGAGTTTTCCAGATGAGTGGCCTTTTCCTTTGTCATGGTCGAAGAATACCCCTGGTGAGCGGTGTAATTGCGATACGATAACACGCTCGGTACCATTGATTACGAAGGTTCCGTTTTCAGTCATAAGTGGGATTTCACCTAAGTAAACGCCCCCACGACCAAATTTATCGATATCCGCTTCACGGATCTCTTTAATTTCGCCTGTTTCTAAATCGCTAATTTTTAAGCGTAACCCCGCGCGAAGTGATGCCGCGAAGGTAATGCCACGCATTTGACACTCTCTAACATCAAACTCTGGTTCACCCACATGGTAATCGACGTACTCTAATGACAGTCTAAATCCAGGAGAGGTTGCTGTTTTCGCTTTGATGGACTCAATCGGGAAAATTGATTTGAACGCCGCGTGCAAACCGATATCTTTTCGCTCTTTACGAGGAACATCATCTTGTAGGAAATTTCGGTAGGAGTCGAGTTGAATTGAGAGTAAAAAAGGAACTTCTTGTACTTCGGTTTGATTCCCAAAGTCTTTACGAATTCGTTTTTTTTCTGTGAAAGAGTAGACCATGCAATATTTTCCTCAATAGAACCAAGAGTATTTTTGTGATCATATAAATGTATCGCGCAATTTATATGATTTTATTAGAAGCTAGTAAAGGCCAGAGTTCATAACCCTAGCCTTTTCAACATTTTTAGCTAAATCTACCCACCAAAATAGGGTTTGGTGGATAGCCTTAACAATAAAATTATTTAAGCTCGACAGTTGCACCAGCTTCTTCAAGTTGTGCTTTAACTTTTTCAGCTTCGTCTTTTTCAACGCCTTCTTTGATTGTAGCAGGAACGCCTTCAACAAGCGCTTTTGCTTCACCAAGACCAAGGCCTGCGATTTCACGCACAACTTTGATAACGTTGATTTTTTTCTCGCCGAATGAAGTCATTACTACGTCGAATTCTGATTGCTCTTCAGCACCACCGGCTTCGCCCGCAGGACCAGCAGCTACAGCTACTGCTGCAGTTACGCCGAATTTTTCTTCGATTGCAGAAACTAATTCCATTACTTCTGCAGTTTTCATTTCTTCAATTGCATTAAGGATATCTTCGTGTGAGATTGCCATAACAATGTACTCCTATACTTATCTTTAAATAGTGTATAAATAATTCTAAATAATGACTGCTTAATTGAATTAAGCAGCTTCTTTTTGGTCGCGAACTGCTGCCAAAGTCGCCGCAAGTTTTTGAACTGGCGCTTTGAGTACAGCGAGTAGTAGAGAGATCGCTTCTTCTTTCGTTGGAAGAGATGCAATCGCTTTAAGCGCTGAGCCATCATGAAGCTCACCGTCATGTACAATCGCTTTAACGACAAGCTTTTCATTCGCTTTGTCTTTAAGGAAATTGTTAATCACACGCGCTGATGCTACAGGATCTTCTTCGTCTAATGAGAACGCCATTACGATCGGTCCCACTAAACTATCGATTGCACATTCGTATGCTGTGCCTTCGAGAGCTCTTCTAGCTAAAGTATTTTTAACTACTCGGATGTCAACCTTAGCCGCTCTTGCTTCGTTACGTAAGAGCGTCATTTGTGCTACCGTAAGTCCGTGATATTCCGAGAGCACTAATGCGTGTGCTTGGCTCGCAATCTCATTTACTTCAGCGACTACTACCTGTTTATCTTGTAAAGTTACACTCATTTTTTATTCCTTCACATAGGCAATAACCTAAATTAAACAACCCAAAATATTACTTTTGGCCCTACGGCAACCCTTATTAGAACTACCGTCTACGTAGACTACGCATCTTAATTCATAACCTTAAGTATTAGGGAAAAAGATGCGCGATTAAGCGTTGAGCGTCTACGGTCTTAGACTCATCCTTTTAATCCACTATTTTATTAGAGGCATTAAAAGATAAGTTCAATTCTTTGAAAATTAGATGGTCGCTACGTCCACAGAAAGACCAGGTCCCATTGTAGTAGAGATGGTTACTTTCTTAACGTAAATACCTTTTGAAGACGCAGGTTTTAAACGGCGTACTTCGGCTAATAGCGCACCTAAGTTTTCGTGAATTTGGTTTGATTCAAAGTCAATTTTACCAATTGAACAATGAAGGATACCTGCTTTGTCCGCACGGAAACGTACTTGACCTGATTTTTCGTTTGCAACGGCAGTTGCAACGTCAGGCGTTACTGTACCAACGCGTGGGTTAGGCATTAAACCACGTGGACCTAAGATTTGACCTAATTGACCCACGATACGCATCGCATCAGGAGTTGCAATTACTACGTCAAAATCAAGGTTACCCGCTTTAATGCTTTCAGCTAAGTCTTCGAAACCAACTACGTCCGCGCCCGCAGCTTTCGCAGCTTCCGCGTTAGGACCTTGTGCAAATACTGCAACACGTACTTCTTGACCCGTACCGTGAGGCATAATAGTTGCACCGCGTACTACTTGGTCAGATTTACGTGGATCGATACCAAGATTTACTGATACGTCGATTGATTCTAAGAATTTAGCTTTTGGAAGTTGTTTTAATACTTCGATCGCTTCTGCGATTGGGTATACTTTTCCAAACTCAACGATTTCTCTGATTTGCTTTTGCTTTTTTGTTAACTTAGCCATTACACACCCTCCACTTCGATACCCATTGAGCGCGCACTACCAGCGATGATACGCACCGCTGCGTCTAAGTCTGCAGCTGATAAATCGGGCTCTTTCGTTTTAGCAATTTCTTCTAATTGCTCACGAGTCACCTTACCCACTTTTTTAGTGTTAGGGGTTGGGCTACCTGATTTAATGCCGGCCGCTTTCTTAAGAAGGTAAGCTGCTGGTGGGGTTTTGGTAATGAACGTGAATGAACGGTCGTTATAAACCGTGATCACTACAGGAATTGGCATTCCTGGTTCCATTTGTTGGGTCTGTGCGTTAAACGCTTTACAGAATTCCATAATATTCACACCGTGCTGACCAAGTGCAGGTCCGATTGGTGGTGAAGGGTTTGCTTTACCTGCAGCTACTTGCAGGTTGATGTTTGTCATGACTTTTTTGGCCATTACTCGATACTCCAAAGTTGTGGGTCAACGCGTCGCCGCTTCCCAGCTTGTAAAAAAGACTATATATTGTAGTTTAATATGATTAAAAAAGCAACAATAGTTTCATCTTTATAGACACTAAATTGCACCAACTTTTAAAATAGCCGGTGCAATCAATGATAATTCAATATTTTCTAGATCTTTTCGACTTGACTAAATTCAAGATCAACCGGTGTTGCACGGCCGAAGATCATTACAGAGACCACTAAGCGGGCCTTTTCAGAATCCACTTCTTCCACAATTCCGTTAAAGTCGTTGAATGCGCCATCGGTGATGCGCACCTCTTCCCCAACTTCATAAAGAACTTTAAGACGTGGTCCCTCTTCTGCTTGCGCGATGCGATCTAAAATGCGATCCGCTTCTTTTTGTGTAATTGGGCTTGGGCGATCACTTTTACCACCAACAAAACCGATCACACGTGGCACACTATTGACTAAGTGCCATACTTCTTCATCCATATCGACTTGCATTAACACATAGCCTGGGAAGAATTTACGTTCGCTTTTACGGCGTTTTCCGTCGCGCACTTCAACCACTTCTTCGGTTGGAACTAAAATATCACCGAACTTCTCTTCCATTCCGTGCTGCGCGATGTACTCACGTAGTGTTCGAACCACCTGCGCTTCATATCCTGAATACGCTTGAATTACATACCAATGCATTATGTCACCTTTAACTTATGAGAATGAAAGAAATAGAGAGATCAACACGCGTAAGAGCCAATCCACAATCATAAGGAACATGAGCACAACCGCCATCACGATCAAAACGATTAGCGTTGTTTTCTTGGTCTCATCCATCGATGGCCAGAAAACGCGGCGCAACTCAATTCTCGCTTCTTTCACAAAGGTCACAAAATTGCGCCCCGTTTGCGATAAGAAAACCATTCCCGCTGCAGCTGCCATACAGACAATTAATACCGCAGATCCTAAAATGGTTGAGCTCTCTACTTTTCCGACCATATATTCAGGGAGACCCATCTTCATTAAAAGAGACTTTCCTGACATGCCCGTTAAGTAATAATACCCGACTAATCCAACAACGCCGACGACAATGGCTAAGGTGACAATCATCTTATTCGAATTTGTCGCCTTCTCTTCCGCCGCTACGCGCTTTGCTACGGCTTCCGCTTTAGCTTTTCTTTTTGAACTCATAACTTGTGATCTCTATTTATATATTTACAGCTTAAACCTAGCTATTATACACGCATAAAAAATAATAATAAAATAAAAGCAGTCATATAAGTATGACTGCTTTCTTTTTCTTGGCAGGCCAAGAGGGAATCGAACCCCCAACCTACGGTTTTGGAGACCGTCGCTCTGCCAATTGAGCTATTGGCCTAAATTTTATACGTCTTACGCAATCACTTTAGCAACAACACCAGCACCTACGGTACGACCGCCTTCACGGATCGCAAAACGTAAGCCTTCAGCCATAGCGATTGGGTTGATTAACTCAACTACCATTTTAACGTTATCACCTGGCATTACCATTTCAACGCCTTCAGGAAGCTCACAAGCACCTGTTACGTCAGTTGTACGGAAGTAGAACTGTGGACGATAACCTTTAAAGAATGGAGTGTGACGTCCACCTTCGTCTTTTGATAATACGTAAACTTCAGCTTCAAATTTAGTGTGTGGATTAATTGTACCTGGTTTAGCAAGTACTTGACCGCGCTCTACGTCTTCACGACGTGTACCACGAAGAAGAACCCCAACGTTGTCCCCTGCGCGACCTTCATCGAGAAGCTTACGGAACATCTCAACACCGGTACAAGTTGATTTCTGAGTATCACGGATACCAACAATTTCAACTTCTTCACCTGCTTTGAGGATACCTGTCTCGATACGACCTGTTACAACTGTACCACGACCTGAGATTGAGAATACGTCTTCGATAGGCATTAAGAATGGCTTGTCGATTTCACGTACTGGCTCTGGAATCCACGCATCTAATGATTCGATAAGTTTTTTGATTGCAGGCACGCCGATTTCAGACTGGTCGCCTTCGATCGCTTTAAGTGCAGAACCTACGATTACAGGCGTATCATCACCTGGGAAGTCATATTCATTAAGAAGATCACGAACTTCCATCTCTACAAGCTCGATAAGCTCAGCATCATCAACCATATCTGCTTTGTTTAAGAAAACAAGGATATATGGAACACCAACTTGGCGTGATAATAAGATGTGCTCACGAGTTTGTGGCATAGGACCATCCGCCGCCGAACAAACTAAGATAGCGCCGTCCATCTGCGCAGCACCTGTGATCATGTTTTTAACATAGTCCGCGTGCCCTGGGCAGTCAACGTGTGCGTAGTGACGGTTAGGTGATTCATACTCAACGTGTGAAGTTGAGATTGTGATACCACGTTCTCTCTCTTCTGGTGCGTTATCGATCTGATCGTACGCACGAATATCACCACCGTACTCTTCAGCACCAACTTTGGTTAATGCCGCAGTTAAGGTAGTTTTACCATGGTCAACGTGACCAATTGTACCCACGTTTACGTGTGGTTTATTACGACTAAAAGTTTCCTTTGACATAACGCTACTCTTTCTGTTGTTAATGACGACTGGAAGTAAATGGTGCTCATAACCGGAATCGAACTGGTGACCTCATCCTTACCAAGGATGCGCTCTACCAACTGAGCTATATGAGCGAATTTGGAGCGGGTGATGGGAATCGAACCCACACAATCAGCTTGGAAGGCTGAGATTCTACCATTGAACTACACCCGCGCTCATTTGCATGAATGGTGGTGGAGGAAGGATTCGAACCTTCGAACTCATAGAGGACAGATTTACAGTCTGTTGCCTTTAACCACTCGGCCACTCCACCAAAGGATTCACATTATACATTCAGCCAAAGAATTGTCAAACATGTTTTTTGTGTTTGCTTACTTTATATTCAACTCTTAATTTATTATTAATTAATCCGTTGTTTTGCTTCTAAAGTAAGCCGCTTTGACGCTGCAATAATGCTACCGTCCCGCTTATAGATATCAGGACGGAAAAGAATAGTACCATCTTTTTTTGCCTTTGTCGTCATGTAAAGCGTAAAAACAGGGATTTTTTTATCATTCGGGAGCTTAACCGTTGTTTCACGCCCTCTTTCGTACGCTTTTTGCACACGATTTTCATCCCAGCCCTGCTCTTCTAAGAAGTAAACCGCGAGCTCCGTGGGGTTTTCAATTCGAATACAGCCGGAGCTAAACATTCTCGACTCACGCTCAAAGAGATATTTCTGCGGCGTATCGTGTAGATAGATCGCATGGCTATTGGGAAACATAAATTTCACCTGCCCCAATGCGTTATTACGCCCCGGATCTTGACGAAGGCTATAGGGGAAGTTGCGCTGATTGTATTGACTCCAATCGACACTGCGCGGATCCACCTCTTTTCCTTTTGAGTCAAACACGCGAATATTACGATTCATCACAATGTTCGGATCGTTTTTAAGGCGGGGCAACTGATCTTTTACCGCCATCGAGCGCGGCACATGCCAATAAGGACTAAAGACAATATGATTCATATCCGATGAAAAGACCGGCGTCGGGCGAAGATCTTTCCCCACTACCGTTTTTGCGCGAAGCGTCACCTCGCCCTCTTTCACCACATAATATTCAAATCCAGGGATATCCACGACAATATAGTGATCCCCCATCGAACGAGGCATCCAGCGCCAGCGCTCTAAATTCACCTTAATCTTTTCAATGCGATCATCCACCGAGAGATTGAGTTCGCGAGTGGTTTGCCCGCCAACGATACCATCGGGCTCTAATTGGTGATCGCGCTGAAATTGTTGCACCACTTTATAGAGCGCATCATCATAATGGCTCGAGGTGGTTTGAGATTCCGCAAGATAGCCCGTTTCCGCTAATCGTTTCCGCAGAGTCACCACCGCCGCCGACTGCTGTCCTTTACGCAGAACATTCCCCTCAGAAAGACGTGTGATCGGTTTCCCGCGGGAATCATCGCTCATCTCTAAGTAATGTTTTAATCCCGTTTTAAGAAATTGGTATTCCGGATAAGTTGGTTCAAGAGCCGTTAATACCGCTTCATCACCGCCTGAACGAATAAATTCAAGGGCTGTTGCAACCGGACGCGCCTTTTCGCCATCTAATAACCAGAGGTCATCGAGCTTTTTAAGCTCTGGCCGCCCTTCAACCACGTCACGAATGTACGCTAAAAGCCCCATCAGCAACAACGAATCGGCGCGATAAATATTGGCCTCTTTATCGGCTAAAATTGCTTCAACACTATCTATATAGTAAAGCGCAGGATCAAGACCGATCATTTCACTTTGACGTAAATGGTCATAGGTGCGCCCCCCGAGCGTCGATAAGGTATGTTTTTTGTCAGATACCATCGAGCAAGCAAGTTTTTCCGTTTCGCACGCCGCTAACAATTCGGTGATCCACGCCTGATTAATCCGGCTCATGCGCTGCATCTCTTGCAACAGAGGCTTAACCTCCGCCTGTTTTACCGGCGCCGCATAATTAATCGGTCCAGACGTTGTATTACATCCTGCTAAAACCAAGGCCGCGCCCACTGCCGACCACCATTTTGCTTGTCTCATCAATGAATTCTCTTCTACTCTCTATCAGTCGTGTTTGGATTCACATCAGTTTATCGATTTTTCGTCACAATACGCTCCAACTCGTAAGGTGTCTCCTGGTATACGCAATAATTGAGCCAATTCGCAAACAGAAGATTTCCATGGGAGCGCCACGTCACGAGCGGCCCCCGTGTCGGATCATCATTAGGATAGTAGTTTTTTGGCGGATCGATCAACATACCTTTATCAATATCGCGCTTATATTCACGCTCGAGCGTATCGATATCATATTCCCCATGCCCCATCACATAGACATGACGCAGATCGCGATTGGCCACAATGTGCACGCCCGCTTCCGGTGATTCGGCTAAAATCATCAAATCCTCATGGCGTTCAATGTCCTCACGGCGCACCTCAGTGTGCCGGCTATGCGGCGCAAAGAAGAGATCATCAAATCCTCGCAAAATTTTAATATTATTTTCGAGCACATAATGCGGATAGACACCAAAGCGTTTCTCACTTAATTCATACTTAGGAATCCCATAGCGGTGATAGAGCCCCGCTTGCGCGCCCCAGCAGATATAGAGCGTCGAGAAGACATTTTTATCGGCCCACTCCATAATCCGCGTCAGCTCTTTCCAATAGACCACCTCTTCAAAAGGCATCGTTTCCACCGGCGCACCGGTAATGATAAAACCGTCAAAGGATTGCCCTTCCACCTCATCAAAGGTTCGGTAAAATGCATCGAGATACTCTTTATCAGTATTTTTGGATTGATAGCTTTCCGTTGTTAAAAAGACCGGCTCCACTTGCAGTGGCGTATTTCCAAGCACCCGTAAAAGCTGGGTTTCCGTCACTTCTTTGAGGGGCATCAAATTTAAAATCGCAATTTTTAACGGGCGAATATCTTGCATCTCCGCGCGGGATTCATCCATCACGAAGATATTTTCATTTTTTAAAATGGTAGACGCAGGCAATGCGTTGGGAATTTTTACTGGCATACGTTTCGTTCCTTTCATCTTAATCTCATCGGACTTTCGCGCACTCTATATATAAAACACTATAAAACGGCAGGATAGCCTTTTTAACAATCTATTATTAGATAGATTATAAGATGAGAAAAGCGCTGAACCCTAACGATCCAGCGCTTTTTTTGTAACAGCGTGTAATTTATTGTTGCGCTTTTTCGAGTGCTTGATCGATATCGGCGATCAGATCGTCCGCATCTTCAAGCCCCACAGAAAGACGCACTAACTCAGGAAGAACGCCCGCTTTTTTAAGGCCCTCTTCATCGAGCTGTGAGTGCGTGGTTCCGGCTGGGTGAATCACCAAGCTCTTCGCATCAGCAACGTTTGCAAGCAGTGAGAAAATCTCTAAATTATCGATAAATTTAATGCTCGCTTCGCGCCCGCCTTTCACACCAAAGGTGAAAATTGCACCCACCCCTTTCGGGAAATATTTCTCTTGACGCGCTTTATACTCACTTCCGGGAAGCGCCGGATGTTTCACCCATGCTACCGCCGGATGATTCGCTAAGTGCTCCGCAATTTTAAACGCACTTTGAGTCATGCGCTCAACCCGAAGGCTAAGCGTTTCAATGCCAAGCAAAATTAAAAATGAGTTAAAGGGACTGATGACTGCGCCTGAATCTCGTAGAAAAGTCACCCGCGCTCGTAAAATATAAGCCGCTTCCCCTAAATCCGCATATTTCAGCCCGTGATAGGCAGAATCGGGCGTATTGTATTGCGGGAAACGAGGATTGTCTTTGAAATCATAGGTGCCAAGATCCACAATCACTCCGCCAATGGAGGTGCCGTGTCCGCCTAAATATTTCGTCAATGAATGGACAATAAAGTTCACCCCATACTCTTTCAATTGAATGAGGTAAGGCGTTCCAAAGGTGTTATCAACCACGGTGGGAACATTGTGTTTTTTCGCAATTTCAACGATTTTTTCAATATGGGGAATGTTGATGTCTGGATTCCCGATACTTTCGAAGTAGATTGCGCGGGTTTTTTCATTAATCGCCGCTTCTAATCCGGCAAAATCTTCGGGCTCAACAAAATGCGCTTTAATGCCATATTGTGATTCTAAACGATCGTTAAAGAGCGTGTAGGTCCCGCCATAAACGGTGCTCAATGTGATAATTTCATCACCGGGCACGGCCAAATTTTGGATCGAGTATAAAATCGCCGCCATTCCAGAACTGGTACAGAGTGCACCAACGCCCCCTTCGAGCGCTGCCATGCGTTTTTCTAACACATCAGTAGTGGGATTCATTAAACGGGTATAGATATTCCCCGGTTTTGCGAGACTGAAAAGGTCCGCACCGTGCTGGGAATCATCAAAAACATAACTTGTGGTTTGGTAGATTGGAACCGCTCTTGATTTAGTATCGTTATCAACGGTTTGTCCTGCGTGGACTTGAAGGGTATCAAAACTCCAGCTCTGATTAGACATAATAAATTTACTCCTAAATTTTATTGGTTCAAATAAATAATCACGTTAAGTCCAAAAAATTAGAAACGTAAACTTAACGCTTAAAATATCTATAGCCCATCTAAAACTACAAAACAAGAACATAGGGAAAATATAATTCAAATAGCATAAAAAAAGACCGCTCATTTGCGATCTTTTATCACCCATAACTCTATGAAATAGAGCCAGTTAATCCTCAATTATCCGATAGTCTCATACGCTGCATCAAAATCAATCATAAAATTAAATTGATCGAGTGCTGCGCCGGTGTTGCCTTCCATTAATTCACGAAGCTCTTGCGCTTCATTGCCGATCTCTTGCACTGATGCGCGAAATTCAGAGTCGGTTGCGCCCATAAAAAGTAGCAATAATGTGGGCGATGTGGCAAAGCCGCAGATGGTTAATACATAAAACGAGCACGAAATTTACATTCTTTACGCTCAAGAATATTTAAGATGCAGGATCGGAAATGGATTGCCGGCACCATCGGTCTCCGAATAATCAAACATCGCAAAGCCTAACGCCTCATAAAAAGCCCGCGCGCCGTGATTATCCTCATTAACATCCACATAAACGGCGTCAAGCGTATCAATGGCATATTGAATTAACGCCCGCCCATAGCCCTTTTTCCACGCCACAGGATCGATAAAGAGCATCTCAATGGAATCCTCTTCAACGCCCATAAATGCCACGATTTCACCTGCTTCACGAATCATCAAAAATTGGCTAATCCCGATGATCGCGGGCGCGACTTGGGGCTTAATCTCAGCAATATTACGCTCCGTTAAAAAGGTGTGGCTTGCCCGAACGGAACGCTCCCAAAGCGCGATTAAATCGTCGAGAATCTCGTTACGATCATCCAGATCGATCGCTTCAATCAATTCTTCACCTTTATTAGAACTCACGGCTCAATTCCTTTACCCCTTTGCGGGCAATATTTTTAATGATCAATCCCGAAAAGAGTGTGCCGAGTACCGTGGCAAAGCCGGTGCAGAGAATCACCCATAAATAGGAACCTTCCGCGCGGAAAATAAAATTAAGCGTTAATAAAATTCCGCTG
This sequence comes from Ignatzschineria sp. RMDPL8A, assembly GCF_029815055.1. Classification (NCBI taxonomy): domain Bacteria; kingdom Pseudomonadati; phylum Pseudomonadota; class Gammaproteobacteria; order Cardiobacteriales; family Ignatzschineriaceae; genus Ignatzschineria; species Ignatzschineria sp. RMDPL8A. Next base: position 252,100 of record NZ_JAPPWA010000002.1, on the reverse strand, counting down.
TAGATCGCCGTCACCACCGCCGCCTTCCAAAGGCTCGGTTTTATAAGCGCATTGAGATTATTGCCATCGTAATCGCTGCCGACCCAAAATCCGATCAACAGCGCGAGCGGAATCAGCACAAAGAGCGAGCCAATGAGCATCGGCACCGTGCGGAAAACGCGAAGTTCATAGAGAAATGGATTCTCCGAAAGCATCGCCGTCACCACAATATAGAGCGCGAGCAACACAAGCCCCATAAGGGGGAATTGAAAATAGTAAGAGAGGACAATCCGTCCGCGGGTATATTCCTTCATCATAGCCTCCTTTTTCAACCCAGATTTGATCGAGAATTGACCGTTTATGATCATTATTTTACCACTCACAATGTAAATTCTTTTCTATTTTTCATCAAAAAAAGCGCGCCCATTTAATTCCCCCGCAAGGTTCGTTACACTAAATGGATCGAATCGATCTTATTTTCAACAAGGTGGAACCTAATTTGAAACTCTTTCACACCGCCGATTGGCATTTAGGAAAGCTCGTTCACGGCGTCTATATGACCGATGATCAGCGCGTTATTTTGCAGGAATTTATTGAACATATTCGGCGCGAAAAGCCCGATGTCGTCATTATTGCCGGCGATATTTACGACCGTGCCATTCCGCCAAGTGACGCCATCACCCTCTTTAACGAAACGCTCAACACCATTATTTTGGAGCTAAACACCCCGGTCATTGCGATTAGTGGGAATCATGATAGTAGTACGCGGATCGATTTTGGCAGTGCCTTTATGAAAAATGAGGGCCTCCATATGGTGGGCGAGCTCAAATTCCCGCTAGAACCGATTGTGCTCAGCGACGCATTTGGCGAGGTGCATTTTCACCCGATTCCTTATATCGAGCCCTCGCAACTTCGCACGCGCGTAAAAGATGATTCCATTAAAAGTCATGACGATGCGATGAAATATCTGATCGATAACATCACCGACGATTTCGATCAAAACGCCCGCCATATCGCCATTGCCCACGCCTTTATTACTCACAGCTCAACGCCGATTAATACAAGTGAATCAGAACGTCCGCTTGCCATTGGAGGCACTGAATTTATTCAAGCGGATCATTTCGCGCCCTTCCATTACACCGCGCTTGGCCATCTCCATCAGGCGCAAATTGTGAAAGATGAACGCATTCAATACTCAGGCTCTCCGCTTAAATATTCCGGCTCTGAAATTCCACATAAAAAAGGCTTTTTGATGATTGAGATCGACGAGAAAGGTACGCTCACCACCACGAAAATTCCGCTCACACCCCGCCGAGATGTGATCGAGGTAAAGGCCACCTTGAGCGATCTATTAAAAATGCCCTATTCAGAGGATTACGCCTTTGTGACGCTGCTAGATAAAACCGCCATTATTCAGCCGATGGAGCAGGTTCGCACCGTTTTCCCAAATGCACTCCATCTTCGCCGAGATAGCGGATTGATTCGAACGCCCGATGAGATTAAAGCGCGCCTACTTGAAACCCGCGAGCAGAACGATCTTGAGCTGTTTAAAGCCTTTTATGAACTGCTCGAAACGGAGCATCCCGACGAGGCAACACAAGCTCTCTTTGAAGAGACCCTACACCGCGCGAAGGAGCCAAACGCATGAGACCCCATCAATTAACCATGACCGCTTTCGGCCCCTATAAAACCGCCGAAACCATCAATTTTGACGCACTGCTTCCTCACAATCTGTTTGTGATTTCTGGGCGCACCGGATCGGGGAAAACCACCATTTTCGATGCGCTCTGTTACGCGCTTTACGGCGTTGCAAGTGGGTCTGATCGAAGCGATATTCGTGCACTGCGCTCACACTTTGCCGAAAGCGATACCCCAAGCACAGTCGAGCTCATCTTCACCAGTAAAGGAAAGCGCTACCGCATTTTACGCCAGCTCCCCTATCAAAAGCCGGGCAATAAATCAGAAACCCCTGGGAAAATCGAATTCTTCCAGATCCTTGATGATGGCGCTGAAGTGGAAGCGGCGGAAAAACAGCAAGCCCGCGAAGTCCGTGAGGCAATTGAAGCAATTATCGGCTTTAATCACGATCAATTTAGCCAGCTGGTAATGCTACCGCAGGGGGAATTCCGTAAATTTTTAACCTCCGATACTGAAAATCGCGAGGCGATCTTACAGAAAATCTTCAACACGCATCTCTATAGTGAACAGCTCCAAATTCTTAGAGCCAAACGCGATGCGGAACATCAATCCTTCGAACTTTTAAATCGTGAACGCTCGGCGCTCATTCATGAGATTAAAACCCTGCCCGCCCGTGAAACGCCTTTTTTTGAGAGACTGCACGAGGAAACCATCAATTTTGAACAAGCGCTCAGCGGATTAAAAGCGGAAAAATCCCATTATACTGGGGAATTAACGGCGCTCAGCGGAGCCCTCATTGCGCTCAAAAAAGAGTACGATGAGGCGAGCGAAACGCTCAATCAAGCAAAAACCCTCAATCTATATTTTACTGAATTAACCGAAAAGCAAAATAATCTCACCGCGCTAAACGCAAAAGCGCCCCATTTTAATGCCCTTGCCCAATCGATCAAATCTGCGCGGAAAGCAATGCCTCTCATTCCACTACGAAATACTGTGCTCAAAAATGAGAAATCGCTCAAAGCGCTTAACGGAACGTTGCAGACGAAAGTGCAAGAACATCAGCAAGCAAACGAGCGTTTTAATAAGGCTGAAACCGCCCTCACTGCTGAAAAATCACGCAATGATACACGTGAAACATTGCAAAAAACGATTCATCAGCTCGAATCCCAGCAAAAAAATGTCGAGACACTGGCGACGCTTAAAACCGAGCTTTCTGCATTAAAAACGAAAGAGACTCATGAAAAGTCAGCTTTAGAGAACGATACAAAAGCGCTTACCGACCTCCAAAAAACGCTTGCCACCTTAACGGATGAACAGGAAACCTTAAGCCGAGTGCTCCTTGGGGAATCCTCGCTGCTTGAGGCGCGCCACACCACTCAAAGCGCCATTCTGTATCGACAAAAAGAAGCATCGGCACGCCGTGAAGAGAGTAAGCTTCAAACCGAACTTGAATCCGCGCGCGAGACTCTCAATCGCACCCAAACTGAGCGCGATCAGGCATTTAAACTCCTGCTTGAAAATCACGCAGAGCGTCTCGCTGAGAATTTGGAAGAAGGTGAGCCTTGCCCTGTTTGCGGAAGTAAAACCCACGAAAAGCGCCAGCCCGATCTCTTTGAACGTGCACCCATTATGAGTGAATCTGAGTTTCAGTCCCTCGATCTAACGCTCCAACAGGCGACCCAAAAAGAGAGCCGATTGGTGAGCAGTCTTAATCACGTGCGCCAATCCCTCGCTGAAATTACCGAACAACTCAAAACGCTAAAGGTATCGATTCCGCTGGAAACGCTCGAAAACCATCTCATCACGATTGAAACTGATCTTAAAACCCTACATGAAAAACGCACGCGCCACGATCAAGTGCAATTAAACCTCACAAAAAAACGCACGCAACTGACCAAGATTGAGGCGCAAAAACAGACGCGAGAAACCGTTCTCCATGAGACGCAAACCGCGCTTTCTCGGCTGGAAGCCCGCCTGACTGAAATGAGTCGCGCCATTCCGGAACATCTGCAAGATATCTCCGCCTTTAAAACGGCATTGGAGAGAGAGCAAAAAGCGCTGCAAACATTACAACGCGCGCTTGAAACGGCAGAAATCGAGCACCGCAAGGCCGAAACTCAGCTCGCAACGCTTGGGGCAGAAATTAATTCCCTCGAGATGCAACTTAAAACAGCAGAGGAAGACACTGCCCTCGCTCTTGAGCAGTTTGAAACGGCACTTCGTACGGCAGGCTTTACCGATTTGACGGCATTTGAAAAGGCGCAAACCTCCGATGAGAACTTAAACAACTGGGAAGCCGAACTTCGCACTTATGAAGAATCGCGCACCTTTTTAACGAATCGCATTGCTGAATTAACGGCGCTCACCCATGAGAAATCTCCTGCGGATTTAACCGCTCTCACCGAAAGCGCGACGCTGCTATTTACCCGTTATGAAAAGGCGATCGAAACCAAAACCCGTACCGAGTCGATATTAAAACAGATCCAATCGATGCAAGAAAAAATCGATAAAAATGCCAGCGCCATTCAACAAGCGGAGGCGGATTTTACTCGCATTGAGCACCTTTTTAATCTTCTACGAGGACAAAACTCGCTCAAACTCTCGTTTGAACGCTATATTTTGATCGATTATTTAGAACGGGTGATTGAAGCGGCAAATCTTCGGTTCCGTGAGATGAGTAATGGCCAATTTGAATTTGTTCGGAGCGATACGCAAGCCTCACACGGCCGTCAAAGCGGGCTCGATCTTGATGTTTATGACGCCTACACCGGGCAAAATCGCGATGTAAAAACCATGTCCGGCGGTGAGAAATTTAAAGCCTCGCTCTGCCTCTCTCTTGGGATGAGTGATGTGATTCAAAGTTTTAAAGGGGGCATCTCGATCGACACCCTCTTCATCGATGAAGGCTTTGGCTCACTTGATGCTGAATCCCTCGAGCAGGCGATCGACGTCTTGATTGATCTGCAAAAATCAGGGCGCATGATTGGCGTTATTTCCCACGTCGAAGAGCTCAAAGAAGCCCTCCCCGCACGGATCGAAATCACCAAAGATAAGAGCGGAATCAGTCATGCAGAGGTAATTATTGCGTGATCGTTAAAATGTTTATTTCAAGAAACTACCCTCATTAATCAATTTACTAATCTCGCGTAAGTGCTATAGTGATATTAAAGAAACGTTAATTGATTCCGACACACTTAATCTTAAAAGAGGAGCAACTATGACACCTTATTTAAATCTTGTGGGATATTCGGGCGTTTCAGCGTATGACGTGCAGGACGATGGCATTGTGATTCAATATAGCAATGGCGCAGAATATCTCTATAGTTACGAAAAACCCGGTAAAGACGACGTCGAAGAGATGATTCGCCTAGCGGAAATCGGCGAAGGATTGAACCGATTTGTTAATCGTCGCGTAAAACAAAATTACGAAAAACGCTTAAAATAATGGCATTTACGTTACCTTTTTAGGCTAATTCTACCCAGAGCGATGCAACGGAATACCCCGATTAAACGGGAAATTTTAGCATCGCTTTTTTACGCCCAATGTAAAGAAAGATAAATATCCACAGAGATTCTCAATAGAATCTATCCATAGTTAGCATTAAAAAATTCTAAGCGATTTCGCTGTTTTCACCGGCAAAATTTATGCTACTCTCAATAACGGTGTCGCGATAACCATCGCAGACTACCCGCTTTAACGGCTTTCGAGAATAACAATACAAGCCGATTCAATATCACCTCAGGAGACTTACATCACAATGAATGCGCTCATTCGTTTAAGCCAATTTGTGGGCAAAACTTTTGCGCTCTGGGTACTGCTCTTTGCGGCCCTCGCTTTTCTATCCCCCTCGTCATTTACGCTGATCGGCCAGTACATTCCGTGGTTACTTGGTATCGTGATGCTCGGCATGGGCATGACCTTAACTCTCGGCGATTTTCGTGAAATTATTCGTCATCCTTTAGCGGTGATTATTGGGGTTGTCTCGCAATTTGTGATTATGCCACTCATCGCATACGCGCTTGCAAAACTCTTTGCACTACCGCCTGCGATCGCGGTGGGCGTGATTTTAGTCGGCGCTTGTCCTGGGGGAACCGCATCGAACGTAATGACCTATCTTGCTCGCGGTAACACGGCGCTTTCCGTTGCCTGTACCTCTGTGTCAACGCTCTTAGCGCCAATTTTAACTCCAGTTGTCTTCTATCTTCTTGCTAGCGAATGGCTCGAGGTCTCGATGAGCGCGATGTTTATCTCGGTGATCAAAATGGTGCTCTTCCCCATTGCGATCGGCGTTATGTTACGCATGATTTTCAAATCCTCGATCGCTAAAGCGACCGAAGTGCTGCCCCTTGTATCAGTCTTTTCCATCGTATTAATTGTCGCGGCGGTTGTCAGCGGTAGCAAACAATCGATCATCGAATCCGGGCTCTTAATTTTTGGTGTTGTTGTACTGCATAACGGCCTTGGATATCTCTTAGGCTTTGGCGTAGCTCGCCTCTTTAAACTCAATTTTGCCGATAGTAAAGCGGTCTCCATTGAAGTGGGTATGCAAAACTCCGGTCTTGGCGCGGCACTTGCAAAAACCCACTTTGCCCTTGATCCGGTGACCGCTGTTCCGAGCGCGATCTTTAGCTTTTGGCACAATATTTCCGGCCCAATTTTAGCCACCTTTTGGGCATCTCGTAGCGATAACCCCGTCAAAACTACCGAGACTACCGAAACGGCCAAAACTAAGGCTGATGCCTAATCCAAAGTTTCTCTCTCCTCTCTGATTAACCTTGCGTTAATCGATTTAGACGACCCCTCTTCGGAGGGGTTTTCTCTTTTCTAATAATCATAAAAAATCACGCACCCTTTCCATCCCAGCGCAATCCCCAAAGTTATCCACAGGAAATGTGAATAACTCTGGATAACGGTGGATGAGCACTCGCACAACTAAGCCACATCAATCTCATATTTCATCTAAAAACCATTAAATTTCATCAATTTAAATCGCTAATAAAACCATTAAAGCAATGAAAGTGGCTCCTTTTTTCGATTAAAGATCGGTAAAATTATTGACAAAATATTGAAGTTTCCCCATTCTAAACCATCATCTTCGAATTTTGTCGACAGAAAAACCGATAAAAACCCTCACGACGTCGCGATGATCCCATTTATTTAGTTTGATATGGATGAAATACGATGAAAATGCTCTCTCCTACGACGCAAGTGCCGCTGGCTCGCGCATCGATTTTTACCCGCTTTCTCGATAAAGTGGAGCATTGGGGCAACAAACTCCCCGACCCAGTCATTATGTTTATGGCGCTTTGCGTCATGATTCTGCTCGCCTCGACCCTTTTTTCGCTCATTGGAACGGCGGTGGAAAATCCTATTTCTGGCGAAACGATTGAAGTGGTGAACCTGCTTACCATCAATGGGATCGTGCGGATTTTTGCAGAAGCAACACACAATTTCACCAGCTTCCCCGCACTTGGCATTGTGCTTGTGGTGATGCTCGGAATCGGCATTGCAGAGCATAGCGGTTACTTTAAAGCTCTGATGGTCTCAGCCGTTCAACGCGCGCCGCTTAAGGTGATTATGCCGGTGATTATTTTGGTGGCGATGCTTGGGACGATTGCGGGCGATGCCTCTCAAATTGTAGTGCCGCCCATTGCTGCGATGGTCTTTTTACGCTTGGGATATCACCCGATTGCCGGGCTTGTGATGGCTTATGCCGCGGCACTTGGCGCCTTTGCCGCGAACGTTTTAATCGGTATGTCCGACGCACTTTCGCTTGCGTTTACTGAATCGGCGCTTTTGATGATGGGTTCTGACATCAAAGTCAATATCGCGATGAACTGGTATTTTATGAGCGCCTCAATGTTTTTACTCCTCGGCGTGATTCTTCTGGTGACCTATAAAATCACCATTCCCCGCCTTGGCCATTATGATGAAACGCAGATCTCTCATGCTGACAATGAAACGGCGATGGACACACTCTCTTTTAATGAGCAGCGCGGGCTCAAATGGGCCAATCGCACAGTTGTATTCATTGTACTATCGATCACGATTATGGCATTGCCTGAATCAAGCTTTTTACGCAATCCCGACACCCACGGACTTATCGATGGCCCGCTCATTGATGGAATCTCGATGATTATTACCATGCTCTTTTTTATCCCCGGCATTGTCTATGCGGTGGTGGCGAAAAAGGTAAAAAGCTCCAAAGAGATCGTTGCGATGATGAATGATGCCATGTGTGGAATGGGGGCGTTTATCGTCATTGTCTTCTTCTCCGCACAGATGATCGCCTTTTTTAACTGGAGTAATTTAGGCGCCGTGATCGCGATTAAAGGGGCGGAACTTCTTGAGGGGCAACATGGCGTGGTGCTGATTTTAGGTTTTATACTTCTCACCAGTATTGTCAATATTTTTATGGGAAGTGCATCCGCAAAATGGGCTCTGCTTGCGCCAATTTTTGTGCCGATGTTTATGATGCTTGGCTATCACCCCGCCTTTACCCAGATGCTCTATCGCGTCGGCGATTCCATCACCAATCCGATTACGCCGATGCTCGCGTATCTGCCGCTACTTCTCTCCTTCGCGCGTCGATACGATAAAAATATCGGGCTCGGCACCCTGATGGCAAGCCTTTTTCCCTACACTATCGCCCTTGGCATTGTGTGGACGCTCTTTGTCCTTTTCTGGTACTGGCTCGGCATTCCGAGCGGTCCCGGTGGCCCCATCTATCTCTAAGATCGTCGGTAGAATTCGTATGGATTCCCGCCCCGATCGTGATACACTCGATGATTAAGTCGAGTCGCCATAACTATAATTACGAGGAACTCACTCATGAACATTATTTCTCAAACCGACTTAAGCCAATATTCAAGCCGCGTGCTTGAGTATCGCCGTCATCTTCACGCCCATCCTGAGCTCTCATTCCAAGAATTTAAAACGAGCCAATTTGTGGTCGATGAGATGGAAAAACTCGAGCATGTCGAGATTATTCGCCCTGCGGGCACGAGCGTTTTAGTTAAATTTGTCACCGGGAAACCAGGACCTAAAATTGGGCTTCGCGCCGATATGGATGCGCTCGCCATTCAGGAAGATCGTCAAGATCTCGCGTTTCATTCAAAAAATGAGGGCGTGATGCATGCCTGTGGCCATGATGGGCATACCGCGATGCTGATGACCGCGTGCCACTATTTTAATGACCATTTCGACGAGCTTGAAGGCGAGATTTGGGCGATCTTCCAACATGCGGAAGAACTCCTCCCCGGCGGTGCGCAAGAGATGGTAGCGACCGGCCTTTTCAACGAACTTGATTTTATCTACGGGCAACACCTTTGGTCATCCCTTCCCACCGGAACGCTCGATATTAAAGATGGTCCTGCAAGCTCGAATACCGATATTTATGACATTAAAATTCAAGGGAAAGGAGGGCATTCGTCACAACCGGAAAACTCCATCGATCCCATTGTGATCGGTAGCCAAATTGTGCAGAAATTCCAAACAATTGTCTCACGCCAAATTGCGCCGCACGAAGCGGGCGTTATTAGTAATACCGTGTTTCAATCGGGCTCGCCGGATGCGCTAAACGTCATTCCCGATACCTGTTATTTAGGTGGCAGTGTGCGCTCATCAAGTGAAGCGATGCGCCAATTATTTTACGATTCCATCACGAAAATGACTCATTCCACCTGTGAAGATTATGGGGCAACTTGCGAGATTAATTACGTGTTCGGCTACGGCGTTACCGATAATAATCCTGAGAAAACCGCCTTTGTGCGTACGCTTGGAGAGCAATTTGAAAACACCACGGTGATTGCCGATAAATGCATGCTCGGCGGAGAGGACTTTAGCGCCTTTTCCCATATTGTGCCGTCAACCTTTGTCTTTATCGGGTCACGCAATGAAGCTGAAGGATTTGATTATCCGCACCATCACCCCAAATTTGGCGTGGATGAAACAGCGCTTATGCACGGGGTACAGCTCCTTGTGAATGTAGTTAGAAATTATGGTGCGTATTTTAATGAGATCTCTTAATTAACATCTTAATTAGAGACCGCAATAATATCTAAAGCCAACCAAAAGCCCAATCAGCCAAGCATCTCATCGTACCGGCCGGATTGGGCTTCTTTTTATTTTAAAATTTACGCAGATTGCAATGCGCCAAATTATTCTGTCCACCAAGAACTTAATGCCTCATCCATCCGCATATAGCGCACAAGGACTTTATCTTTAAAGACATAGGTCGACGCTTGATTGACATAATAAAAGGTCTCATCACCAATCACCTCTTTCGAATAGCTAAAGCGCGGATCGGTATCAGCGTGCACCACAAACTCATCTTCAAGGGTGCGATCGGTCATCACAAGGCGCGGTAAAAAGAAGTGGGTGCCTTTCGGAATTGAGCCTAAAAAGTAGACCTCAAGCGGGCTTTCATCGTTAAGTTCTACATAATAACTGCGAAATATTTTATCTTTATCAAAGGTGACCAAGAGCTGTTCATTGTGCTTTTTAATCGAGGTGGGCTCACCAAAGAGCTTCACTAAATCTCGGTAAGGCACACCCTGATAGGCGACATAGAGATTTTTCCCACGGAGATTTTCTAAAATTCTCTCCTCAACACGACGATATTCTGCTTGGATTGGGTAAAAATACGAGTGTGCTTGATAAAAATACCGCTCTTCCAACGTCTTATCACCACGACGCTCCGTACCGTATAGTACGCCATCTTTAATCTCTTTTAGTGTAATTAAAAACGGCGGTGCTACCTCATCATATTCGAGCATAAAACGAGCTGAAAATCCGCGGAAATCAAAGCGATTATCGCCACGATTAATAAAAATGGCGTAAAGATGCGAGACAAACTCATCCTCCTTCATCTGATACCGAAACGGCAACACCACATCAAGGTGAGAATCCCCATTTAAATCCCCGATCACCACAGGACAATCGCGAGCGCGACGCAGTTCAGAGATATGTTCACGAATATTATAATCGGCATTGATGATTGTCTGCACTTTATTGAAAAGCGCCGTTAAAGTGGGCTCAGAAATAACGGCCTCACCTCGTGGAGACGCCGTTTTAGGAGGATTGCCAAGGGTCACTTGCTGAGCAATAACTGGGGAAAATATGAGGAGTGGAAGCAACCAAAAAATCCAATGTCGCCACTTATTCATCTGTGAGACTCCTTGATCGTGATCGAACCGTTTTTATTAGAGATATATCGACTCCTCCATGATAGTCCAAAAAGCGCTCTTTCATCAAGCAAATTATTGTTTTTACAAAACTTTTCAGCCTCTCACACCAATATTTAATCCCTTGATTCTATCACGTTCACTGCCACATAAGCCACTGTTTTAGGAGATGATTAGTGGCATCTGGCTGTTCAAGCGGCGGTAAATGCCCGGCGGTTTCGATAATGTGAAGCGCTGATTGCGGAATCTCTCGCGCCATCAATACCGATTCTTCAATTGGCGTTACTTTATCTGAATCGCCAATTGCAACCAGTGTCGGCACAGCAATATCACGTAGAAAAGGCGCTTGACTACGGCGCGCTAAAATCGCTTGTTGCTGACGAATAAATACGGCTTTCCCGAGCGTTTTCCCCATGGCAATCACCGTCTCTCCAGCTTCGGTATCAACCCATTTTTCATGAATAATCCGCGGTAATAACTTCCGGCTCACGCCTAAAAACTTGCCCTCTTCCGCCAATTTCAGCGAGCTAATCCGTTCGGCGCGACGCTCGGGGGAATCAAGGCGCGCGGAGGTATCAAATAGCGCCAACCGGCAAACGCGATCCGGCGCCATCTTAATGATCTCAAGGGCGACATATCCCCCCATCGACAACCCCGCAAGCGCGATTCTCCCACGCGTCTCATCGAGCACTTTTTCCGCCATTTCATGAATCGATTCACTTTGCGTCAAATCCGGCACAATCACCTCGCGCTCATCGGCAAAGTACACGCTTTGATGCTGCCATAAGCGTGCATCATTTAATAATCCTGGCAATAAAACAACTGCGGACATCCTCTTTCCGTCTCTTTTTTATAGTGATTAAAGAGGCATTATAGCGAACTTTTTCAGATCGATTTATGCAATGCCTAGAGAAGCGTCAAAATGTAAACAATAGTAATTATCATTTGCATTTAATAGCAATATGCAGCAATATAATGGTTGAATTTTTAATGGAGGACTCTCGTTATGAGTAATATTCATCGAACCGTTATTCGCGTTGTTGAGAAGGAATATCTCAGCCCGAACTTTCTTCGCATCACCTTACAAGGCGATGATATTGCCCCTTACCAAGAAGTGCCCTTGGGCGTTAATAATAAGATTTTCATCCCGCCTAAAGGCCACACTACGGTTGAAATGCCGATTTTTAATGAAGAGACGCGCCTCTGGGAGATGGACAATGAAGCCAATCGCCCGACGGTGCGCACCTATACGCATCGCTTGATCGACCTTGAAAAAGGACTTCTCACCATGGATTTTGCTGTACATGAAGGCGATAGCATTGCCTGTGATTGGGCGATGAATGCCCCGATCGGTTCTGAAATTGGTGTGGCGATGAAACTCAATCATCGTGAGCTTCGCCCTGAGGTAGATAATTATCTCTTTGTCACCGATATGACCGGAATTCCCGTCGTTTCAGCCATTTTAGAAACGCTGCCCGAAACGGCGAATGTCTCGGTGATTGCGGAAATTTTAGATAAGAGCGATGAAGTGCCTGAACACTTTTCAACCCGGGCCAATTTAACGCTGGAGTGGGTGCATAATCCAACTCCCGACCAAGGCAGTACACTTAGCGAGCGCGCCATAACTTTGGCAAAACCTCTACACCTCACTGATAGTCGTTTTGTCCACGTGACCGCTGAGTATGCAACCGTTCGAGCCATTCGAGACCACCTGCGCAACGACCATGCGTGGGAAGCTCGTGATCTTTTTGCCTGCTCCTATTGGCAGATTGGTAAGCGCGAGAACGAACCTCGAGAGAAGCGGATTTAGTAGCGGAAATCCCTCTCTTACCCCAAGCGGCACAGCGGCTCTAAACCCTGTGCCGCTCTCTTACCCCCCTAATTTTGGCCAGCTTTTACGCAAAACAAGTTTAACAATTCTCATTTACATGTTAACCTCTTGATTATATGTATAATAATATATTAGGAGGTTGTTTATGACGAATGTAACTCGCCGCGATCTACTTAGAATGATCGGATATACCGCCGGAGCATCCGTGATGTATCAAGCGATGGGCGGTCTTGGTTTTGCCGCTGAATCCCCCCGCCTAACCCCACCCAAACTCGGGCCCGCACCAAAAGATGCCTCAGTCATTATCTTGGGCGCAGGCATTGCCGGCATGGTAGCCGCTTATGAGCTTAAAAAAGCTGGCTACAAGGTTAAAATTTTAGAATATCAATCCCGCGCAGGAGGACGAGCCCACTCGGTTTACGGAGGCGATCGCTATACCGATACCGATGGCGTTACCCAAGAGTGTCATTTCGATCCGGGGCTCTATTTCAACGTCGGTCCATGGCGCATTCCTTATCATCACCGCAACGTACTTCACTACTGTCAGGAGCTCGGCATTAAGCTCGATCCTTTTGTACAGATCAACTTTAATAGCTATCTCCACGCGCAAAATGCCTTTGGCGGCGAGCCTAAACGCTTCCGCGAACTCTTTAGTGATTTTAATGGCCATATTGCGGAACTGCTCTCAAAATCGATCCATCAAACCGCGCTCGATGAAACGGTTACCAAAGAGGATCAAGAGCGTCTTCTTGAAGAGCTCCGTGCCTTTGGCGGACTCGACAATGAATTTCGTTACACCGCAGCGAGCGGTTCTCCCCGTCGTGGATTTAGTAAACCGTTAGGCGGCGGATTAACCGGTGCGCCCGAGCTTTCAACCCCGCTTGAACTTAAAGATCTTCTCGATGCCAATGCGTGGCAACGCATGAGTTATCATTTCCAACATACCTTCCAACAAACGATGTTTGAACCAAAAGGTGGGATGGAGATGATCGGAAAAGCCTTTGGCAAAGCGCTCGAAGGGACAATTCAATATAACGCGGTGGTGACCGAGATTGATCAATCCGATACTGGTGTTACCGTCACCTATCGCGATCAAAAAAATGGCGATACGGTTCAAACTGAATCAGCGGATTTTTGTCTCTGCACCATTCCGCTCCCCATTTTACGCACCCTTAATATCTCGGTAAATGATGGACTCAAACAGGCCATCGACACCATTCCGTACGCCTCTGTGGTGAAAGTCGGCGCACAATATAACCGCCGATTCTGGGAGGAGGATGAAGCGATCTATGGCGGCATGACCTTAACCGATTTCCCCATTTCGCACATTGCCTATCCTTCCGCAACGGATGAAATTTTAAGCCGTGGCAAAGGGATTTTACTCAATGGCTATATCGCAGGACCGAATGGCGTGGAATACACCAAACTTGCGCCCGATGCCCGCGTTAAAGAGACGCTCAAATATATGGGACACATTCACCCGCAAGCGCTTGATGAGTATGATACCGGCTATTCCACCGCATGGGATAAAGTGCCTTGGATTCAAGGGGGCTACACCTCGTGGAATGATGCCTTGCGAGAAACTCATTACAAAACGCTCGCTGAAATGGATGGGCGCATCGTCCTCGCCGGTGAACACGTTTCCTACATCTCCGGCTGGCTTGAAGGCGCGGTGACCTCATCGCTCGATGCCATCGAACGTCTCCATGAAAAAGCGGTCAGCCTAAAAGGTTAATCATTCGATCGATAACCAATAAAAAGCAAAAATAGAGGGAGTAAGATCGAGATCTTGCTCCCTTTTTTAATCGTTTTAATTTTTCAATTTTTTAATTACCGGCCTCCGCCACCCCCGCCGCCGGATCCTCCTCCAGAACTGCCCCCGCCGCCACTTCCTGAGCTACTGCGCGAACTTCCACCAAATGATGAGCCTGATAAACCGCTCGGTTGTGCAAAGCCACTCGTTTGATTCAATGAGGCACGATAAGAATGTGCATTAAATTGGCGCTCTCGATACCACTTTGGCTGGTAGCCACGATTGGCATCCATAAAGTTGCTTACCCAGCCCTGATCAATGCCGAAAATAATGGCATAGGGAAGCAAATATTCAAATTCTTCGGGCGGCAAAATTTGATAACGTGCCTTATCGGTAATCTCCATTTTTTCGCGCAGTGCTTGCACCTGTTGAACCAAGAGAACGGAGGGCTCCTTGGGTCTTTCAAAGAGATAGGCAAACAGAATAAAAACAGCGACATTCAGAAGGCCCGCGATCGCAAAGCCAAACACTGCCGGCGTTATCTCTAAACTCCCCACTAAAAAAGGCACCATCAGTAAAAAAGGGGGAAAGAAGAACAGCGCAAAGATCCAATGGAAAAGCTGGTCCCCCAGCCTCCAATCCTTGCCCTCGCCCATCGTATAAATATAGACAAAGAGCGCAACAAACCCCAAGATAAAGACCATAATGGCCGTCGCTAGATTCTCGCCGGGCGATTTGGGATAACAATAGAGAATCGCAAGCGCAATCAAAATTCCAATCGTCAGCCAGCCATTGTGATTAGTAATGTGTTTTTTGCGCCGAGCTTGCAACGCTTCAGTATGCTGGGTCAGGGCAAGATAGGCCTGAAGTGGCGGCGTTTTAAATAAAATTTTAGCATGAGCATAGTCACTCAACGATTTCCGCCAACCAAAGAGCTTCATCAAGAGATGTTTTTCATCCTCATCTGCCGGCAAATCAGAGAGCCCACGAAAATTCCGGCGAATCCCCTTTGTATCGAAGATCACATACCCCCGCACCGCAAGATCAATCAGCGTAACATTAATCACCCGCATAGGCTCAATCACACGCCTATGAGCCAGCGCCATCACATCACCGACAGAGAGCTCCGCAGGCGGATAATATTGAATCCCAATCGCATGAGACGTTTTGCCCCGCGCCACAAAAAACCAGACGCCTAAATAAAAGAGAAAGAGCACGCTTGCTGAGACTAAAAACGGAATACTCGTTGAGCTAAAAATCGTGGGAAGGCGCTCCAAAATTCCATTATTAAAGTGATCGATCGGCCCTGCGACAAAACCTTGCTTTTCCACAACATCCGGAGTAAACCCAACGGCAATGGTTAATCCCTCACCGCTATTTAATGCCCGCGCTGCTCTAAATTCGATCGTGTTATCACTCCGCGACACCTCAACCCCGCGGAGCGTACTCCCCATCTTGCCATAATAGCTCGCTGCTTGAATAATCGAAGCGCCCGCAGGTAACGTCACCCGCGCACTCACCTGATTTATAGGGAATTTCCAACCATTGCCCGTCACATTGTAATAGAGCTCATCGTACTCCTTAAAAGAGCGAATATGATTCTCACTGCGCCACTTAATCTCATATTGCGCAACGCCTTTTGGGAGATAATTGGCGGCGAGATTCTGCTCAGCACCGGTTAAAAGGCGCATCGTATCCTTACTAACCTCCTCCGTCCAATAGTGCTCAGGCGCGCCATCGCGGGTCACCGAGATAATCTGATACGGCGTCTCAATCCGCTTATGATTTGGGTAATACGCCGTCTCATAATCCCGATAGATCCCCAAACGAACCGCTTGATGATCGACGATGATTAAGATGCGCTCCGTCCCCTCAATGGTGCCATCCGCTAAGATTTCCACATCGAGGTGATACTCCAAAATTTCTTCGGCAAAAAGAGGCGAAAGCAGTGACAGAGAGAGCACAATGCAAAACACCTGAACGGTGCGCAGAAAACCCCACATCGGACGTAATGTAGAAGGAAAATCCTCTGTTTGCTCTCTCATGATTGCCTCATCGTATGAATTATAGATTGTCTAATGACCTTTTAACGGCCACCTCCGCCGCCACCACCGGAACCGCCGCCCGAGCTTCCGCCACCGCGACTTCCGGAGCTACTGCCAAAGCCGCCTCCAGAACTTCGCCCGCTGCCTCTTCCAGAAGAGCCTGAGGATGCTCGGCTCGATATGCCTCGGCTCAATGCACCGGTTGCCATGCCCATACTGAGCGCACTAAATTCCTGACCCTTAAACCATTCAGGACGATAATATTGATAATTTTTTCTAAATTCCGCGAACCATTTTCCATCAAGCTCAAATAAAATCGCATAGGGAAGATGTTTCTCAAACACCTCTGGGGTCATCACTTGATAGCGCTCTTTATCGGCGATATTGATATAGAGTTTTACCCCTTCCAAATAGCGCAACATCGGCACGGTACTCTCTTTCGGGCGGCGCAGTAAATGGGTAGTAATCACCGGCAAAATCACAAGCGGAATCCCCGTTAAGGTAAAGCCATACATGCCAATATCCGGCGCCATTCCTGCCATAGAATAGGGCATTTTAGAGACAAACCCCACCGTTAAAATCGCTGCAAACACGCCCAAAAAGATCACCGCGCTGTACTCTTTCTCTTTAAAGTTGCTGATCATCGCATTCAAAAGGGGCACATACATGATCGATACCATCAGTAACACTACCGTCGCGACTTTTCCAACATGCGGTGAAGGGTAGATAAAGAGCGCTAACGCCCCAAATCCAAGCCCCAGAAAGATCGGCCAAATGGTTTTCTCATACTGCTTCACCCCGTCGCGCCGTAACGCCGCAATATACTTGCTTGTCGCGCTCACACAGGTTCCCGGGAGCTTGTTTAAAGCCAGTTTTTTATGTGCAAAGCGCCCCGTTTTTTGATCAAATGCCCAAAACGCTCTGAAAAACGTCATTAATTCCGGATCAGAAATCTTTGTGTGATGCGCCTTTTCACCCATTTTCGTAAGACTGATACTCTCCATATCAAGCTCCACAAGCCCCATCGCCGCAAGCTCCACAAAGGTTGCGCTAATCACCCGTTTTGCATCAAATTCATAGCCAAAATAAGCCGCTGCCGCTTTACCGACCACCAAAGAATCAGGTTGCTTAAATTCAGGTTTGACAACGCCAAGACTGTGCCGTTTCCCATAACGAAACCATGCCCAAACGTAGATCATCAGCATGCAGATAAGCGCCAATAGATGGGGAAGCGCATAGACTGGGAAAAACCCCGGAAGCCGCTCGAGTATCGCATTTTGCTGTTCATCCGCTAAGCTCGCTTTATAGCCCACATTTTTAATAATTTTGGGCGTGAATCCCACCGCGATGGTGAGTCCTTCTCGAGCTCTTAAGGGACGCGTTGAAGCAGCTTGAATGGTTTGAGGATTAATCTCCGTTAGCTCTCCCGATTCACGACTCCCCGAGCGCCCAATATAGCTCGCGCTCTGCTTAATTTGTACCGCTTCCGGCAGGTTCACCGTCACCGTTGCCGACTCAATGGGGAAACTCCACTCATTGCCGGTCGCATTATAATAGAGCTCATCAAATTGACTAAAACGGCGAACATGTTGCTTAGAGCGCCAAGTAATTTGATATTCCGCCTTCCCTTTTGGGAGATAATTCTCCGGCCGATTGTCGCGAGCGCCAGTAAACAATTTTAATACACCATCGCGTCGCTCCGTCCAAAAAGGCTCGGGCTTACCATCCCGGGTCACAGCAATAATTTCATACGGCGATTTATAAGATTTACCAAGGGCAAAAAACCGCTCCGGATATTCCCGATAGATTCCAAGGCGCACTTGATTGTGCTCCACCGTCATTAAAATGCGCTCTTGCCCATAAAGCTCCCCGGATTGATCGAGCGTTAACGTTGTGTCGTAGTTTAAAATGGTCTCTGCATAAAGCGGGCTGATGATCTGAATCAGTGCAAAAAGAATCAACGCCACTCCGAGCCGTAACGGTTTTATCATGAGAGTGATACCCCCGGTGATTTGCGCGCATTATCTTCACTGACGGCAAAATAGGTCCCATCACTAAAGCGAAAGAGGTTTGCAATTAACACATTGGGAAATTGCTGTTTGTAGATATTAAAATAACGCACCGTGGCATTGTAATAACGGCGTGCTTCACCGAGCAGATCTTCAATATCCACTAGCTGGGTTTGCAATTCTGAAAAGTTTTGATTGGCGCGTAATTCAGGATAATTCTCTACATTGACCATCAGGCGTGCAAGCGCACGGGAAAGCGCCACCTCATTTTTCCCGAGTGCCTCCACCGAGAGCGTCCCCGACATCCCGCGACTGCGAAGTTCAATCACCTCTTTTAACGTGCTCGACTCATGCAGACGCGTCGCTTTCACAACCTCAACGAGCATCGGCACCAGATCATAGCGCAATTGCAACTGCACATCGATCCCCGCGTACGCCTCTTCAATCAGCATCTTCCGACGAATTAATTGGTTATAGACAACGATCGAATAGAGGGCGACGATCCCTAAACCGATGATTCCGATTCCCATGCTTTCTCCTTTAAAATAATGGATACAGTGTACCAAGTTAGTGGACTAAAACAATGATCTAAGCCGAAAAAACGGTGCCAAATTCTCACCGATTATCGCGCCTCATTCTGCCCTTCTGGCCTATTTTCGCATTCAATGAAAGGCTGTGCCAATGGAAAAGCAATTTCCGCGCCGATTGAGGCTAAATTCATGATAAAATAGAGTCATTTTTGAGCAGTCTTTCCCTTAAGCACACTTTATCCGCGCCCCATCGCTTACCCGATGCGCTCGATCAACTTTACTTTTTGACCTGTTAAAAGGACACTACGCTGTATGACACAATCGGATTCACTCTACCCCATCGCCACGTTGCCACGCCGTTTAGGCGCACTTTTATATGATTTAATGGCGGTGATTTCGCTCTTTTTAGTGGTTGGTGCCATCTGGGTGATTGGGTTTAATGAAGGGCTGGCCATTGAGCCGGGACACGCGCTTTATGCGCCAATGATGAGCTCGTGCTTCATCGTTGCCGTGGGGTTTTTCCTCTTTTTCTGGCTCCGTGATGGGCAAACCCTTGGCATGCGAGCCTGGCGACTCTCTATCCAGAGCCGTAATGGGCAAAAAATCACTTTAATTCAAGCCTTAATTCGCGCACTGAGCGCCATTGTGAGTTTTCTTTTTCTCGGGCTTGGCTACTTTTGGGCGCTTATCACCCCAACGCAGATGACCTGGCATGACATGATCTCCCACAGCGTCATCGTTCAATTACCGAAAAAGCGACAATAATCGAGTATTATGAAAAAAATCAGCTTTAAATCGCGCCCCATTCCAACGCAAAAACGTACCGCTCATTGGGCGCTTGAAAATGCCTCTCACTTTGCGCTTGCGCTCACAAAATCGGCGAAAAATAGCGACCAAAATCTGGTGGTGATCGTTCGCAGTATGAAAGAGGCGGAAGAGCTTCGCGATGATTGCCAATTTTTCGGGGGCGAGGCTGAGATTTTCCCCGATACGGAAACGCTGCCCTATGACCCGTTTTCACCGCAGGTTGATATTATTTCCCGCCGGCTTGCGATCTTATCGAAGATTAAATCGGGGCAGATTCCACTCACGATTATTACCGTTCCCACCTTGATGCAACGGGTGGCACCGACACACTTTTTGGCCGCCAATGTCCTCCTTCTTGAAACGGGAAGCCGGATGGACATTGAGGCGTTTCGTCAAAATCTCGAAAAGGCGGGCTATCTTGCGGTTAACAACGTAATCTCGCCGGGAGAATTTGCCGTTCGCGGGGCGATTTTTGATCTCTATCCGATGGGCTATCACACCCCGATTCGGATCGACTTTTTTGACGATGAAATCGACTCGATCTACACCTTCGATCCCGATACCCAGCACACCGATGAAAAGCTTGAGATTTTCTCCTTACTGCCGGCGCGGGAATTTGATACAAGCTCGGAAGCGATCGCGCGATTTAAGGAAAAATTTGAAGCAGCATTTGGCGATAATCCCGAGCGTTCCTTAATCTATAAAGAGATTATTAAGGGGAATCTCCCTTCCGGAATTGAGAGCTATTTTCCGCTCTTTTTCCAAGATACCTCCACCTTTTTTGATTATCTTCCCCCAAAAACAACGCTCATCACCTTCCCTAATTTAGAGACCGAGGGACTTCGCTTTCAAAAGCTGATTGATGAACGCTATGAGCGCTATCGCCACGATATGACGCGCCCGCTCCTGCCGCCATCGCGCCTCTTTTTAACCTTAAGCGCCCTCTCAGGCACGATTGGCGACTACCCGCAGGTATCCCTTGAATTTAATGCGCCGATCTACCCGAGCATCACCCTCGATCACCTTAAAGCGCAGATGGATGAATCGTTTCCGCTTGTGATCTGTACCGAAACTTCCGGGCGCCGTGAGACCTTGATCGGCCGGCTTGAAAATGAATCGATCACGCCCACAGTTTTTCCCTCAATCAATGCTGTATTTGACGCGCCAACGCCCCTTGCGATAGTGACGGGAACGCTCCGCCATGGTTTTCGCCTTGAGACGCCGCCGCTTACGCTCATTACTGAAGATGAATTTTTAGGGATTACCCGCAGCCGTTATCGCTCTAAAGAGAAAGTGGCCAATATTGAGAATATGCTCACCAGTCTCGATGAGCTTAAACCAGGCGATCCGGTGATTCATCTCACCCACGGAATTGGGCGCTACGATGGGCTCGCAACCATTGATAATACTGAGCTTGTGGTGATTCGTTATCAAGATAATGCCAAGCTCTATCTCCCCATCACCTCCCTTGATCTACTAGCCGCCTATTCCGGCACCGATAAAACAAAAGCGCCGTGGCATAAACTCGGCTCGGATCAGTGGGATAAAGCCAAACGTAAAGCCGCGGAAAAGGCCAATGATACCGCCGCAGAGCTCCTCGATCTTTACGCCAAACGAGAGGCGCAACCGGCAAAAGGCATGAGCTTTCCTGAAGAGGAATATCGCGCCTTTTCTGAGAGTTTCCCCTATGAGACCACCCCCGACCAGCAGCGCGCCATCGATGAGATTATTGAAGATCTTAAAGAGGGCAAAATGGATCGCATTATTTGCGGCGATGTGGGCTTTGGGAAGACGGAAGTGGCGATGCGAGCGGCCTTTGTAGCGGTGATGAATGGCTATCAAGTCGCGCTCCTTGCCCCAACAACCCTCCTTGCGGAGCAACATGGGGAGTCGTTCCAAGATCGTTTTGCCGATCTTCCAGTGAAAATTGCCGCGCTCTCACGCTTTCGTAAAACCAAAGAGACCCGCGAGATTTTAGCCGCTGCCGAAAAAGGCGAGCTCGATATCATTGTCGGCACCCATAAACTGCTCTCCGATGATGTGAAATTTAACAATCTTGGCCTTGTGATTATCGATGAAGAGCACCGCTTTGGCGTGAAACAGAAAGAGAAACTCAAATCGATGCGTGCGGAGGTGAACTTCCTAGCGATGACGGCAACGCCCATTCCTCGGACGCTCAATATGGGGCTTTCGGGGCTTAAATCGTTATCGATTATTGCAACGCCGCCGGAAAATCGGATCGCCATTAAAACCTTTTTAAATGAGTGGAGCGATGAGCTTGTGCTCGAAGCGTGCCACCGTGAATTTAAACGGGGGGGACAGGTCTATTTTCTCCATAATGAAGTGCGAACCATTGAGAGTGTGCGCGAACGATTGGAAGCGCTCTTCCCCGATATCACCATTGCAGTGGCGCACGGGCAGATGCGAGAAACGGAGCTTGAAAAAGTGATGCTCGATTTCCACAGTCACCGCGTCAATATGTTGCTCTGTACCACCATTATTGAGTCGGGAATCGATATTCCGAACGCCAATACCATCATTATCAATCGCGCCGATCACCTTGGCCTTGCACAGCTGCACCAAATTCGCGGACGGGTTGGGCGCTCGCATCACCGTGCGTTCTGTTATCTCATTGTGCCGCCTGCCAAAGAGATGACGAGCGATGCGAAAAAACGGATCGAGGCCATTATGAGTACCGATACTTTGGGTGCAGGCTTTATGCTCGCCAATCATGACCTTGAGATTCGCGGTGCAGGCGAACTCCTTGGCGATCAACAAAGTGGCGAGATTCATTCCATCGGGTTTTCCCTCTATATGGATCTGTTATCACGAGCAGTTAAAATGGTGAAATCGGGACAAAAACTCAATCTTGAAGAGCCTTTTAATCCCACTACCGAGATCAGTATTGGCGTGCCGGCACTGATTAATGAGCTCTATATTGGCGATGTATCCGTGCGTCTCTCATTTTATAAACGCCTTGCGAGCGCCGCGAATCAAGAGGAGATCGATAATATCCATATTGAGATGATCGACCGCTTTGGCCTACTGCCGGAAGAGACCAAATTCCTGGTGCGCTTAACGGAGCTAAAACTTCTCGCGCGTCCGTTAAATGTGAGCAAAATTGAAGCCTCGAAAGAGGGGATTCGCATCATCTTTGGCGATAATCCGCATCTTGATGCCGAGCGCCTCATTGAGCTGATTCAAAAAGAGCCGCACCTGTATCAACTCCAAGGGCAAGAACTATTGCGTTATAAAGTGCCGCTTGAAAATCCGGAGCTGCGCATCAATGCCATTGTGAAATTGATTAAAGCGCTGCTCCCAAAGCCCCATAAGGCCGACTCTGACGCTTAATCTGTCACTGCCTGTAACTGCCTGTAACTTTGAGACTTGAGAATTCCACGATGAAAGCAACCATTTTAGGCATCAGTGCCATCATTATTTGGGGCGCATTTACCGCGCTCATTCGCTCGGTGACCGAGAGTTTCGGCGTCTCTTTAGGCGCTGCAATGATCTATAGCGTCGCCTCGCTGATTTTGATGGCAACGCAAGGCATTCCTAAAATTAGCCGCTTTCCAAAGCGCTATCTCCTCTGGGGCGCGCTACTCTTTATCGGTTATGAGGTCTTTTTATCACTCTCCGTCGGCCTTGCGAAAGATCGCTATCAATCGCTCGAGATCTCGTTAATTAACTATCTCTGGCCGACGCTCATTGTGCTCTTTTCCCTCTGGATCAATCAGGTGCGCCTCTCCTGGATCGCCATTCCCGGCATTGGTCTTGCGTTTTTTGGCGTTCTTTGGGCGCTGATGGGCGATTCTGGCTTTGATGTAAAAGGCTTTGCCGCCAATATCGCTGAAAATCCAGTACCCTATACCCTTGTCTTTATTGCCGCGATCTTATGGGGGATTTATTGCAATATTTCCAAGCGCTATGGCGATGGTCAAAATGGCGTTCCACTCTTCTTTGGGGGCGTTGCCCTTGCGCTTTGGCTTAAATTTTTAATCGGCGATGAGATGCTTATTTTTCCGGATACCCCGCGTCCTTATATTGAGATGATCGTTGCCGGCGTTATTATCGGGAGCTCCTATTCGTTTTGGGAATATGGCATTCAACATGGCAATATGATTGTGCTTGCGACGCTCTCGTACTTTACCCCGCTTCTCTCCATTCTCTTTTCGAGCATTTGGCTTGAAGTTACCCCGACAATGAATTTTTGGCTCGGCGCGATTATGGTGACGTTGGGCTCATTTTTGGCCTATCTCTCCACACGCAAATATAGTGCTAGACAATAGCCCGCGAAAATCAAATTAAAATGGCTCTTTTATATTCAAAATTCGGCTAAACTCAAGGCAACTGGGCATTTATTTCCGCTAATCCTTGAAAATTCGCTATACTGAAAAAATAATTAAAAATCGCCACCGCTTACGGGGCATAATCAATGAAATAGAGAGACAATAGGAGTCTTATGAAACCGCTATCAATTGTTATCTTGGCCGCGGGTCTTGGGTCACGCATGAAATCTGAACTGCCTAAACCGCTTCATAAAATTGGTGGAAAACCGATGCTTGAGCATGTGCTTCAAAGCGCGCGAACGCTCAATCCTACCAAATTGGTGGTGGTGTTTGGTCATCGCGGAGAGGCGCTGAAAGAGGCCTTTAGTGACGCCGATGATATCACGTGGGCGGAGCAAAAAACCTTTGAAGGAACCGGGGATGCCATGCGTTACGCCCTGCCTTACTGCGTGCCGGAGAGCAATGTGCTAGTACTTTATGGCGATACGCCGCTCATCAATCCCAATACACTCACCGAGCTTGTGGGTAAGCTTGAATCGACAGACCTTGCGTGGCTCACCGCAACGATGGAAAATCCCTTTGGCTACGGGCGTATTATTCGCGATCATAACGATCATATGATCTCCATTATCGAAGAGAAAGATGCGAACGCAACGGAAAAGGCGATTTGCGAGATCAATACCGGAATCTTTGCTACCACCTTTACCTTTCTCTATAACGCGCTACCGAAACTCACCAATCAAAATCAGCAAAATGAGTATTACCTCACTGATATTGCCGGCATTGCGGTAGATGAATCGATTAATATTGAGACCATTTCTGAAGATCCTGAACGCATTCGCGGGGTGAACGATCGCATTCAGCTTGCCGAACTTGAAGCCTACTATCAACGTGAAAAAGCGAAAGAATTGATGCGGAATGGCATTACCCTCGATAAGCCGGAAACACTTACGATTAAAGGCACTGTGCAAAATGGGTTTGATTGCCACATTGAAGCGAATGTGGTGCTTGAAGGGCATATTGTCCTTGGAAAAAATGTCCATATCGGCACCGGATGCGTTTTAACCGATGTGGTGATTGGCGATAATACCGAGATTAAACCCTATACGGTGATGATCGGCGCGAGCGTTGGAAAAAATGCGAGCGTTGGGCCATTTGCGCGCATTCGTGAAAAGAGCCAATTTATGGATGAAACCCGCATTGGAAACTTTGTGGAAACAAAAAACACGCACCTTGGCCACGGCAGTAAAGCGAGCCATTTAACCTATCTTGGCGATGCAGAAATTGGCGAGCATGTGAATGTGGGCGCAGGCGTGATTACCTGTAATTACGACGGCGTGAATAAATTTAAAACCACCATCAATAATGGCGCTTTTATCGGTTCAAACTCATCGCTTGTGGCACCGGTTTCAATTGGCGTTGATGCGACGGTTGCAGCTGGAACGGTGGTTGCGAAAGATGTTGCCGATCATGCACTTGCCCTCAATAAGATCGAAGCGAAGCGCATTTCTGACTGGGAAAGACCCGCTAAGAAAAAGTCCTAAAAAATGCGCCTTTGGCTAACAATACGCTATAATAGGTGGTATGATAACCGTTCATGATCGTAGTTAAACTATATTTATCATTAAGGAGTTGAAATCATGAGAAAATTATTCGTTGCTGGTATGCTTGTTGCAGGTTTAATGACTTCTGCAAACGCTCAAGTAGACCCAGAACTCGCAACTGAATCAGGATGTTTCGCGTGTCACAGACAGGAAGTTGGAATTATCGGTCCTAGCTACGACGACGTATACGAAAAATACAAAGATGACGAAGATGCGGAAGACTACCTCGTACATAAAGTACAAAACGGTGGTGCAGGTGTTTGGGGTGATATCCCTATGGCGCCTAACTTCCACGTAGACGAAGATGATATTCGTTTAATGGTTGAGCAAATTCTTCACAAAGCTGAGTAATTTGTACTGCCATAACTCATCATCCAATTGAGTTATATTGATATTGAAGACCCTTTAGAAATGTTTCTAAAGGGTTTTTTTATGCCTGTAATTAAGGCCACTCCTCAAGTGTACCACTTCTAAATTCCGAGCAAATAAAACCCCTTTAGATCGTTTGACCTAAAGGGGCTTTTAGTGGAGCTTTACTTAAGATGTTAATTCGATTCAATTAAGCTTCATTACATTCACCGCACTCCATGGATTGAATGTTTTGTTACATCTATGCCTCTATTATGCGGGGTCTTGTCCCGGTGTGCAACCGATCTTTTCACCACATAGTTTAAAGAAGCATTCGATCACCTCATCATAGGTATCGACAATGTGAAATAAGGAGAGATCTTCTTCGGCAATGGTGCCTTCGCGAAGGAGTGATTTTTCAAACCATTCCACCATCGGTGCCCAAAATTTACGATCCACTAAAATGATCGGCATGGCTGGTTTTTTCTGCGTCTGAATGAGAGTTAACACTTCCGTTAATTCATCAAGCGTCCCAAATCCACCGGGCATACAAATAAACGCTTCCGAACATTCGATAAAGGTCGATTTGCGCGAAAAGAAATGATTGTAGTGAATTTCGATATCTTGATAAGGGTTTGGCACCTGTTCGTGAGGGAGCTTAATATTTAAGCCGATCGTTGGTGTACCGCCCTCTTGCCCACCTTTATTCGCCGCTTCCATAATGCCAGGACCGCCGCCTGAAATAATCATGTAGCCCGCTTCAGAGAGGCGTTTTGCAATCTTGACCGTCATCTCATAATAGCGAGAATCGGGCGCTAATCGCGCTGAGCCGAAAATACTGACCGCAGGACCCATGCCCCAAAGTGCTTTAATCGTATCTTCAAATTCCCGTACGATCTCCGCAATACTCCATTTCCGCGCGATGGGATTATTCACGCCCCACGCCGAAATTCTCGGTTTTTTTCCACTCATAGCGACATCTCACTCACAGATTAAATGATCTAAACGAAATCAGCTGCCCGTTTTGAGCATTTCACAGGAGTGTTTCGGCAAGACGCCATCAATAATCACTTGGGAATAGCCCGAAGAGCAGCATTCAACTCTTCCCTTTATACCATAAACTTCCGCCAAATTACAGGGTGTAATCACCTCGCACGGCGCGCCACTTGCCACATGTTTTCCGGCTTTCATCATGATGACGTGATCGGCGTGACGCAGGGCAATATTAATATCGTGCACCACCACAATGGTGATGATATTGCGCTTTTGCGTCGCTTTTTTCACCAGATCCATCACATGATATTGATAATTTAAGTCAAGCGCACTTAACGGCTCATCTAATAAGAGAAGATCCGGCTTACGAATGAGCGATTGCGCAAGGCCAACGAGCTGTTTTTGCCCGCCTGAAAGCTCATCTAAATAGGCAAATGCGAGATGCTCAATGCCAAGGCGTTCAAGAGTTTTCATCACGCGCTCTTCCGTTGCGTACTCAGCATTTCCCGTCGCTCTAGCGGCCACAATTACTGACTCAAACACATGAAGATGAATCCCCGATGGAATCGATTGCGGCAGATAAACCACTTTTTCTGCCCGCTGACTTAACGGCATGCTCATAATATCTTCTTCATCGAGATAGAGTTTGCCCTTAGCATTCCCTAAGCCCGCAAGCCCGCGCATCAGCGTCGATTTTCCGCATCCATTTGGCCCGAGTAACACGGTAACTTTTCCGCGCGGAATCCGATCGATATTAAGATTATCGATAATGCATTTTTTAAGATAGCCCACTGAAAGATTGGTGATCGACATATGACTCATATGCGCCCCCTATTACGTAAAACGATGGTTAAGAAAAATGGTACGCCCACGAGCGAGGTAACGATTCCCACCGGAATCACAACGCCGTGGAGAATGTTTTTGGAAGCGATCGAGGCGAGCGATAAAATCAATGCGCCAATGAGCGCGCTTCCGGGGAGATAAAAACGGTGATCTTCCCCAAATAAAAAGCGTGAAATATGCGGCGCCACTAATCCAATAAAACTGATTGGACCCACGAAAGCCACCGATACTGACGCCAAAATACTGATGCGGATTAAGGTGCTAAGGCGAAGTTTGCGGATATTGATCCCGAAACTTAATGCACGATCTTCACCAAGTCTAAAAGCTGTTAATTTCCAACTATTACTCATCGACCATGGGAAAATTAAGACCACTAACAGCGTTAAAATCCCCAATTGCGGCCACTCAGCGCGCATGAGATTTCCCATCGTCCAGAAGACTAATCCTTGGAGCGTATCTTCCGTTGCAATAAATTGCATTAAGGATACGAGCGCGTTAAAAGTAAAGACGAGCGCAATTCCGAAGAGCACAATTCCCGAGGTCATCGCCCGAGTGACGCGCGCGACAAGGTCGAGTAAAAGCG
The DNA here is from genome assembly GCF_029815055.1 of Ignatzschineria sp. RMDPL8A. Classification (NCBI taxonomy): domain Bacteria; kingdom Pseudomonadati; phylum Pseudomonadota; class Gammaproteobacteria; order Cardiobacteriales; family Ignatzschineriaceae; genus Ignatzschineria; species Ignatzschineria sp. RMDPL8A. Next base: position 223,662 of record NZ_JAPPWA010000002.1, on the reverse strand, counting down.
CGGACATCAGCGCAAAGATAAACGCATTTGCCGAAACAAACCATTGTGATGGAATCCCCGCAAAGCCAATGCCAAGCACGATTGCAAGCGCTGCCCCAAAGGAGGCGGCCGATGAAACCCCTAAGGTAAAGGGACTTGCAAGCGGATTATTGAGCACCGTCTGCATTTCAGCCCCGGCTAAACCGAGCGCGAAGCCAACGACGATCGCCATCAACGCTTTCGAAAGACGTAAATCCCACACAATGACCTGCGTTTTCGCATCCACAGCACTGGGGTTAAAGACGGCCGTCAAGAACTCCTTTACCGTAATTCCCGAGGGACCTAAGGTAAAGTCAAAAATCAAAGAAGCGATGATACACAGAATCACCGCTCCCATAAGTAAGAATCGCTTGCGGAGCACGCTTTGATAAAAGTCGCTATATCCGCTCACGTTTTTCGATGGTTCAGCTGCCTGCATAGCCCTTATTTAGACTCCAACTCAATCCAAAAGGTCCCTTCAAGATCCACAGGAAGGAATTGATCATAGAGACGTTGTTGTGTCTCGTTTGGATCTAAATCTTTAAACTCGTCCGGATAGAACCATTTCGCCATATTTTGGATCGCGATAATGTTGTAAGGCGAGTTGTAATAGGTGTGCCATAAGCCGTAGACGCGTTTGTTTTTGATCGCGCTAAGGGTTGAGATCCCATTACGATTTAAAACGCTTTCAAGGCCGCTACGCGCCTCGTCTTTCGTCGTTGTCATACCAAAAGGAACACCGCTTAAACCTTTATTCGGTAAAATTGAACCGCTCGCAATATAGACATCGGGGTCTGCAACGATCAATTTCTCAAGGTTGATTTTACCAAGCGCTGCCGGAAGAAGCGGTTTAGAGATATTATTCCCGCCCGCTAAATCAACAAAGTCGCCCATATTCCCGTTACCTGCGGTTGAGCAGCAATCATCGCTCGTACCCGCTTTAAGCTCGATAAATACCGAGGTTTTTTGATCTTCAGGAATTTTGCTAGTGATATCAGTCACTTTTTTGAGCTCACTTTCGTAAAACTCGATATATTTTTCCGCTTCTGCTTCACGCTGGATGGCTTTTCCGAGCGCGCGAATGCTGGGAACGGTATTTTCAAGCGGATGTGAACGGAAATCGATAAAGACTACCGGAACGCTCATCTTTTCAAAATATTTAACTAAGCCGCTCTCAATATCAGGCCCGTGCCCCGATACACCGAAAATCACCACGTCAGGATTGATGGTGAGCGCTTTTTCAGAACTCACGCTCTCGGGCGTTGAGTTACCAATTAGCGGAATGGTATCAATCTCCGGGAATTTCGCTTTATAGACCTCGTAGCTTTGTGGGTCGAGTTTTTTGAAATCGCCCTGCCAGCCTGCGATACGCGCAAATGGTTTATCCCCTTCTAAAAGAGCCACCGCATGCAAGAAGCGCCCTTCGCCAAGAAGAATGTTCTCAATTTTTTTATCATCAGGAATCGTCACTTCGCGTCCAGCAACGTCGGTAAAGGTCACCGCGCTCGCGCTACCCATGAAAAGTGCGCCCGCAAGTGCTACACCGAGTTTGGTCATGAACTTTTGCATTATTCGTGCTCCTTTTATAATGATTCTCATTTGTGATTGTTATTGGCTATGATAATGCAAATGATAATAGTTATCAAACATGATCGATCATTATTGATAAATTTCTTAACCCGTCTGCCCTTTTTAGCCGTGATTCATATAGACATCAAAGCGCGTATTGGGCGATTCTACGCTGTGATGCGGGGATTTTTCGCCCACAAATGGTGCATGACTTGGCCGTTTTACTACCACGCGTTTTGCCCCCGTCTGCAACGCTTTTTCCAGTAAGATCTCACTGTCATGATCCGCGCCAACTCGATTGCGAATGATGCGGAGCTCTTTTTTTACGAGTGCCGATTTCTCTCTCTCGGGATACATCGGGTCCATATAGATAAGGTCTGGCACGGATGCCTCGCTATTTAAATCACCGTTCACATTTTCCGCGATTAAACGCGTTAAATACGCGCCCGCATCTTCAGCGATAAAGGTAAGTCGACTTGCATCAACAGGTTTTTCCGCTTGGAAACGTTTTACCGCTTCACTGAGTAACACTTGCAATACCGGATCACGCTCAAACATCGTCACGGTAAAGCCCGCATGAAGGAGCATCAGAGAATCGCGCCCGAGTCCGGCGGTTAAATCAAAGAGCGTTTGCGGGGTTTCACTACGCCAATCGAGCGCACGCAGTAACGGTTCTTGCGCCCGATTAATGCGCTCATACCGCCATTTTAATTTCGCTGAGAGAAAATCGATCTCTAAATTCCCCGCCTCAAGATCCACCCATTTAAGCATCTCGCCATCCCATAAAAAATGATTGCACTCCTCTTTTTTATGCACCTCTTTCACGTTCACCGCAAGCGTCGGAAGCGTCTCGAGCATGCCCGATTTACGAAATTTAATGGGATAAAAAGCGTCATTACTATTATTAATAGGGGCGGTCATAATTTAAGGCTCAAAGATAAAGAAAGAAAGGCTCGACAAGTGGTTTTTAACTCAAAAACGGTCACAACTCCCGTATTATACAAGACTCAAGATGATCGTTCACCACCCCGATCGCTTGCAAATAGGCGTAGATGGTAATGCTCCCGATAAATTTAAATCCGCGCCGTTTAAGATCGCGACTAATGGTGTCTGAAAGCGGTGTAGTTGCCGGCACGGCATCGATCGATTTCCACGGCGTATCGATCGGCGTTCCATCTACAAAGCCCCAAAAATAATCATGAAAGCCACTTTTTCCAACCTCACCTTTTACCCCGGTAGAGTCTTGAATGGGAAACTCACTGAGATAACAGCGCGCATTGTGAATCACCGCTTCAAGCTTTTTACGGTGACGAATAAGCTCGGGATTACTGAGCCACTCATTTAAAATTGCTTCATCAGCACCGGCTAAAAAATGCGGATCAAACCCGCGAAACGCCTGCCAATACGCTTCCCGCTTTTGCAGCACCGTCCACCACGAGAGTCCTGCTTGTTGCGTCTCTAAAATAAAGAGCTCAAAGAGACATGCCTCATCGTGTTCAGGTCGCCCCCACTCCTCATCGTGATAACGAATATAGCGCGGATCGTTCGTACACCAATCACAACGGATCGGGGTTGCGGCTCCCTCTTTATGGTGCAAATCATTAAGCAGATCGAGCGGTTTTTGGGTCGGCTTTTTGATCGGCTTTTGGGTCAAGTTTGGTATGGACGACATCGGGCACCTCGAGTGCTTCGGGAAGATAACGGAATATCACAAATTTACCATATTTCCCGTGCCCATCATATGCAGGGATTTTTTTGGCGATGCGAAACGGGGTTTTCCGCGTAAGATACTGTTTAATCTCCGGAAGCGGGTAGTAGATCACAAGATCAATCGCCCGAGGATGGCTCTGCTTGGAGCGCCGTATATTCTTAATCACCTCTTTAAAAATCGTCAGTGAAAAGGGATTAAAAAAGTAAAAGCAATTATCGTTTTCACTCACATCGGTACTCTCCGCCTCCCCATACTCAAAGCGAAGCGGCGCCTTTTCATGCCCTTCTTGCCAGCGCTTTTTAAAGGTATAACGATAACTATCGAGATTGACGTAGGCCTCATCGAGCGTCGTTTCATTCACCTCAATCCCCCGCACCGGCACATTAAAACGCGAATGAATATAAAATGACACGCGCCCACGACCGGCACCAAAATCGACGATCTGCACATCGGGCTTTAAGCGATAACGTTTAAAGAGCTGATCAAGCGCCTCATAAGGCGTTGCCTCGTAACGATGATAATGCTTCTCCAGACGATGCCATTCCCTTAATCCTGCGGTACGAATCCCGAGTGCCTGATCGCGCAATTGCTCCTGCATAATGCTCTCTCCTTGATCTAAAATTCCATTTTTACTCGGCAATTTAACCAGTTACCGAGCCATCAAAAAAGGTCTATGCTATCAAATTGTCTACATTATTAAAAATTAGCCCCGATCGAGTGCGCGAAACGCGAGACTTTCTGTTAGATGCGGCGCGGATATTTTCGGTTCGCCGGCAAGATCGGCAATGGTGCGGGCAACTCGTAAAATCCGATGAAAACTCCGCGGGGAGAGATTCAGGCGCTGTTGCGCACGCTCCAATAAGGCCCACTCATTCTCCCCAAGGGCACAATCATCATCGATCTCAGAAACCTCAAGATGGGCATTGGCTTTCCCTCGACGCGCTAATTGAAGGGAACGCGCCGCATCGACGCGTGCTTTAATCGCCTCCGTTGATTCCCCGGTTTCACCGCTTTGTAAATCATCGGTATCGATTCGTGGCACTTCCACATGCAGATCAATTCGATCAAGGAGCGGGCCCGAAATTTTACTGCGATAACGGCGCACCGCAAATTCAGAGCAGCTGCACGCCTCCTCTTTATCCCCGTAATACCCACAGGGACAGGGATTCATGGCGGCAATTAGCTGAAATCGGGCGGGATATTCCACCTGCGACATCGCCCGAGAGATATGAATGCTCCCCGATTCAAGCGGCTCACGCAGCACCTCAAGCACACTGCGATTAAATTCCGGAAATTCATCTAAAAAGAGAATCCCATTATGAGCGAGCGAAATCTCACCGGGTTTTGGATGCGAACCGCCCCCAACGAGCGCAACCGATGAGGCGGTATGATGCGGCGCTCTAAAGGGACGAACGCCGTAATCTTCAGCATTAAAACCTTGCCGGCTGATGGAAGCAATCATCGCGCTTTCCACCGCTTCCTCTCGATTCATCTCCGGTAAAATACCGGCAAAACGGGACGCGAGCATAGTTTTTCCCGTCCCGGGTGGCCCCATTAATAAGATGTTATGACCGCCTGCCGCGGCAATTTCGAGCGCCCTTTTGGCAAAATGTTGCCCGCGGACTTCGGCAAAATCACGCCACTCCATCACCCGCTCTTTGGTAAATTCTTTCGGGGGCATCAGCGTCACATTTCCCTCTTGATCATTGAGATAATGCACCACATCCCGCAAAGTTTCGGCGGTAAAAAAGGCATCGTATTCTAAAAAACTCACCTCATCGGATTCCTGATAGGGCAAAATCAGTGCGCGCGATAACTGCATCGATTGAATCGCCGTCGGTAATAATCCTGCAATCGGCCGTAACTCGCCGGTTAATGCAAGTTCCCCGACCACATCGGTCTCCTTAAGGCGCGACGTATCGAGTTGCCCCGATGCTGACAAAACTCCAAGCGCAATGGGAAGATCGTAACGGCCGCCCTCTTTGGGTAGATCTGCCGGCGATAAATTGACGGTGATTTTACGATTCGGGAACTCAAAACCAGAGTTAATAATCGCCGCACGTACCCGATCTTTACTCTCTTTCACCGCCGTTTCCGGCATGCCCACAATCGCAAACGCCGGTAGCCCATTACTAATATGAACCTCTGCCCGCACACTCGGGGCATTGAGGGCATTTTGCGCCCGCGTATAGATCACCGCAACTGACATAATTCGCTCCTTTTTCGTTTTATAGGTCGTTGTATGGATTGCCTGATTGATCGTCTAATTAAATGCTTATAAATAATTAATCCAAAAATCGCTATTAATTCAACAGGTTAACCATTAGGCTGACCGCTCATCATGACGATATTTGCCTATAAAATCAAATGGATCGACTTTTTATACCGACTGGTCTATAATCAAATTCATTATTTATACCGATCGACCTAATTTAACCATGACTACCAAACGCTCCACCAAAGAAAAACTCCTCGAAGCGGCCGCAATCCTCTTTTACAATCAAGGCATCACCGCAACCGGAATCCAAGCGATTACCGAACGTGCGGGCGTTGCGAAAATGTCGCTCTATAATAATTTTGAATCAAAATCCGCGCTCGTTGCTGCCTATTTAGAGGCACGCCACAATGAATGGCTCGATCTGTATGAAAAACGCCTAACACTCAATAACACCTCCTCCCCAAACGAACGAATTTTAGCGATATTTGATGCGTATGAAGATCACGCGCGATGGGATTATGAGAATGGGTTTCGCGGGTGCGGTCTTTTAAATGCTGCGGCGGAATTTCCTGCGGGTAGCCTTGAGCGGGAGACCGTGCGCCGTCATAAAGAATCGATCGAAAAAATGATCTTTGAGGCACTTTTTGAGCTCACCCATGACTCCGAGCGTGCCCAATTACTCGCAAGACACCTCTCCTTTTTATTGGAAGGCGCCATTATGCGCGCCGGTCTTGAATGCAAAAGCGATAAAACCCATGAAGCCCGGGAGATCGCCGCAAGCCTCCTCGCCGAGATTAAAACGGCTTAACCGCTCTTAATCGCTGATCAACAATAAGGATTTCTATGGCTAAAACGCCCCCTATCGCCCCCACCCGCGCACTTGATAATCGCCTCGGCATTTGGGCCATTTTAATGGCGTCTATTTTATGGGGAACGACGGGAACGGCCGCCTCATTTGGCATTGAGCTAAGCCCGATTACCATCGGCGCGATTGCAACCGGAGGCGGGGGGTTATTACAAGCGATTCTTGCCTATCCCGCCATCAAAAAAAGTAGGAACGTCTTACGACAGCACCCTTGGTTTTTATTTCTTGGCATACTCTCAGTCGCGACCTATCCGCTCGCCTTTTACTCTTCCATGTATTTTGCGGGCGTGACGATCGGCACTGTAGTATCCATCGGCATTGCACCTCTTTTTTCAGCACTTTTTGAGATTGTATTTGAGAAAAAGCCGCTCTCGAAACTCTGGCTCATCAGCAGTCTGATCGGTATTTTGGGCATCACCTTATTAGCCCTTGCAAAAGCGCCCGCAACAGAGACCTTTATGCGAAGCGATCTTGATAAAATCATCGGCATTAGCCTTGGAGTGCTCGCCGGTTTCACCTATGCACTCTATTCGTGGATCGCCAAACAGCTCATCACCGCCGGCGTTCATTCAAAAGCGGCGATGGGATCACTCTTTGGATTGAGCGCTATGCTGTTAATTCCGCTCGCCCTAATAACGGGAAGCGGCTTTTTCGATCATGGAATCAATACCGCCATTGCACTCTATATGGTGTTGGTGCCGATGTTTCTCGGCTATCTACTCTTTGCCTTTGGGCTGCAAACCATCTCAACAAGCCGCGCTGTCACGCTCACGCTCTTTGAGCCATTTGTCGCGACATTACTTGCCATTATTGTAGTTGGAGAGCGTTTAACCGGTTTAGGGATCATCGGGCTGATCGCGATTTTCATCTCCATTGTACTGCTCTCACGCCCCGAACCATCACGAGCGAGTCGGCAGACGAATTAAGATAGACTAATCCAGATACGCATCACGGATTTTATCGAAATCCACCTTCATCTCGTCGCGAAGAAAATGCTCGATACCGCCATGATTTTCGATAATCTCTTTTTCCGCAGTAAGCAGATAATCCGGCTTCACAAATTGGAGCTCGCGATAAAATTCAGGCGCAATGCCCGATTCTTGAATATCGCTCTTAAACGCGCGATAGAGCCGATCGACATAGAGGTTAGATTCAAGATAATTCTCCATAATCGTATCCTCATCAACATTGAGCGCTGATAAAATAAGGTAGCTCGCCATGCCGGTGCGATCTTTGCCCGCACTGCAGTGGTAGATCAGCGTTTCGCCCGCCTCAAGATAATTGAAAAGACGACGATAAACAGTCGGATAATCATTGGGAAAGCTTTTATAAAGGAGATGGAACATCTCATTGGCGGCCTTAATATCGAGATTACGGATCGCCTCAAGCCGTTTTTCACTGAAGAAATCGCCCACATCAATCTCAAGCTCGGAACGGTTAAAAAGAGCATTTAAACGCTCTAACGGCGACTTAATTTTTTCCCCTTTTGAACGAAAATCCACCACCCGATCGATATTATAATTATGGATAGTTTGAAGGTCCTCATTCGATGCAAAATCAAGGGTTGCACTGCGGAATAGCTTACCTGGCTTAACTCGTGCATTATCGCGGGTTTTAATGCCGCTGAGCGTTCGAAAATTAAAGACAGTATCGAGCACAATATGATTCTGATTTAGGGTCATTCAATAGCCTCTTTGATCGCGTGATTCGGTTAACTCATTATAGTAGTTTATCCGCATAACAAAAGTCTGACACGAAAAAGTATGATTAAAGATTAATCAACGCTTGCATTTCAAAAAAGGAGCGTGTATTATCTCAACTCTACTAACGACACACATAGATTGCCTGGGTGGCGAAATTGGTAGACGCAGCAGACTTAAAATCTGCCGACCCTTATTACGGTCGTGCCGGTTCGATTCCGGCCCTAGGCACCATCACACAGTCTGAAAGCCCGCTAAACAGCGGGCTTTTTGCTATCTGGAAATAAGTTTAGCAGAATTTTAACGAGGTAGACTCTGAATTGTTAGATGTTGATTAGCTAGTTTTATAGAGAGCTAAATTAGATCAATCTATCTTTTTATATCAAAAATATTATGTGATGGCACTATGAGTACTGAAGCCTTTTATAATCTCATATAAATCAAACATCTAAATGATTGTTTTCAATGTGTTTTTGGTGTGCCTCATTTACTTCTTGCACAAAGATATTGCCGTACTTAATATCTTTCATACTAATTTCTACGCCTTTAGTGAATCGATGTGAAATTACCACGTAATATGAGTTGAATGCCCAACCTAAAAAGCCTGATGAATATAAAGCCTCATCTAAATCACGCCATTTAATACCATTGACACCCTTCCTCCATGGAAGAATGCCTGAAGAAAACCACACTCCCTCATTATCATAATAAAACATAATCTTGCGCATGGAAAAGAAAACAAAAATCCCAATAATAACTGTAACAATACCCCAAACAACTAGACCAATATAAACTACAATCATATTCTCACTCACACCCAATCTTGTTGGTAAATTCTCCATACTTGCGATCGTTTCGGGTGACAAATAACCTGAAATAAACGCTAGTGCGAAACTAAAAATAATCATCAAAATGAATGCTATGAAAATAGTGCCCAATGGCAAAAAGAAGAAGGCCTTTACATATGAAACCCATGAGAGTTTCCAAACTTTTTCATTTTTCAAAATAACTCCATAATTTTTTATCTATTATCTTAATAAAGATGATTGTATGTTTTTTTAAAGTTGAATGCTATAAAAAATCCTCTCTTTTACAAGCATTTAATTTGGTTGTATCTATTTCTTAGGTATTAACAACGCTTAATAAGCCATAAAGAACCTTCTACTTTTAAATGACCTTTAAAAAAAAGGAATTACAATCGACTTTTATTAACTCAGCCTTGATTGCCCTCCTATTGTGGATATTTAAATAAATATTGATCAATGAAAAGTTGCGCCTACAAATTGGAAATAGCTGTTGATATAGTTTCAACTCCATTTAGTAGAACTCCCAAAAAATGTAGCATGGCAAACCTCTTACCACAATAAATAACAGCGCGTTTTCTAATGGGATACGGGCTATTGCATATCTTTTCCAATCTCGTACAATCACTTAAAGCCCTTGGGGTTTGTAGATGGATTGATAACACGAAAGGAGGGCGCATGAGCAATTTTGATGATGATAATTCCAACGATGAATGGAATCTTTTACAAAAGCTCTTGCTGGTTGGCCTGTTATTTTATCTATTTAAAAAGCCAAAAAGGGGCTCGCGCCCGATTGTGGTGCTCTTTAAGCTGGCGCTATTGATCATTGCCGGAATCTTTCTTTATGATATCTTTCACGCGAGCATGAGCTAATCGAAACGCGGGAAATAATCTGTACGGGAAAGGCTAATTTGCTATGATAACCGAGCAGTTCATTCTTTTTTAACGTCTAATTTTGTAAGAATTTAATCTATGGCAACGAGCAATTTATCCCTTTTTTCCAAACAGACCATCGCTCTCGCGGGGGTTGCCCAAGCGGCAGCCATTGCCGATCAATTAGCGACGCGTGGCAGTGCCCCTGATGCCGAGCAACGCGCCCTTCTTGAGAGTATTTTGGTGACCGAACCTGATACGATTCGCGATATCTATGCCGATCCTGCCGATTTGACCATGGGATTAGAGCTGCTCGAACGGGGCGTTGCCACCCAATCGCGCTATGTGCAGGAATATTTTGCTAGCATGGTTCATCTCCCTTCTCCGCTGTTAGATCGCGATGATTATTGCCAAATTATTAGCCGCGGCATTGAAGATATTAAGGGGCGACTTAACTTTTTTGAGATCACCGATAATACGATTTTAGCGGCAATTGCCGATCTTTATACCCAAACTATTAGCCATCTTTTGCCTCGGGTGATGATTCGTGGCGAAAAAGATATTTTGCGTCAAACCGATGTGCAAAATCGCATTCGTGCAATTCTGCTTGCGGGCATTCGCTCCGGCGTTTTGTGGACGCAATATGGCGGATCACGCTTTAAACTTGGCTTTTCTCAACGAAAAATTGGCGATGAAGCGCGCCGAATTTTACAAAATTTATAAGAACACCAATTAACATTTTAAAAAGCACTCCTAATAGAGTGCTTTTTTACCTTCTCCTGCCGGGATTTCCTGAATAAGATGAGGCACACAAATGCCCGAGACCTTTTCCCGTAGCTCGTGAATGAGCGCAATCGCGCGAGCTTCTTCCACCACAAAATGGCTCGTTCCGCGTGCTAAATCCATCTGGTGGAGATAATACGGTTTAATGCCAAAATCAACGAGAGTGTACATCAGCTCCGACAGCGCTTTAAAATTATCATTCACCCCTTTTAGCATCACCGATTGAGAAATCAGCATCACCCGATGATCGAGTAGGCAATTTATCGCGTCCCGCACCGATTCACTAAACTCTGCTGCGTGATTGGCGTGAATCACTACTAAAATCTGCACTCCTTTTTCCGTACGGAGTGACTTTAAAAATTCGGCGAACTCACGGTCAACTCGCTCAGGATTTAAGATCGGAATTCGGGTATGAATTCGAATAACTTTAATATGTGGAATCTCCGCAAGACGGCGCATAATCGTCATTAAACGGCGATTGGATAAAATCATCGGATCCCCGCCGGTTAAGATCACTTCGCGCACCTCGGGATGAGATTCAAAATAGTGATAAGCCGTATCAAGTTCCGCTTGTGATAAATTCTCACCCTTATGGCCGATCATCTCTTTACGAAAACAAAATCGACAATAAACTTCGCACAGCTGCGTCACTTTTAGGAGCGCACGATCGGGATAACGGTGCACCACCCCTTCCACCGGCGAATGACGATGATCCCCGATAGGATCATCAAGCTCGCGCGGTAAAATGGTTTTTTCCTCAATGGCGGGAATAAATTGACGAGTGAGCGCGCGATACGCGGCGTCATCCACTGAAAACGAGGCGATCTGCGCTTGTAAGGGAGGACCGATCTTTGTCTGAAAATTCTTCTCAACCTCGGCTAATGGCTCGATCGATTCGATCATGCCGGCCGCTTGGAGGTCACTCAAATTCGTCCAATATCGTTTCATTACGCTATACTATCCCTTTTCATTCAGTCAAAACCGCGCACCATCAAACTATGCATAAAAAAGTGATTTGTCTAATGGGCCCGACCGCTTCGGGCAAAACGAGCACGGCACTCTTTCTCGCAGATCATCTGCCGCTCCATATTATATCCGTTGACTCGGCACTTATCTATAAAGGGATGGATATTGGGACGGCAAAGCCCGATAAAACCACGCTCGAACGCTATCCCCACGCCCTTGTGGATATCATCAATCCCCTTGAGCGCTATTCGGCGGCGCAATTTAGGCTCGATGCAACGCGTGAGATTGAATATGCCTTTAGCGAGGGGAAAATTCCGCTTCTAGTGGGCGGAACGTTTCTCTATTTTCAGGCGCTGTTAGAAGGAATCTCCCCGATTCCACAAACGCCGGACGCGATTTTAAATGAATTGCAACAAACGCTCGATACTCACGGTTCTGACTATCTCCACCAAGAGCTCGAAAAGGTCGATCCTGAGAGTGCAAAACGGTTAAATCCTAACGATAGCCAACGCATTATGCGGGCGCTCTCTGTCTATCGAGCTTCAGGCCAAACGCTGACGCATTTTTGGTCATTGCCGAAAAAAGAGGCTCTGCCCTATCCTGCGTTAAAATTGGCGCTCTCAAATTCGGATGTGACGTGGCGAAATGCGCTCATTGCGGAGCGTTATAAAGAGATGATTGAGATGGGACTCGTCACCGAGGTGGAAACGCTGATGAAAACCTACCCGGAGCTCAATCTTGATTATCCGAGCATGCGCGCCGTGGGCTATCGTCAAATCTACGAGCATCTTTTGGGCGATCATACGTTAGACGAGGCGGTGGAACTCGCGATTATTGCAACGCGCCAATATGCCAAACGCCAGCGCACGTGGCTACGCCGTGAAGAGAATCTCACCACCATTGAAGTGGCAAATAATGATTATAAAGGCGAGACACTCGCCAAAGTCACGGCGTTTTTAGAAGAAGACGTTTAGAAAAGAGCGTCTGGACAGACTCTTAGACTCAAATCACTCCTCATCGAGGGACGAGTCAAGATCAAGGGATTTAAGCGCCTCCGGGTCGATGCTATCGGTTTCATCAAAATCGATATCGGTCACAATGGTTTCACCCGGAATAAAGAGCCCAAGGAGCCACTTGCCCCGCTCGCTCAATTCACTTTGAGAGTTTTGGCGATGCTTTTTTAGCACCGTTAAGAGCCCTTTTTCCGCACGGGAATCGGCTTTCACTTCACTAAAGAAATGTTTAAAGAACTGCCCGAGCGCTTTTTTATCGCGGCTCTGCGCGCTGTGTTTACGATTATAGGCGAGATAATAACGCTCGCTCAAGGTTTCAAGATTTGAAGCGGTACGCCAATAAAAATCAGAATCGATGATCGCCTTATAGAGATAGCGATTGCGCTGAAAAAAGTTGGGCGGAAGATCGCTTGCAATCGGCACAATTTGCCCATCACAGAGCGTATTGAGTTTTCGCACGAGTGGATCGGGATGCGTTCCCATCACAAAAACCACATCGAGATCAAAATGGCAGAAATCCTCTGCTAATTCATCGCTCGAGAGTTTATCAATTTTAACGGAATTAATGGGAAGCCCCGCGGCGTTAAAGACATCGCCAACCCGCTCAAACTGGTCTTCCTTATCAAGAACACCAAAGGTATTATCGCGATTGAAAATCCCGGAAAAGCCTTCCCGATCAGTCCGGGCAATGGCGGTAAATGACTTTTCATAGAGCGGAAATAGGAGCTCGAAATCCCGCGTTAGATGGGCGTTATAGACCTGTTCAGAGAGGATAATGAAATCGTATTGCTGAAGCGTGGGCAAGGTTTTCCGTGAAATGGGTTCGGTGGCAATCTCGACATGACACTCATTAAAGGGATGCTCAAGCTCATAACTCAGACAGATAAAATCGGTGAGTTGCTGATTCATATTCGAGCTGGTAGACGCCAAAATCGACAGCCGTTGAGTGCTCGTTTCAGGCGCACTTGTGCCCACATGGCTAAGCGTACCAAACGCCATAAATGATAGCATGCACGCAGCGCCCCAGCGTTGAACCCTCTTTCTCATCAAACCTTTCCTTTTCAATCTGACATAGCGTTATGATATCGCAAAAAAATACCGGTAAGGAAATTTTAGACAAGAAAAAAGCCTAGTGAGATTTCTCTTACTAGGCTTTTAGGTCTGGCTCCTCGACCTGGGCTCGAACCAGGGACCCCTTGATTAACAGTCAAGTGCTACTACCAACTGAGCTATCGAGGAATTAAGGATTCACATTATAGCGTGATTTCCAAAGTTGTCAAACAAATTGATTGATGAAAGATTGATCACTCATCTATCTTAATCGTAAGCTCCACATAATTAAGGTAATTTCCCTCAAATGGAAGCACTTCAAAGGCGAAATGATCGATCTCAATGAGGTCACCCTCTTTCGGAAGCGAGCCAAATTGTTGCATCAAAAGACCACTAATTGTCTCAACATCTTCGGTATCGAAATCTACTTCGAAATATTCATTAAACTCTTTGAGCGAAATCAGCGCGTTGATGATATAGCGCCCATCGTCGAGCTTTTTAATAAAGACCTCATCACTTTGGGTGATATCGTGCTCATCATCGATCTGGCCGACAATCTGCTCAATAAGATCTTCAATGGTAATCAGCCCAGAAACCGAGCCATATTCATCAACCACAAGAGCAAGATGCGAACGCTTCGCGCGGAAATCATTAATCAGCGCCGCCACAAATTTACCCTCAGGCACATATTCAACGGGACGAATCAGGGGATAGATATCGATATCGGTTTCACCCACATGAGGGAGGAGATCTTTTGAGAGCAGAAGCCCCATAATCTCTTCATGATTTTCCGACAGAACGGGAAAACGGGAATGACCGGATTTAATGATTTTTGCGAGCATTTCAGAAAATGGCTCGTCAATGGAGAGCATCACCATTTTCGCCCGCGGAACCATGATATCGCGAACAATAAGATCAGAGCTTTGAACAATCGCTTTAATCATCCGTGCAGAGTCTTCACCAAGGAGCCCAGCTTCGTGCAATTTCTCGCACTTCTCTACCAGTGAGGAGAGAGTTAAATCATCTCCTTTATCAAAGCCTAAACGCCTCAGCCACGACTCACTCTTCTTACTACTATCATCTGCCATCGATTACTTTATTTCCTCAATGAATTAAGAGCTTTTTATTATACACAACTATTTTAGCGAAGATAACGTTTCTATGGAAAAACATTATTTCTCATTACACCGATTATCTTATATAATGACCCCGTATTTCGAACAGTCTAATCGTCTGTTTGAGAGTATATTTTACGTAAAATTAGAAAATAATATGAAATTCACCCCTACCCGATTAACGTTTGGCGCGAAAATTAATCGAGCCGTTCGCTATTTGCTTAGACTTTGTATCTATCTTGTTTTAGGGCTGGCACTGCTCGCTCTTCCGATCTTTGGATACTATGTTCAACAGGCAGACCAAGAGGTTACGCCTCAATTTAAAAATCGTAGCTGGGCACAGCCTGCGCGAGTCTATGCACGCCCGCTTGAAGTGTTTGAAGGCGCGCGCGTTAGCTTAAAAGATGTCGAAAAAGAGCTCGACGATATTCTCTATCGCCCTGAAAAACGGCTCAATCAGCCGGGAACCTATCGTATTCGCGACAATGAGCTTGATGTGTTTACTCGTCACTTTAGTTACAGTGATGGATTTGAGCCCTCGCAAAAAGTGACGATCACCTTTAATAAAGAGAAAAATCGCATCACCGGGGTGAAAAATAGTGAGTCAAATGACGCCATCGCCCTTTTACGCATTGAGCCGATGATTATCGCGTCGATCTATCCGGCGCACAATGAAGACCGAATTTTATTAAAACGGGAAGAGATTCCACAAATTTTAATCGATTCACTCATTGCGATGGAAGACCGTCAGTTCTACAGCCATCACGGGATCAATCCTAAAGCGATTATCCGCGCGATGATTGCGAACGCCAAGGCAGGCCACACCGTTCAAGGGGGCTCAACGCTCACCCAGCAGCTCATTAAAAACTACTTTTTAACCAGCGAACAGACCCTTGATCGTAAAATTAAAGAGATGTTCTATTCGATCGTGCTCGATTGGCGTTTTGATAAAGATGAAATTATCGAAGCTTATATTAATGAGATCTATCTTGCGCAAGATGGCGATCGTGCGATTCACGGATTTGGCCTTGCAAGTGAATTTTTCTTCGGAAAACCAATTGCTGACCTCACCTTAAGTGAGATCGCGACGCTCGTTGGCGTCATTCCAAGCCCAACCCGTTACAATCCGCGCCGAAATCCAGAGACCGCGCTAAAACGCCGCAATCTTGTGATCGATGTGCTTGTGGAGCAAAACCTTATTTCTCAAGAAGATGGCGAGATCGTTAAAGCCTCTCCTCTTGATATCATCAAAAAACCGGTATCGAGCAACACTAAATACCCGGCGTACATTGACGTTGTCTTTAAAGAGCTGAAAAGCCTCTACAGCAATGACGATTTAACGAGTGGCGGCCTCAAGATTTTCACTTCATTCGATCCGACCATTCAAGAATATGCTGAAAAAGCGCTGATCGACACCCTGCCCGTCCTTGAAAAAGAGAAACGTCACCCTGAAGGCACACTTCAAGGAGCGCTCGTTATTGCGAAAAATCAGACCGGTGAGATTGCTGCCATTGTCGGCGACCGTAATCCGCGAGAAGTTGGATTTAACCGTGCGGTACAGGCTCAACGTCAAATTGGATCGCTCATTAAACCCTTTGTCTATCTTAAAGCCCTTGAGGAACCGACCCGTTTCTCGCTGACGACGTTTTTAGATGATGAAACGCCTTTAGAGATTCGTGATAACGGTAAAGTTTGGGCACCGAACAACGTTGATAGGCGCCTCCATGGCTGGGTTCCATTGATGACGGCGCTAGCAAAATCATACAATATCCCCACCGTGCGCTTAGGGATGAGCGTTGGGGAAGAAAACGTGGTGGATCTTCTCTATCGTATGGGGATTGATCCGGCTAAACCGATCTCAGCCGTTCCAGCGCTATCACTTGGATCAGTTGAGATGTCGCCGCTTGAAGTCTCTCAAATTTACTCAACACTTGCGAATATGGGCTACCGTATGCCGCTTAATACCATTCGCGAAGTGACCACGATGGATGGACGAACCCTTGCTCGAAATGAAGTTGCCCCATCACAGGCCGCCGATTCTGCAGCAAGTTACCTTATCAATACGGCTATGATGGAGATTCCAGACTCCGGAACAGCCGGTCGCGTGCGCTGGCAACATGGCATCAAAACCAAACTGGGTGCTAAAACAGGAACCACCAATGGCTACCGTGACAGCTGGTTTGCAGGCTTCACTGGCAATTACACCACCGTCGCTTGGGTAGGACGGGATGACAATAAACCCACCGGTTTAACGGGCTCATCGGGCGCATTAAATCTCTGGGCGAATGTGATGAAAAAATTACCCTTAACGGATCTGACGCTGCCGCAATTAAACGATATTGTCGTAAAACGCGTCGATCTATCCACTGGATTACTTCCCCCTGCTGTACCGTGCGAATCGAGCGTTATCCGCTCTGTTCCATACATCAAGGGATACGAGCCCACGATCTCAACGGAATGTTATGACCCATCATTTAATGATGATTATGATGATTTCGAGATTATTTGGGACTAATACTTAATTAAAAATACCGTGATTTGGTAAGAACCGATCGACTCACGCCGATCGTCTTATCCTAATTTAAAGGACAGAAAGCATGAAAATGAAAAATATTGCAATACTTATTTCAGTATTACTTCTGACTGCTTGTGCTGGCACAACTCCACCGAACGGCCCACGCGTACGTCCAATGGATGGCGGCATTAGCTTCCCTGAAGAAGCTCCTTCCGTTAGCTATGGCTATGGCGCGAATAACGGCCCGAAAGTGCAAAATGAAAATGATTTCTTAGCCACAACACAAGCTTCCACCGCTGAACCGACGTTTTCGGCAGCACCGCCTGTATATCATCAGTCGCCTGACCGTGAATCTACTTGGAGCCCTGCACCGACGCCTGTAACCACAGCGCCTGCGCAACAACCCCAAGCGGCTTACAATCCAGCACCTGTACAACAGTCGGCTCCTGCAATCAAACCGAAAACCGAAGACAGCACCCCGATTCGTGCGTTACTCAATGAAGCGAATGCTGCCGTTAATAATAACGATTTAACCAAAGCGGCCAGTCTCCTCAATCGCGCTGTACGCATTGAGCCCACCAACGAGAGTATATGGTTCGACCTTGCCCAAATTAGCCTCCATCAAAAGGAGTACGCTAAGGCGGAGCAACTCGCTAGCAAATCGATCAGTTTTGCCGGCAACAACCAAGAATTAATTCGCAACAATTGGGAAATTATTGCCTTATCACGCGAGGCCCGTCATGACTACAATGGCGCCCGCGCTGCGAGAGAAAACAAATAAACGCTCAAAAGTTCTTTTGGCCTTTGAAATGAATAGCCCCTGCGATAATTCTCGCTCCGGCTACTCGTTTTGGCTACCTATAATCTTTTGATCAATTTTTACAATGTATATTTACAAAGATTAATGGAACGCCTTTTTCATCGCGACGCGCCTCCGCTCCATCGGTCTGCGTGTCCGTAAATTATGGAAAAAGGGTTCCTCCTACTGGGAGACACCATGAAACGAATGTTAATTAATGCAACTCAAGAAGAAGAGATGCGAGTTGCGCTGGTCAATGGTCAGCATTTATATGATTTAGATATCGAAAACATTGCCAATCGTCAGAAAAAATCCAACATCTACAAAGGGACGATTACCCGCGTAGAACCCTCGCTTGAAGCCTGTTTTGTCAATTACGGCGTTGAACGCCACGGCTTTTTACCGTTTAAAGAGATTGCCCGCGAATATTTAGCTGAAAGCAATAACCAAAACGCACCGCTCAAAGACCTCATCAAAGAGGGAACTGAGGTGATCGTTCAGGTTGAACGCGATGAACGCGGTAACAAAGGAGCGGCGCTCACAACGTATGTCTCTCTTGCCGGCCGTTATTTAGTCTTAATGCCCAATAACCCCCGTGCAGGCGGCGTATCACGTCGTATCTCTGGGAAAAACCGCGCCGATCTACGTGAGCAGATGGAAGATCTCGAAGTGCCGGAAGGCATGGGACTTATCGTCCGTACTGCCGGTATGGGCCGCGTTGCTGAAGAGCTTCAATGGGACTTAAACTATCTTGTGATGCTATGGGAAGCGATCCAAAACGCGAGCAAAGAACCTGCGCCTTTCTTAATTTTCCAAGAGAGTAATATCATCGTGCGTGCGCTTCGCGACTACTATCGCGGCGACATTGGCGAGATTTTAGTGGATAACGAAGAGGTCTATAAAGAGGCGGAAAACTTTATCGATAACATCATGCCGCAAATCCGCGACAAGATTAAACTCTATAAAGACAATATCCCGCTCTTTACTCGCTTCCAAGTGGAATCACAAATCCAAACGGCGTATCAACGCGATGTGAAACTCCCATCAGGCGGCGCGCTTGTATTTGACTATACCGAAGCCCTGGTGTCGATCGATATCAACTCAGGCCGTTCAACAAAGGGTGCGGACATTGAAGAGACTGCACTTAACACTAACTTGGAGGCCGCCGAAGAGATCGCGCGCCAACTTAAACTCCGTGACCTTGGTGGTCTGATTGTGATCGACTTTATCGACATGATCGAAACCAAGCATCAACGCGAAGTGGAAAATCGCTTCCATGATGCCCTAGCGTCGGATCGTGCTCGCATTCAAGTGGGACAAATCTCACGCTTTGGCCTTCTAGAGATGTCGCGCCAACGTCTTCGTGCATCCCTTGATGAAACCTCGCATATCAGCTGCCCACGCTGTGATGGTCAAGGTACAATTCGTAATACCAAATCGCTTGCCCTTGCGATTTTACGCCTCATTGAAGAGGAGTGCTTAAAAGAGAAAACCGCTGAAATTATCGTGCAGGTGCCGATCGATATCGCCATCTATCTTCTAAATGAAAAACGCGACGACATGCTCGATATTGAGACTCGTCTTGAAACGCGCGTCATCATTATCCCCAATAAAGAGATGGATACGCCGCACTTTAATATTACCCGTTATCGCACGAACGACAGCGGTACGATTGGGCAAGATAGCTCAACCCACGTCGTTGTTGAAGAGGTGACCACCGAAGATCTGCGCAATAAAGCGCTTAATCTTAATCGTCAAATTCTCTCAGCGCCCGCGGTTACCGGCATTAAACCCACCACGCCTCCACCAACGGAAGTGCGTGAAGGGGCCGAAAAACCCACAGTGTTGCAGACCATTATTAGCTTCTTAAAAGATCTCTTTGATAAAAAAGAGGAAAAATCCGGTAAGAAAGAGGCGAAAAAAGGCGATAACGCAAAAGAGGACGGCAAAAACAGACGCCGTAATCAGCAAAATGAGCGTCGCAACAATCGTCGTAACAACAATAACGCCAATCGCAATCGCAACGTACGCATGAGCCCAAATCGCAATAATACAATTGAAACCGTTGAGCGCAATGTGGACCAAAAAGCGGAGTTTATCCCAGCGGAAGAGAATCAAGCGCAAGATAACAACCGCCGTGATAATCGTCGCGATAACCGCAATGATGAGCGTAACGACAATCGCAATCAGCGCCAAAATCGTCGTGATCGTCAGGATAATCAGAACCGCCAAGAGCGCAATGATGCCCGCAGCGAACGCGGTGATAACCAAAAAGGTGAGCGCCAAGACAATCGTTCAAATCGTCAAGATCGCGATAATCGTAACGATAACCGCAATGACAATCGTCAAAATCAGAACGAGCGCCGTAATCGCCGTGATGATCGACGTGATGACCGTCAAGAAGGGGAGTCTCGCGATAACGATCGTCGTAACGAACGCAATGATCGCAATGAAGAGCGTCAAGAGCGCGACAATCGCAACGACAACCGTCAAAACAACCGCCGCAATCGCCAAAACGATCGCAATAATGAGGCAAATGAGCAAGAATCGAATGCAAATGCTCCTCAAAAAACCGAGCGTAAAGGTGAAGTGATCGTAGATGTTAATGGTGAAAAACGCACGCGTAAAATCCGTGACGGTCGCCCACGCATTGAAGAGACTGAAGCTCAAGCGCCCGAGACCAAAGGAGCTGACAAAGCACCGGTTGAAGCGGTGAAAGAGACGGCTAACGAGGCTCCAAAAGCGGATACTCCAAAGGCAGAAGATAAAGCGGCAAATGCAAATGCTGCTGACAATGCTAAAAAAGACGATGAGTCTCGTGGCAATCAAGAGCGTAATCGCAGACCGCGCCAAAACCGCAATGAGCGTCAAGAACGTCCTCAAGCGGAAGAAAAAGCGGTTAATGCGGAGAAAGCGGAAACCGCTGAACCTGCAAAAACTGAGGCGCCTAAAGCCGAGACAGCGAAGACAGAGGTGAAAACGGAAGAATCCTCACCGGCTGTTAAGGAATCGTCATCTAAAGCTGATACAACTAAAGAGGTGAAAGCGGCAGAGAAAAAGGTGGACGCGAATGATGCAAACGCCGATAAATCTGCTCAAAAACCTGCCCAAACCAATGAGAAAGCACCTAGCGCTGAACCAAGTCAGTCCGATGCGCCGGAAGCGAAATCATCAAGTCATGATGAGCGCACACCGGAACACGCTGAAAAACCAGCACAAAATGCCGAAACGCCTGAGAATAGTAAGCCACAACAGTAACTTATTAAAAAGGGTAATCAGCCTATTTTGTTAATTCAATAGGGGATTAGATTGAAAAAAAGCGATCTGACCCCTATTATAGAAAGGGTAGCGAGGAGATGAAATTTCCTCCTAAACAGTTTAGATCACAGCAACCAAAAAAGGAGTATCAAATATGACTTTTGATAATGAATTCACTTACGGTATCGCAAAAACAGTTGGCGATAAATTAGATCCATTTGAAGTAATTGCTGCAAAACCAGGTTTTAACGAACCCGAAGAAAACGGCGAATCAGCGTTTGAAACAATCACTGAAAAATCTTTCGAAGGCAAATGGAAAATCATTTACTTCTATCCAAAAGATTTCACATTCGTATGTCCTACTGAAATCGTTGAGTTCAACAAACTTGCTCAAGATTTCGAAGACCGCGATGCAGTATTAATGGGTGGTTCAGTGGATAACGAATTCTGTAAACTCGCTTGGAGACGTGCGCATCCTGATTTAGATAAATTAGGTCACTACTCTTTCGGCGACCCAGCAGGTAGCCTTCTTGACATGTTAGGTGCTCGTGACCAAGCGTCAGGCGTAGCACTTCGTGCAACGTACATCGTTGACCCACACAACGTTATCCAACACGTTTCTGTAAACCCAGATAGCGTTGGTCGTAACCCACAAGAAACTCTTCGTATCTTAGATGCGTTACAAACTGACGAACTCTGCCCATGTAACCGTGCAGTTGGTGGCGAAACTCTTTAATTTGAGTGCCCTGTAATGCCTTAAATAGATATTTATCGACATTACATTCTTAAAATAATAGAGAACGACAAAGCCCGCTTGAGTGATCAAGTGGGCTTTTTTATCGCCTGAACATTAACCAATATTTAAATCCGAAGTGAGAGGGGAAAAAACAAAAGGAGAGAGTTGTGAGATCTGAGATCGACGAATCAATCGTCCTCTTTTTTCTTCCGTGCCCGCGGGTGAGCCGCGTCAAACACTTTAGTGAGATGGCCAAAATCAAGATGAGTATAGACTTGCGTCGTGGAAATATCCGCGTGCCCCAATAACTCTTGCACCAAGCGAATATCTTGGCTCGATTCCAGTACGTGAGTTGCCATCGAGTGCCGTAACAGGTGAGGATGAAGATTAATATTCACCCCCGACTCTTCAGCGTAACGTTTGACTCGAGTACTGATCTGCCGGGCGCTTAACCGATTACCTCGCTCAGATAAAAAAAGCGCCTTCTCAAAGCCTAACACCCCTTTTTCTGCCATCCATTCTTGGCGAATCGGAAGCCACGCTTGAATGGCATCAATCGCTTTGCGTCCCACCGGAACAATGCGATCTTTATCGCCTTTCCCCGCAATGACGCGCACTTCATAATCATCAAAATCGATATGATGAAGATTGAGCGCTTGAAGCTCCGCAAGCCGTAAACCGCTTGAATAAAATAGCTCGCAAATGGCCCGATCGCGCACTTCATGCTCATTTGTGGGCGGGCGATTGAGAATCTTTTCCAACAGATCCACCTCCACAACCGATGGAAGCCGTTTTGACGATTTCGGCGGCTTAACTAATTTAGCCGGATTATGGGAAATGATGCCCCGCTCTACCAAATCATCAAAAAAGAGACGAATTGAAGCGAGCTGCGTCTGCATACTCGAGGATTTAAGGGGTTTTTGCCCAGAGGCGGGCGAGGTTTTAGAACGATAGATAATATAATTCCGAATGACCTTCTCATCGCAGAGCGTCCATTCGGAAATGCTATATTCTTGAAGATAGGTTAAAAATTGCCGGAGCGAATAGGCTTTAATCTCCGCGCTGTGCGGGCTATACGCTTTCCGGTAACGCTCAATATAATCCTCGATATCCGCAAGAAGCAAAGACCAAGGTGATCGGTTTAAATTGTGCGTGTTATCTCTCATAAAGGGCAATGATCGCGCACTCAATTAGTATCAAGCCCGCGATCACATTAACTATAAATCCTAAGGAAGGCCGACCGTACGGCGAAGCGCATCGAGGTTGAAGTATTCGTCGAACTCTTCTTCCGTCATCAGATTACGCTCGAGCACCACAGCTTTAACGCTTTTGCCAGTCTTAATACAGATGCGGCCGACGATATCACCCTCACCATGCCCAATCACAGGATTAAGGTAAGTGATAATGCCCACTGAGTTTAAGATGTAGTTGAGGCAGTATGCTTCGTTTGCGGTGGTGTCTTTTACACATTTATCTTGAAGGGATCGGCATGCATTTTTAAGCAACATAATCGATTCAAAGGTCGCTTGCGCAACGACTGGCTCCATCGCATTTAACTGCAATTGGCTCGCATCCGCGGCAGCAGTTACCGTCACATCATTCCCATATACCTTAAAACAGGCATTATTCACCGCTTCAGGTAACACCGGATTCACTTTTGCCGGCATAATAGAACTCCCCGCCTGAAGTTCAGGAAGGTTGATCTCTTTTAATCCCGCGCGCGGACCTGACGATAATAGACGTAAGTCATTGGCGATTTTGGAGAGTTTAACCGCAAGGTTTTTAAGCGTTGCGTGGAACTTCACAAAATCGGTGAGATCCGATGTGGCGGCAATGAGATTATCCGCTAAACGGCATGGATATCCGGTTACTCGTGATAACTCTTCAATCACCACTTTGCCGTAACCTTTTGGTGTATTGACACCGGTACCAATCGCTGTACCACTTAGGTTCACCGATAAGAGCGAACGGCGTGTTTCACGCACATCTTCCACCGCGGTGGTAATAAGATTTGCAAAGGCGGCATACTCTTGCCCAAGACTCATCGGCACGGCGTCTTGTAACTGTGTACGACCCATTTTTAATACCGACGCAAACTCTTCTGCTTTCGCCATTAATCCATCACGAAGATAGAGTGCGCTTTCGATCAAATCTTCAGAACATTTATACATCGCCAGACGCAATCCAGTTGGATAAGCATCGTTCGTTGATTGTGATTCGTTGACATGATCGTTTGGATTAATGTGAACATAATCCCCTTTAGAATATCCTGAAATCTCAAGCGCAACGTTGGCAACCACTTCGTTCACATTCATGTTGAGCGACGTACCCGCACCGCCTTGAAAGGCATCGATCGGAAATTGATTCAAGTATGAATCATCCGTTAATAAAATATCGCACGCCTTGATAATCGCATCTGCGACTTCAGGTTTTACCGTCCCTAGCTTTTTATTCGCAAGTGCGGATGCTTTTTTTACATACACAATCCCACGAATAAAGTCTGGGGTGTCACTATTCGTCTGGGTAGAGAGGGTGAAGTTGTTCATCGCGCGCACCGTGTGAATGCCGTAATATGCATGATTTGGAACGTTTAACTCACCTAAAAGATCTACCTCTTTACGATACCCCATTTAATATCTCCTTAAAATTTAATCAATATGCAAACCTTGTTTGACTCTGCGTAATTCTCGTTTTTCACGCTTGTCTGGCTTTTCTGGTCGGATGGTCGGCGCAAGACGTCTCAGTTCCCGCTCCCGATTACGCCGTTCAATGCTTTGAGGAAGCTCCTCATACATCGTCGCCGCAATGGACGCAGGCCCGCGATTCGGCAACAGTTTTAATACCGTCACCTCAAATATCATTTGCGCTTTACGCACGGTGATAACATCCCCCTCTGCGATCATGCGTGCGGGTTTTGCTAATTGTTCATTAACAAGGACTCGCCCTTTATTGATCTCATCGGTGGCCAGTCGCCGTGTTTTATAAAACCGGGCAGCCCATAACCATTTATCTAAACGCACAAAAAGACCTCCAATACTTATCTCATATTAGACGCTAATTTAGATGATTGCTAGACAATACAAGAAAAGAGCCACAAATATGTGGCTACTAGTCAATATACATAAATTGTTAAACGTTGCAAAATACTTTTTTAGTTTTTTTCATCTTGATCTGAAGAGACTTTTTTTGCTCCAGATTGATCAACGTTTTCAGAGACTTCTGAAGCCTCATCTTCATTATCAGAAAGAATGATGTTTAACTCTAAAACATCACACCCTTCTTCGCGATCCATTTCAATTTTCACCTGCTTGCCATCTACTGGAAGATATTTACGCACTACGTCTAAAATATCTTTCTGAAGATCCTGCATAAAATCAGGATGCGCATCTGCATTACGGATACGCTCATGCGCAACAATAATCTGCAGGCGTTCTTTTGCGATCGATGCCGTATTTGATTGGCGGCGTCGACCAAAAATACGCTTTAACATACTTTTCCTAGCCTCCAAAGAGTCGTCCGAAGAAGCCTTTTTTCTCAGCTTCGATGAAACGGTGTGGGCGATCTTCTCCTAAGAAACGATCCACAATGTCGATATACGCTTGGCCTGCATCGGACTGTTCATCCATAATGACCGGTTGACCTGCGTTTGAGCATTGAAGCACAGCTTCTGACTCAGGAATTGCACCTAAAAGCGGAATGCCAAGGATGTCGAGAATATCGGTTACCGTTAACATATCGCCTAGATCAGCCCGTTTCGGATCATATCGATTGATCACTAAATGTTGCGACACTTCAGAGCCCTCTTCCGCTTTGAGCGTTTTACTCGCTAAAATTCCTAAAATACGGTCAGAATCTCGTACAGATGAGACTTCAGGGTTGGTCGTCACAATGGCGTCATCGGCAAAATACATCGCAAGCTGCGCCCCTTTTTCAATCCCCGCGGGCGAGTCACAGATGATATATTCAAAATCCATCTTTTTAAGATCATCAATCACTTTACCTACGCCCTCTTTCGTGAGCGCATCTTTATCGCGTGTTTGCGATGCAGGCAAAATAAATAGATTATCTAAACGCTTATCTTTAATGAGCGATTGCTGAAGGCTCGCTTCCTCATTGACCACATTAACGAAATCGTAAACGACGCGGCGTTCACATCCCATAATAAGGTCTAGGTTACGTAAACCTACATCGAAGTCGATCACTGCAGTTTTATGGCCTTTTTTCGCAAGACCTGCTGCTAAGCTTGCACTTGTGGTGGTCTTTCCGACCCCACCTTTACCGGAGGTAACTACTACTACTCGTGCCACTCAATACTCTCCCTCTTAAAAAATTTTATTTAAATAAATTAAAAAATGCGCTCAATCTTAATTTCATCATGCTCTAGATAGATCTGTACTGCTTTCCCCGTCCAAAGGGCCGAGATCTCCTCATCAATCACCTTATATTGTCCTGCAATAGAGACAAGCTCCGCTTCCAGCGATTGGCAGAAAATACGTGCCGAACGGTTCCCATTAATCCCCGCAAGTGCACGCCCACGGAGCGGTCCATATACATGGATATTCCCGGTCGCTAAGAGCTCTGCGCCCTCATTGACGGTATTGATAATAATGAGATCACCACTTGGAATCGCAATTTGCTGGCCTGATCGAACTTGATGGGTGACCACCGTCGATGGCACAGCCACCTCTTTAATCACCTCAACCTCTTTCGTCTCCACAATGCGCTCCACAACAGGCGGACGCTCTTGCGGTTTTTGCACAGATTGACTGACCGTTTTCGGGGCATTCTGTTCTGGCAAAAAGGCCCAATCAGCTTTCATCGCCTTACTCTCAAGCGCCTCAGGCACCGAACGTAACGCAACAGGGATTATCCGATTGGAGATCAAGAGATTCTTGAGCCACGTGAAATCAAGATTATCACGGGCATCGATTTCAGAAAGATCGACTACCACAGGAATTTGATTAAAAAAAGCAGGAGAGATTTTTACTTTCGCAACTAACGCCTCTTCAACCGCTTTCAGATCGATCGTTTTAAGATAGAGAACGGTGGCCGTGAAGACCTCTCCTTTTAAATCAAAATACTTTGACATTTCTTAGCTTATTATACAAGTTTTCAGAAGATTAATGATCGTGTCCGTCGCTATGAACGTGACCGTGGTCAAGTTCTTGCGCCGTCGCGTTACGTACAGATACCACTTCAACGTCGAAATGCAATTGCTTTCCAGCTAAAGGATGGTTTCCGTCAAGTTTGATCATCTCTTCAGAGACTTCTAATACGCGGAACATATGCATACTGCCATCAGGCGCGCTACCGGTTACTTGAAGACCGACCGTGATCTCTTCATCTTCAGGAAACGCTTCTCTTGGCACATCGATAATGTTCTCTTCGTGATGTACGCCGTAGCCCTCTTCAGGTTCTACGGTGAAGGTAACTTCTTGACCCTCTTTTGCCCCTTCAAGTGCTTTTTCAAATCCAGGGATCATCATGCCGTGGCCGTGAATATACGCAAGAGGTTCACCGCCTACGTTGCTATCAAGAGTCGCGCCATTGTCGTCAGTTAAGGTATAATGAACCGCTACTACTTGGTCTTTTTCAATAATCATATTTATCCTTTATAGATTTCGAGGGTTTATTTCCGAATTCTACTATACAATAATATGAGAGTTAGATAAATAGACAATTCGCAAACTTCTTAGGGTTTACCCGATTTAGAGCTAATCAAAAATGGACATTTTAGAGCAAAAAAAATTGGTCGCAAAAGCGGCCTGTGAACTGATTCAACCCAACGAAATTTTAGGCCTTGGCACCGGCTCAACCGTCGACTGTTTAATCGCAGAGCTCGCCCCGATTGCCGATCAAATTAAGGGTGTCGTCTCAAGTTCCGAGCGCACAACGAAACAGATTATCGATCTTAACATCCCGATTATTGAACCTTCAGAGATTACCGAGATTAATCTCTATATTGATGGTGCCGATGAGATCAATCACGCGCTTGAGATGGTCAAAGGCGGCGGCGGCGCGCTCACCCGTGAAAAAATCGTGGCGGCCCATGCAAAATCCTTTATCTGCATTGCCGATAGCAGTAAACTTGTCGATACCTTAGGGGCTTTCCCGCTTCCGATCGAAGTGATTCCAATGAGTGCTCATTATGTAATGCGTGAAGTGGAAAAACTGGGCGGTCTTCCCTCCATTCGTGAAGGGTTTATCACCGATAATGGCAATGTAATTGTGGATGTCAAAGGACTCACCATCGAGAATGCCACCGAACTAGAATCGCACTTAAATCAAATTACTGGTGTGGTGACAAACGGTCTTTTTGCCATGCGCAAAGCGGACCTTTTACTGCTTGCAACGCCTCAAGGTGTAAAGCGTTATTCACTCGACTAATTGAGATGCCATGACACTATTTGCTCTCCTAAAACGGCTCGCTCTTCTGACCCTCGTGGGATTTTTAATCTATCTCACGTGGTATCTCAACACGCAAACCTTTGCCGATAAAGAGATTAAACCAGAAGAGCCCCAACTTGAGATGTATGGATACACCTTAAAGCAATATAACGCCGAAGGAGAGCTTGCATCGATCTTAACGGGCCCTTATCTTAAACATTTTGATGGCGAGATGGGCACGTTTCTCCAAGATCCGAACCTGATTCAATATGAATTACAGCCGGATCAAACGCGCATCATCAGCTGGACCGCAAAGAGCGATAACGCCCATCTTAACGAGGATAGCTCGCTCATTACCTTAAAAGATAACGTGGTACTCTATCGCCCGCCCCTTGAAAATCGCGATGAAGAGACGGTAACAACGGAGAAACTCCTTATTCACGATAAAGGGGAACGCATCTCAACGGATCTATTTATCCGCCTTGAATCGCCTAGTTATTTTACGGAAGGCATTGGATTAACAGGCTTCCCGAGCCGTGGCGAATATCGACTGCACAACGCAACTAAGAGTCAATATGAAACGAAGAAACCTTAAACAACGCTCTCTCTTTTTGCCCCTCCTTGCGGGATTATGGCTATTTCAAATGGCGTGGGCACTGCCTGAAGATCGCAATCTACCCGTTGATATCGTCTCCGATACTGGCGAATATTTCCAAGAGGAAGGCTACGGAATCTATACCGGCAATGTGGTATTAACTCAAGGCACGTTAGAGATTAAAGCCGATAAGGCCACCTTTTATCTTAAAGAGGGCGCGCTCGATTATGTGGTGGCTGAGAGCCTACAAAAAGGAAAGCTCGTTAAGATTAAATATCTCCCCAATCACGACGATCCGTGGGTCTTTGGTGAAGGGAAAACCTTGCACTATTACCCCAATAAAGAACTATTAACGCTTCTGACGAATGCAGAGGTGATTCAGGCGAACGATGTGGTCAAAGCTGAGCAGATCGATTATCGCCTCGATACCAAAAAAGTCACCGCGAGTCGCTCGAAAAAGGAACAGATTAAGATCACTATTCAGACTGGAAAAGGGGCGAAATAATGAAACTTGAAGCCAAAGAACTCGTTAAACGCTTTAAAAAACGAACCGTCGTCGATGGCGCTTCGTTTCATATCAGTTGCGGTGAAGTGGTCGGACTTTTAGGCCCAAATGGTGCCGGAAAAACTACCAGCTTTTATATGACAGTCGGGCTTATTACCCCCGATGAGGGCGCGATCTTTATTGATGATAAAGAGATTACCAAACTCCCGATGCATGAGCGCTCCCATTTAGGGATTGGCTATCTGCCACAAGAGGCGTCGATCTTTCGTAAAATGACAACGCGCGAGAATATTTTAGCGATCTGCCAAACGCGCAAAGATCTCTCTAAAAAAGAGCAGGAAGTCTTAACCGATGGCCTTCTTGAAGAGTTTAAAATCACCCATATTGCTCACTCGCTCGGGATTTCACTCTCAGGGGGTGAGCGTCGCCGGGTAGAAATTGCGCGAAGCCTTGCACTGAGCCCTAAATTTTTACTGCTCGATGAACCCTTTGCCGGCGTCGACCCGCTTTCGGTCGCGGACATTCAATCGATCATCCAAGACCTTGCGAAAAAAGGAATCGGCGTTCTCATCACCGACCACAATATTCGCGAAACCTTAAGCATTTGTGAGCGCTCCTATATCTTAAGTGCCGGACGCGTCATTGCGGAAGGCGACACCACCGCGCTCCTTGCCAATAAAGATGTGCGCCGTGTCTATCTTGGCGAAAATTTCTCGCTCTAATACGATTATCTTGAGGAAGCACGGCTTCCTCTTCTTCTATCCACCCATCCGATTCATCTTGTGACCCGTAGGCAACCTATGAAGCAGACTCCGAGCTATTTTTTTTATGATCTAGAGACCTTTGGGCTCGACCCAAAACAGGATCGCATCGCCCAATTTGCGGGGATTCGCACCGATCATAATTTCAATATCATTGGCGAGCCGGTCAATCTCTATTGCCAGCCCGCGCTTGATTATATTCCCAATCCGGAATCGATCTTAATCACCGGCATTACTCTTGAGGAGTGTGAGGAGAAAGGGCTTCCCGAGTCGGAGTTTGCAAGCGCCATTCACACACTGTTTTCAGTTCCCAACACCACTATTTTGGGCTATAACAATATTCGTTTTGACGATGAGATGATCCGTTATCTCTTCTATCGCAACTTTATCGATCCGTACGCCTACGCGTGGCAAAATGGCAATTCTCGCTGGGATCTTTTAGATGTGGTGCGCGCGACCTACGCCCTTCGCCCTGAGGGAATTGTGTGGCCGACAAATGAAGAGAATCCGAACATTGCAAGCCTTCGTCTTGAGCATCTGACAAAAGCGAATAACCTCCTACACGAAAAAGCGCACGATGCGCTGAGCGATGTCTATGCCACGATTGCCATTGCCAAACTCTTAAAAAGCCATCAGCCCAAACTCTTTAAGTTCTTTTTTGACAATCGCCTAGCGCGCGATCTAAAACGGCAGATCGATCTCGATAATCATACGCCCTTTACCCATGTTTCCGGCATGTTTGGGGCAGATAATCAATATCTCGCCGCCATGATGCCGATCGCGATGCACCCATGGAATCGAAATGGACTTATTGCGGTAAATCTCATGGGCAATGTTGAACAACTTTTGACGCTATCAAGCGCGGACATTCACGCCTATCTCTACACCAAAGATGAAGCGCTTCCTGAAGGCATTGAGCGGATGCCGCTAAAACTTATCCATCTCAATCGAACGCCCATTATTGCGCCTTTAGGGGTGTTAAAAGGGGTTGATCAAACCAGCGTCGATGTGGAAACGGTGATGCGAAATTTTGAAACGCTCTTTAAACATCGCTTTGAGCTAATGCAGAAACTCACCGAAGTCTACCGAGAAAAACGCGACTTTTCTGCCCTTGAACCGCAAGATCCCGAAGCTCAGCTCTATGATGGCTTTTTCCCCGATGAGGATAAGAAAGAGATGGAGCGAATTTTACGCCTCTCCTTTGATGAAATTGCCGAGACGGAGTTTTTCTTTGAAGATGCCCGTCTATCGCCGCTTCTCTTCCGTTATCGTGCAAAAAATGCGCCGTTTACCTTAAATAAAGTGGAACAAGATATCTGGAATCAGTTCGCTAAAGTTCGCCGTAATGGCTATAAAGAGGCGTTTCGCCCGATTTATGAGGCGCTCCTTGAAAGCGATCTCACCGAGGATCAACGCACACTGCTTGAGAGTTGCCGCCACTACTATTACGACTAATATTTTTCGATCATAAGGATTCAATGACTGACCTTTCTGTCGCTACCATCAATCTCGATAATTTAGGGGAATGGAGCCACGCCACACGCTTTGAGCGCTTAACGGAAGCCGTGAATACCGCACTCAAACGCCCGATGATTATTGCGCTCCAAGAGATCGGTGTCTTTGCTGAGGAGGAAAATGTCAATCTCGATGCGCCCCTTCCGGCAACCATTGATAAAACGCTACTGGATTATCTCAACGAGGACCAGCCACGCGAGGCGCAATATCACTATGCAGAAATTGCGCCAAAGCCCTTTACAACAGGCGGTGAACGCAATCATCATATTCGCTCCGCCTTTCTCTATCGTGCGCCGATTACACTCACCGATTTACGCACACTTGGCGAAGACTCTCCCTTTTTTACCGGTAACACACTTGAAGGGAAAGAGGCACTCTCCCCTTCCCGTCGCCCACTGCATGGCATATTTGACCTTAATGGCACACCTCTTCACCTCATCAATTGCCATCTTAAATCGATGAACGCGCCAACCAATGATCGTAAAAAGATCGCCCGGCGTCAGCGAAATGCCCAAGCGGAACAAATTCGACACGAGATTCAAATCTACAAAGAGGAACCGCTAATGATCCTTGGGGATTTTAATGATCTGCCTCAATCAAAAACCATCGAGATTCTGCGCGATCATCAAAGCTTAGCGTCGATCTGGAATGACACCCCGAAACCTTGCTATACTTATCGCTATAAAAACAAGCCGATTGTACTCGATTATATTCTTTACAATCATCATCTTACCTTGATTGAGGTGAGTGCACCACCACTCAATACGCCTCATTTAAGCCCAACGCGATTTAGTGATCATGACCCAGTTGTTGCCACGTTTAAACTTTAACAAACCGCTCATAACGCTCATTTTAATCAGCGTGCTCGGTGCGCCACTCAATGCTCAAACCTTTAAAGGAGCGATTGAGGCCTACGATCAGCAAAATTATAGCGAAGCATTTGCTCAATTTAGTGAGCTCGCCGCCCGCGGGCATGTCGATGCGCTCAACAATCTTGGCACACTCTATCAAACCGGCAACGGGGTGGAACGAAACTATCCTGAAGCGGTTCGCGCCTATAAACGAGCGGCGATTACCGGCCATATTAATGCCGCCTATAACCTTGCGAATCTCACCCGCCTTGGCATGGGTACACCCAAAAATATTCCAGAAGCATACGCATGGAGCATTGTTGCCGCCCGCCATGGCGCGAGTGATCTGATCGCATTTCGCGACGCACTTCGTAAAGAACTCACTCTTAACGAGATTAAACAGGCCCATGAGCTCGCGCAAAAAGTGCTAATGCGACTTGGTCAATATGAAGTAACACTTGCATGGATGCTCCCCTCTGAGCTTCGTAATCCGCTCTTCACGCCAGCCGCAAAAGTGAAAGATCCGGAAGCCAATCGCGCGTTTTCCAATACGGATATCCAAGGAGATACCCAAGGAAACACAAAAACTCACTCCAACTATCCCACTCTGGTGAAAGAGCCTAAGAAAGCACTTGCCTTTGAATCCGGCTATAAAAATGGCGAAAACACCCCCGCTCACACAGCGATGGCGCCGACAAAAGAGAATAGCTATAAGATCGACGGCGTCGAGATTCCTGCGGGATTCTCGCCCTTAAGCCGTGATAAATCGGCCTATACTGGCATTCAAGAGAATCCCACCCTCTCTGAATCAGACAGATCTTCCATGACTGATAACAGAGCCCAATCCATTGGGGGCGTCGATATTCCAGATGGGTTTTCACTGTTAAAACGCCGCTCTGAAACCGAAAAACTAACGAGCACACCGCTCAATGACGCGAGCGACTCGAACGCCTATGAGGACCACAATAAGCAACAAAATGAGCCAACGCTTGCGCCACCTCCTAAAGCCAAATCTCGCACCTATTCGACCCAGCTCGGGCACTCATCAACAACGATCTATCGCCCGCAACTAGAAACGTTGGGTGAATATGAAAACGCGACCATTTTGCGCCCGCGCCGTGTGATTCCGATTAAAGAGCAGAGCCTCAATCAACACAAACCCGTCAGTGAAACTGTTGAGCGCCTAGTCAATAGTCTCTCCACCGCCATGGGAACGCCGTTTGATAAAACCCTCGGCGCACTTATTCGCCTCAATCCCAACGCCTTTAAAGAGAGCGATGCCGGCGTAATTGAACAGATCAACCCCGAGCAATCCTTAAAAATCCCTTCAAAAGAGCTGATCTTAGAGTATTTTCATGAAGAATAGATCGCTTCGTTGGTTACAAGGGCTCTTACGTCACGCGCTTCCAAGCCACTGTACGCTGTGTGAGAGTGCGCTGATCGATGCGGTATCTCATCCACTTCTTTGTGATGATTGCGCGCACGATCTCCCCCTTGCAGACTCAGAGTGCCTGCTTTGCCAAGTCGCGCTTTCATTCCCATTAACCGTGAGACAACATCTTTGCCGAAATTGCCACGAGGAGAGCGCTCTTTCAAGTTTAGCAGTACGCTTTCATTACAAAGAGGGCATTAAATCGATCATTCAGCAATTAAAATTTAATCATCGCGCAGAACTGATCTCTCTGATTGCTTCGATCATGCAACCCTTTTTTGATCACAGGATCACGGAGCTCACACAAAAATATCGTACACCAATAACACTGATTCCCATGCCCTCCGACCGGTTTCGGCTAGCGCGACGTGGCTTTAATCCAACCCTTGAAATACTAAAAAAACTCTGCCAGGGAGCGCCCAATTCGCTGATCGCCTTTTTACCCAATTATCTGCACAAATATGCATTTTTTATACCCCAAAGCGAGCTGAATCGCAAAGAGCGCCTCGACAATCTTCATGGCGCCTTTTATATCAATCGAGCACTCCTGCCCCTTGTTGAAGGGAAAAATATTCTTCTTTTTGATGATGTAATTACAACAGGAACATCCCTTGAAATATCAGCAAGAACACTCATCAATAATGGCGCTAACTCCGTCCATGGCATGCTCATTGCCCGAGCTTAAGTTGATAAAACTGCGAATTTATGGCATATTGAGGCTGGTGCGTTCCTGTTATGTACGGGCATTTACACTATACACCTCTTGATCCTAATTTTTATATTTTGGAATGCCTTAATTGGCCTTTGGTGTGCAAGCTGATTTAATTCAGAAGCCTAAAGAAGTCCATCTAGGAATCCACTTGAACCTAAGCGTTCAAGAGTCTTAGTGTCGAGCCACGGCTATTATGGGGACGCATCCTTTTTTTCCTTCGTTTTAATCCCCCCGAATGTCATCATTGACAGCCCCTTCTTATTAACTCTCCCCACCAGCTCTCAAGCCTTCTCATCTCCTCTCTAATCTCCCCACTCTCCAAAAAAATCTACAACAACTTGTCAGCTTATAGCCGATGACGATCGCTCATTATTTTAGGCAATAAAAAACGTCTCTTTGATTCATCAACACGTGACGCTCAAAGAGACGTATCTGTTTTTACAAATATGGAGAGTTATTTGGTCTTAAACCAAATAAAATTATTTGTTTACCACTTCTTTCTTAACATCGATTAAGATGTCAACACGGCGGTTTTTCGCACGGTTTTCACGAGTATCGTTCGGTACCACAGGTTCTAATTCACCGCGACCTTCTGAACGAATTGCGTTTGCATCAACGCCTTGTGCAACTAAGTAATCAGCCACTGATTTTGCACGACGCTCTGAAAGACCTTGGTTATAGGCCGCAGGTCCGGTTGAGTCAGTATGACCAACAACTGCGATACCTTTAGTTTGAACGCGTTTTAACTCATCAACGATCTCGTCAAGCTTCGCTTTACCAGCTGGTTTAAGGTCTGCTTTGTCAAAATCAAAGAAAGTGTTGGTTTCAAACGAAAGTTGTTTTACTGTAACGCCACAGCCTTCAGTACCACCACGTGTTTGTACGCAGTCGCCTTGACGGTCTGTAATGAAGTTGCCCCAACGGTCAGTTAAGGTTTTATCTTCGGCCATTGCAGATGTGGAGAACACTAAAGAACCCACTAATAATGCAAACTTTAACTTATTCACTATATTATCTCCTCATAAGTATCTGTTTAGTACGAATTAATCTTACAATTACGCTTAAGTATAGTCAAAAAACTCTATCTAACGCAATCATTATTATCTATATTGTTCCTGTACTATACCAAATCTAAAATGATGACGCATAAAAAAAGCACAAAAAAACCCCTCCGAAGAGGGGCTTTTAGATCTAAAACTAGATCTGAATCACTAATTAACGCGGTTAGGCGTCTTTAATTAGTTGATTGTGATATCAACACGGCGGTTTTTCGCACGGTTTTCACGAGTATCGTTCGGAGCGATCGGTTGGTTTGCACCGTAACCTACTGCATTGATTAAGTTTGCATCAACGCCTTTTGATACTAAGTATGCTTCAACTGATTTAGCACGACGCTCAGAAAGACCTTGGTTGTAAGCAGCTGGGCCTGTTGCGTCAGTGTGACCTGCAAGGCTAATGCTGTTTACTTTTTTGTTGCCTAATTCTGCAACTAATTCGTCTAATTTAGCTTTACCAGCTGGTTTAATCGTTGCTTTGTCAAAATCAAAGAATGCGTCTGCTTCATAAGTTTTAACTTCTTGTACAGGTGCGCCACAAGCGTCCGCTGTACCACCGATAGTTAATACGCACTCGCCTTGACGGTCAGTAACGCCTTGTCCTTGACGATCAGTAAGGCCTTTTTGATCTTGAGCCATTGCTGATGTTGTAAGGATTAAGCCTGAAAGCATAGCGATTGTTAATTTCTTTTTCATAAATTCTCTCCAATTAATAAAAACAATATAGATAACAAATATACTGTAACCTTAACAGCTCAATTTGTTTCCTATAATACCCTATTTACAAGATAAAAACATATTTTATTTTCCCCCGGATTGGCCTAAATCATTCAATTTCCAACCCTTGAGGAAAATCGTTTTTTATCCACTCTAATCGGCACCTTCTTCAGAAACTCGATAGAGCTTTGAATAGTAACCATTTTTATCTAAAAGGGACTGGTGAGTCCCCTCTTCGACAATTTTTCCATGATCAAACACCACGATTCGATCGGCGTGTTCAATCGTACTTAATCGATGCGCGATAATAATCGTCGTCTTATTTTGGCAAAGCGTCACAAGTGCCTCTTGAATGAGACGTTCACTTTCGGTATCAAGACTGCTCGTCGCCTCATCTAAAATTAAGATTGGCGAATTTTTAAGGAGCGCCCGTGCGATTGCCACTCGTTGACGTTGCCCGCCTGAGAGCCTTGCCCCATTTTCTCCGATCATCGTATCGAAGCCTTCCGGCAATTCCATAATAAAATCATACGCGTTTGCCTGCTTCGCCGCTTCGATAATCGCCTCTTTTGTGACCTTTGATTGACCAAAGGCAATATTATTCGCGATGGTATCGGCAAATAAAATCACATTCTGCCCCACATAACTGATCTGATTGCGATAACTCTCTAGATCCACCTCCGAAAGATTCACCTCATCGACACAAATCTCACCGGAGGTTGGCTCATAAAAGCGCGCAAGAAGATTAGCAAAAGTACTCTTTCCACTCCCCGATCCACCGACAAGCGCCACCGTTTCTCGGGGTTCGATGGTGAGATTAATCCCACGGAGTGCTTTTCGCTCTTGGTCTTGATAATAAAATTCCACCCCATTAAAGGCGATTTTTCCCTCAAGATTAGTAAAGGCATGACCTTTTCGATTGGGTTCTTCAATGGAATCGATGAGTTCAAAGACCCCTTCTGCCCCAGCAAAGCCCCGTTGCAAGGCTTCATTTAAGCGGGTGAGCCGTTTAATCGGATTGAGAAGTGCGATCATCGCCGCTAAGAGCGATAAAAAGCCCCCTACGGTAAATTCATCTTGCGCCGCTTGATGCGAGGCATACCAGATCACCACCGCCACACAGATCACCAATAACACTTGCGAAAGCGGGCTCGATAATTCAGAGGCAGAGACAATTTTCATATTGAGATGGCGAATATCTTTATTCACCTTTCGGAAGCGATTCCGCATCTCTTTATAAGCAGAAAAGAGCTTAATTTCACGGTGACCCCGAATGGTCTCTTCGGTAATGTGATTGAGCGTTCCCATCTGTGATTGAATGGTTCGCGCCAGACGGCGGAGGCGATTTGACACGGTTTTAAGCACAAAATAGATAAAGGGCGCCATCATAAAGGCAAGCGCACTCACCTTCCAATTTTGTAAAAACATCACGCAGAGAAGCCCAACGATGATAAACGAATCTTTAATAAGCGTCACCAGCGCCATCGAACTGATAGTGAGCAGTTGATTGACATCATAAGTGAGCTTTGAGAGAAATGCGCCAGAGGATTTCTTATCATATTCCGCTTGCGGAAGCGTTAATAGCCGGTCATACATCTGATAGCGCAGTTTTTCAATCACTTTTTGCGCCACCCACTGCATGCCCACGTTTCCGGTAAACGAGAGCGTACTCATCGCCACATAAATGCCGATAATCATCCACGGCATCATTTTGATAAACGCCTCATTCTTCCCGACAAATCCTTCGTCAAGAATCGGTTTTAATAGCCAAAAGAGCCCCGCTTCAAGGAGGCCCGAAAGGGCAATCGCTATCATCGCTAAGATGAGCGTGCCGGGATAGGCCAGCGTATAAGATAATATCCGTTTATAGAGTGCTATGTTCTGCGTCTTCAATGATCCATCACCTAATCAGTTTGGAGAAATTCTCCTCTATTATGAACGAAAAAAGCACTCAATGGCATTTCCTTGAGTGCTTCTTGAGTTAAATTAACTCACTATCGAATGGGTAAACCGCTTAGTAAACAATCTCAACACGACGGTTTTGTGCCCATGCGCCTTCGTCGTATCCCGCTACTGCTGGTAATTCTTTACCGTAGCTACGTACGCGAATTTGTGCAGGATTGACCCCGTTTGAGATCATCACATCACGCACAGAGTTTCCACGGCGCTCGCCTAATCCCATGTTGTATTCGTGTGATCCACGATCATCGGTATGACCGTCTAACCATACGCCACGATTTGGAGTGCTTTTAAGAGCATCCGAATGCGCTTTTACCACACTGTAGGATTCTGAACGTAAGCGATCGGAATCGAAATCAAAGTAGATAACGCGATCCGCTGTGCCACGTTGACCGTAATTGGCATCGTGATAGGTACTCGCTTCTACACCGTAATATCCGCTCACATCATCGCCATTTTGTCCGCCTGCGTTACCCGAGGTGCCTGATCCTGTCGTTGTACACGCAGATAGAACCATGGTTGCCACAGCTAACGATACCCATTTTAAGTGCTTCTTGATCATTCTCTTAACCTCATTAATTATGAAAATTTATTTGATCGATGGTGACCAATCTGGCTTGCGAACGTCACGGCTGATGCCCGGGAAGTTCATAAGATTGTTGCCATCACTCGAGATAGTTTTTAACGTTCCACGCCCATCGGAGAAGATAAGCATATCCCCGTTGCTCGCGAAACTTGGAGATTCATCTTTCCCGCCATTGGTGATACGCTTAACCGCGCCTGTTTTCAGATCAATCACCGCAATACCAAATCCACGTTGATCGATGCGTTGCATCACCGCAAGCTTCCCTCCATCCCTAGAGATCGTTGCATTCCCATTATAGTTGCCTTGGAAAGTGACTCGAGTGGCATTCCCGCCATTTTCGTCCATTTTGTAAATTTGTGGATTTCCGCCACGGTCTGAGGTGAAATAGATCATTCCATCTGAAGACCAAACCGGCTCCGTATCAATCCCCCAATGATTGGTGAGTCGTTTTAAGTTCGAGCCATCAATATTAGCGGTATAGATTTCAGGATTCCCATCTTTCGATAAGGTAAAGACCAAACGGCGACCGTCCGGTGACCATGAGGGCGCTGAGTTAATCCCAGGCATGCTGATCACAACCGAACGTTTACCGGTATAAAGGTCTTGAATCATAATTTGGTTACGGCGACCTTCAAGCGACGCGTAGGCTAATTTTGAGCCATCGGGCGACCATGAAGGTGAGAGAATCGGTTCACGCGATTCTAAAATAACTTGAGGATTTGCTCCATCAGAATCGGCGATCACAAGGGAAAAGTGACGCCCTTTTTGCGACACATAAGCCATGCGTGAATCAAACGCCCCTTTTTTACCTAAGATGCTCTCATAGATATAATCGGCGATTTGGTGCGCTTGACGACGCT
The DNA here is from genome assembly GCF_029815055.1 of Ignatzschineria sp. RMDPL8A. Classification (NCBI taxonomy): domain Bacteria; kingdom Pseudomonadati; phylum Pseudomonadota; class Gammaproteobacteria; order Cardiobacteriales; family Ignatzschineriaceae; genus Ignatzschineria; species Ignatzschineria sp. RMDPL8A. Next base: position 183,735 of record NZ_JAPPWA010000002.1, on the reverse strand, counting down.
CTTCTGAGGAGTTTTGCGAGGTGAAGGTATATTCACGATTACCCCAAGCGCGATTGGTCATCCCATCGCTCACGCTAACGCGAAATGCACGGTTATTGACTTTATTAAAGTGCACCACATAGTTCACGCCATAGGTGCGCCAACGATCGGGGCTGATCGCATTCACATCACTAATATGACCCAATTCATAGGCGAGGTTTTTAGGCGAAAAACGGCCAGAACGCTGTAAGTCATTCATCACCACTTCAAGGGTCTTTGCTGAGATGCCTTCCGATTGAACCAGTCCCACCGGACGGCTCTTTTCTGACTCTTTTGAGACATCGAGCTTCAATTGCGCCTCTGCCAGGGTAAGCATCGAAATAGCAATAATAAAGACCTGAAAGAGTGATTGTAAATACGTTCGTTTTTTAAGGGTTGCCATCGTCTTGTTACCTCGCATATAGAGTCTTGTTTGGTTATTCTTTTAAGGCCCAGATCCCGGGTAGGTTGCGCCAATATTCATTATAATCCATACCGCAACCAAAGACATATCGATCGGGAACGTCTAACCCAATATAGTCTACTTTAAATTCTTTTGGCTTTCTATCATGAACTTTATTTATTAACGCCGCGCAATAAACTTTTTGTGCGCCACGCTCTTCTAAATTCTTCACAATCGCCGCTAACGTCGTACCTTCATCGAAGATATCTTCCACCACCAGCACCACACGATCTTTCACATCGATGCTCGGTTCTGCGATCCAAACGAGCTCATCTGACCCTTTTGTCTCACCGCGATAACGAGTCGCGTGCAGATATCCAATTTGGAAAGGGAAATTGAGACGTGGTAAGAGATTCCCCGCAGGAATCAGCGCCCCGTTTAATACAACAAACACCACAGGGTCCGCAAGCTCAAGATCGTAAGTGATCTGTTTTCCCATCTCGTCGTACGCTTTTTGCACTTCCGCAGGTGAGGTGATCTCTTCCGATTGGACAATGATCTCCTGAGCTTCTTCAAATGAAATCGACATAAAACTACCTAAAATTAAAAGAAAGATAAACCGCTTATTGTATCAGATTTGAACCGCTCGAATTAAATTACTTAAACTCGTCCTGAATCTTCTTAAGGAAGGCTTCATGAGTGTCATCATCGGCTTTTTTGAGATAACTCACAAGCGGATGAAGCACGCGCCCAAGCAACTGATTGGAGAGCTGATCGAGCACCTCATCTATACTATGCCCTGCCGCTAATTGACTCTTCGCACGGCGCACCCCTTGTGCCCGTTTCTCTTCGGCATACGCTTGGAGCGGCGTTAATACCTCGCCTAAATCCGAGAGCTCATACCACGCATTCCAGCGCGCAAGCCCATCGTGTAAAAAGGCTTTGGCTTCTTCAGCCGCCTCTTCACGGGATTTTTGGTTATCTTCCACAATGGAATTGAGATCATCGACGGTATACAGATAGATATCCGAGAGCGATCCGATCGCCGCTTCAATATCGCGCGGAACCGCAAGGTCGATCATTAAGATCGGTTTATTACGACGTTTTTTAAGCGCCGCTTTCGCCATCTCTTTGGTAATGAGAGCATGATTGGCCGCCGTTGAGCTCACCACAATGTCCGCACGACTTAAAAGCTCAGGAATTTCATCGAGGGTATGGGCATTGGATTTAAGCCCTAAATTCTCAATCATCGTTTCCGCACGATCAAGGCTACGGTTTGCCACATCGATTGACGTCACGCCCGCTTCTAACAGGTGACGCGCCACAAGTTCAGTGGTCTCCCCCGCCCCGACTAATAGGACGTGATGACGCTCTAAGCCATCAAAAATCTGTTTCGCGAGTTGCACCGCGGTAAACGCCACCGATACCGCAAAAGCACCGATATTGGTCTCCGTGCGCACCCGTTTTGCCACAAAAAAGCTCAGCTGAAAAAGGCGCTGGAGATATTTTGAAACCATGCCATGACGGACGGAATTGGCCAGCGACTGTTTTAATTGACCAAAAATTTGCGGTTCACCTAAAATAAGTGAATCGAGTCCCGATGCCACTTCAAAAAGGTGAAAGACCATCTCATCGTTTTTTAGCTCATAGAGATATTTGCGAATCTCGGACGCTTCCAGATTCGAGTGATTTGCCCACACCTCAATAAACTCATCATACGTTGAGCGGAGATTTTGGATATAAAACTCCGTGCGATTACAGGTCGATAACACAACGACTTCATCTGCAATTCCGTTTTGCTTAGCATGGTGAAGAAACGCTTCGATCTGCTCTGGCACGAGCGACGCTTTCTCCCTCACATCCACTGAAGCTGTTTTGTGATTTATCCCTAAAGCCAATAAACTCATTGATTATCTTTTAAAAAATTGTATACCGTAGAAACCCTAAATAGTATCAAATTATCTCCGATTCCGTATAGGACGATTCAAAAATAAAGCGATATTATACATAATTTAGGAAATAAAAGAGCGCCTACTCGTTTGACCTAACAACGATCCTTTGAGTCAGGTCAGCGCAGGCTCAATTATACACCTTGTTTCATTAGCGCCAAAATCCATATCCCGCTCCATAATAAGATGAGCACCCAAATGCGTTAAAACAAAATGGATCATCATCGCGCCATAATCGGTCTTCCCGTGGCCAGAAGCGATAGTATTCCGATTCGAGCATAATGAGCGTCTGTTTACGCCCCGCTAAGGTAACAAATTGGATATCAGTGATTTCGCCCACCGCAGAGAATCGGCTTCCCGGCTCATAATAATTTCGATTCATACGGGAATTGGCGACGCGCACCACCACTTTATGGCCATCTACCGGATTAAATCGCATCGGATACCCGCGCGTATTGAGCTCAAAACGGGTTAATTCAATGAGCGTATCACCATTTTCATGAGTGACGCTGGCGATCTCACCGCCAAAAAGACCTTTTTGTCCGATCAATTCCGCTTTGGTCGTTTCCGACACCTCCGCATCAAAATACGCATCGGGCGCATAATCGATGAGTGAGGTGCTCGCGCAACCTGTCACCCATAGCGCCATTCCCAGTAGTAATCCCAACCGTTTCATGCTGACTCCTTTTGCGTTTAAGCGGTGCCGACCGTTTTTTATCCCTTACTTAGATTTATCCCCTTGCTGAGGGTAAAAGAGCCCTTAAAAAGGACTCTCTATCTCTATCATTGATCTAATAAGTATAGTGCGACCCGCATTTTTTGAGGTGTTTTTGAGTTGTTTTTAAGGGGGGGCTAATCAAAAATCTTTAACTCATCCCACAGCGCATCGATCTTTTCGACCACATCCGGATTTTGCACAATCGGTGTCCCCCATTCACGGTCCGTTTCACCTTCCCATTTATTGGTGGCATCGAGCCCCATTTTTGAGCCAAGTCCTGAAATCGGTGAAGCAAAATCGAGATAGTCGATCGGCGTATTATCCACCATCACCGTATCGCGAATCGGATCCATTCGCGTCGTGATCGCCCAGATTACATCGTTCCAATCACGGCAATTGATATCGTCATCCACAATCACAATAAACTTGGTATACATAAATTGGCGTAGATAGGACCAAACCCCCATCATCACCCGTTTGGCGTGCCCCGAATATTGCTTCCGAATCGACACCACCGCCATGCGATAAGAGCACCCCTCCGGCGGAAGATAAAAATCCACAATCTCCGGAAATTGCTTTTTCAAAATCGGCACAAAGACATCGTTAAGCGCAACGCCAAGCACCGCAGGCTCATCGGGCGGACGGCCGGTATAGGTTGAATGGTAGATCGGGTTTTCACGATGCGTAATCCGCTCAACGGTCATCACCGGGAAAAAGTCGGTCTCATTATAATAACCGGTGTGATCACCGTAAGGCCCCTCTTCTGCCATATCCTCAGGATAGATATACCCCTCTAAAATGATCTCTGCACGCGCCGGCACCGATAATTCAGGATGGAGCGTCGCTTTTGAGACCTCGGTGCGTTTCCCCCGTAAAAGGCCGGCAAACGCATATTCTGAAAGTGGATCAGGAATCGGCGTAACCGCCCCTAAAATCGTTGCAGGATCAGCGCCAAGCGCCACCACTACCGGAAAGGGTTTGCCTGGGTTTTTAAGCTGGAAATCACGGAAATCGAGCGCCCCGCCACGGTGAGCTAGCCAACGCATAATAATGCGATTTTTACCGATCACCTGTTGGCGATAAATCCCGATATTTTGACGGCGTTTATGCGGGCCTTTTGTAATCGTCAGTCCCCAAGTAATGAGCGGCGCCGCGTCGCCTGGCCAGCAGTGCATCACCGGAAGTTTCGAAAGATCCACCGCCTCTTTGTCAATAATCACCTCTTGGCAGAGCGGTTTTTTCACCTGTTTCGGGCGCATCGATAAGACTTGCTTAAATTTTGGCACTTTATCGAGCGCATCTTTAAAGTTTTCTGGCGGCTCAGGTTCGCGTAAAAAGGCTAAAAATTCGCCGACATCCGTGAGCGCCTCGACGCTCTCTTGCCCCATCCCCATCGCAACGCGCTCAGGCGTTCCAAAGAGATTGGTCAGCACCGGCATCTCAAACCCCGCTGGATTTTCAAACAACAGCGCCGGCCCTTTTTTCCGCAAAGTCCGATCACTAATTTCGGTCATCTCAAGCACCGGATCGATCGCATGGCCAATCCGCTTAAGCTCCCCATTTTCCTCTAAATAGGCAATAAATTCACGCAAATCCTGAAACTGCATCATACTCTATACCGTCATTATGCTTGTGTTTAATAACGTTATCTTAACACAATTTATAGGGGCGATTCGACCAGCCACTCGCACCCAAAACCCTTACAATATTTTACCTATATCATTATAAAATTACCGTCAAAATCAACTTTCCGCTATAATTTCTTCCATTTGCGTCATTCATCTGAATAAGGATATTCTCCCCCATGCGAGTCTTTGGAAAAGTCGTACTGGTCGCGCTCTGTTTTTACTTCATTAACCAAGTATTTATTGAAAATCGCGCCATCTATTACATCAATATCGAGCGATACGATCGCCTTGCCGTCTACCTCCTCTCGCTTGTACTCGTGTTCGGGATTGTCGAGCTCCTGGCGTTTACCCGCATGAAGATTCGGATTCCGTTTTTAATCCTCTTTCTTGCAGGATCGATTCCCTATCTCATCTATTTTTATTCCACCTCCACAGAGCTCACCTACGAGGATTTTCGCACGCTCTTTTCCGCAAAAGCGATGGTGAGTGACGCCGCGCAAAGTTATCAGAGCGATATTATTAAAGTGGTGCTCATGCACATTCCCATCACCATTGCGATTCTTTTGATGCCCAAAACCTATCTCAATTGGAAGTGGACGGGGTTTGCGATCTTTCTCTACTGCGTCGGCATTGCGGCGATGCTTCACTTTATCTTTCATAAAAATGGTCGCGGAACATCGGGACGCGCCTCTTATCTTGTGCCCGTTGCCCAGGCGGTGACCTACGGCTATCTCAATCGCCCTGGCGCGGAAGATCGCAGCTTTATCTATTATCCCCGCGAAATTCTTACCGAAAACGATCTTGATGCCCCCATTAGCGATACCATCTTATTTGTGATAGATGAATCGATTCGCGCCGATATGATTGACCTCAATAACCCGCAAGGTACAACACCGGCGCTTCTTGAGTTTGATCCCGCGCACTACTTGAATTTCGGTTATACTATGTCCTTTGGAAACTGCAGTGAATCGTCAAATCTTGCGATGCGAAAAGCCCCGCGCCTTGGCAAAGAACCGAGCGATCTCTTTTTAACCAAGGAATCGATCTGGGAGATCGCCATCAATGCCGGTTACACTCCCTATCTAATCGACGCGCAACACAATGCCAAAGGCCACAATTTCTATACTGATGAAGAGTTAAAAGCGGTGAATGTGATTCCCGGCAGCCACCTTCAAAGCGATGGTGATATCGTTCCGGTGATCGAGGAGATTCTTCAAAAAGAGGCGGGCAACAAAACCTTTATCTATGTCAGCACGAAAGGCTCCCACTTCCCGTTTCAAAATTATGGGTTTGAAGAGCATTTCACCCCGGCGATGAAAAATACCAACTTCAAAAGCGCTGAGCCGATCGAGGTGATGAACTCCTATAAAAACCTCATTCGCGCCAACACTAACGAGTTTTTTAACAACATTCGCCCACTTTTAGAAAATCGCCCGAATATTGCGATGATCTACACCTCCGATCATGGGCAAGAACTCAAAGATCCGAAAGGTAAAAAAACCCATTGTGACCTCCGTGATACGACGCTTGAAGAGGGGACCGTTCCGTTTTTAATCTTTGGAGATGAGTCCATCTTAACAGCGCCGTTGGTTGAAAAAACGCACCGTAACTCAGGGATTCAAACCCAGATGATGGTCCCTTCCATCATTATGAATCTAATGGGCTATCGCGATGCCTCGATCGAGCGTTATACCGAATATTCTCAACTTCTCAATCAAGAGAGCGCGGTAGGGTTTGTCTATAAAAGCCCGGTGCCTCAATTTAGAAACGATGTGGAGCGCTACCCGATCACCCGCGAGGAACTTGAATATTTCAAAACGCACGGCAAATCTTTTGAGCGTGAACGCGCCTCAGAGTACGAGGATTAATGCCAAGCACATACAATACGAATGCAAAAGATCACTCCTAGTTTAAAAGGCCCTTCCGAGGGTCTTTTTTATTCACCCGCATGATCGGCGCTTGAAGGCTCTATTTTTGAGGCGTATATTGAATAATTATGCTGAAATTTAATTGATTTACTTTATAAACGTGCAAAAACCATGACTGTAATAACCAATATTGAAGACCTCCGCGTGATTGCTAAGCGTCGCGTGCCTAAAATGTTTTATGATTATGTCGATTCCGGTTCGTGGACCGAGTCGACCTATCGTGCGAATGAATCTGAGTTTCAGAAAATTAAACTCATTCAAAAAGTCGCACGCAATATGGAAGGGCGAACGCTAAAGCGGGAGATGCTCGGCGACATGATGTCGATGCCGGTCTGCATTGCGCCGACGGGACTTGTCGGTATGGTTCATCCCGATGGGGAGATTTTAGCCGCGCGGGCGGCGTCCAATTTTGGGATTCGCTACACCCTTTCCACCATGAGCATTGCCTCCCTTGAAGATATTAAACGCGAGGTCAATCAACCTTTTTGGTTTCAGCTCTATGTGATGCGCGATCGTGAATTTATGCTTAGCCTGATTGAGCGGGCAAAAGCCGCGGGGTGCGATGCGCTCGTGATTACGCTTGATCTCCAGATGATTGGGCAACGTCATATAGATCTTAAAAATGGGCTCGCAGTGCCTCCAAAACCGACAATTCGCAACTGGATTAATCTTCTCACCAAACAGCGCTGGTGCTGGAATATGCTCAAAACAAAACGCCGTCAATTTGGCAATATTGTGGGCTATGTGAAAGATATTGATGATCCGAGCTCCCTTGCCGCGTGGACGAGCCAACAATTTGACCCTACCTTAAATTGGGCCGATATCGAATGGATTAAAAACGCTTGGGGCGGGAAAATCATTCTCAAAGGGATTTTAGATGCAGAAGACGCGAAACACGCACGCGATGCCGGCGCTGATGCCATTGTGGTGAGTAATCATGGCGGCCGTCAGCTCGATGGGGCGCTCTCCTCGATTGAAGTGTTACCTTCCATTGTAGAAGCGCTTCGCGGCTCAAATACAGAAGTATTCCTCGATAGCGGGATTCGCTCGGGGCAAGATGTGTTAAAAGCGATCGCGCTTGGGGCAAAAGGGACGATGATTGGACGCTCTTATCTCTATGGTTTAGGCGCATATGGGGAAAAAGGCGTAACAAAAGCACTTGAAATTATCGCAAACGAACTCGATCTAAGCATGGCTTTCTGCGGGTTAACGGACATTAATCAAGTGGATGAAAAAATCTTAGTGCCTTCTACTATTCCCAATCCCTTCAAAATGAATTAAAATCAGGGCGCCATAAATATATATAGAGAGTAAATCCCCCGATTCATCGTTTCATGAATCACTTTGCGAAACCGAAAAGGGGGTTATTCTTCACATCGCTCTTAAATCCGCCCGGCGGCATTTGGTCTCAACCCGAGCGTATGGCAGATCGCGTAGGTCAGCTCCGAGCGATTGAGCGTATAGAAATGGAAATTCTTCACCCCCTCTTTATTTAGAACGCGCACCATATCAATGGCAATACTCGCGCCCACTAATTTCCGCGTTTCCGGATCATTTTCCAACCCCTCATAGCGTTTATGCAACCAGCTCGGGATTTTCACATTGAGCGATCCGGCAAATTTCATCAGCGCTTCATAATTCGACACCGGTAAAATCCCCGGCACAATCTCCGCCTCAATCCCCACCGCAACGCAGCGATCGCGAAAGCGTAAGTATGAATCGATATCAAAGAAAAATTGCGAAATTGCGATATCGGCCCCGGCATCGACTTTACGTTTTAAATGAATGAGGTCCGCTTGCGCATTTTTTGCATCGGGATGGGTTTCAGGATACGCGGCGACCGACACCTCAAAATCGTGCGTCTTTTTAAGCAATTTTACCAAATAATCGGCGTAGATATCCGGATTTGGCGAGCCTTTTGGTACATCTCCCCGAAGCGCTAAAATATGGCGCACGCCACTATTCCAATAATCCTGCGCAATCTCTACAAGCTCCGCTTCACTGGTATCAACGCAAGTAAGGTGTGGCACCGCTTCAATAGCGGTATGCTTCATAATATCGCGAATCACTTTATGGGTTCGATCGCGGGTTGAAGCGTTCGCACCGTAGGTGACCGAAACAAATTTGGGCGAGAGCACCCCGAGCCGTTCAATGGAGTTCCACAGGGTTTTGACCATCGCTTCACTATTGGGCGGGAAAAACTCAAACGACACCTCAATGGGCTGATTAAATTCCGCTAAACTCTGGTTTAAAATCTCTACATACTGCGAACTCATACGGGCTCCTTAGGCTTAATCGATCTTTTTTATTGATATTGTATTGTTGATATTCTTTATGGATTTAGTCGCTCTATTACCTGTGTTGGCGAGGCGAAAAAAAAGCCAGCACTCCTTAAATCTCATCAAGTCGTGTTGGCTTCACTCAACTTATCTTTCAAGCCTCAAAAACGACCGCTTGAAGGAATTAGCACCTTAATTATTCATCAGGTTGCTGGGTTTCGACGGGCCTTTCCCTCCACCACTCTTGATAAGATCGCACGATGCATTGGTAATCTACTTATCGTGTGCGACATTTCCACTATAGAACGGATCTTGAGTTAAAATCAAGCGCTAAACAAAATATATAATAATCTATCTTTAAATTAAGTGATAAGACGCCGAAGGGTTCTTCTGGCGGATCCTCATTAGAAGCCATGCCACAATGCCTGAAATCGCTTGGAATCTGCTATAATTAATGACCGATTTTAATCATTCAAACGCCTCTTTTATGCCCTTTTATTACAACCCGCCCTTTGAGCCGTGGCTCGATATTCTCTATGAAGATGACGACATTCTCGTGATTAATAAGCCGAGTGGATTGTTGTCGGTGCCGGGAAAAGGGATCGATAAACACGATAGCGTCATGGCGCGCGTACAGTGGCAGCATCCCTACGCAGAAGCGGCGCACCGGCTCGATATGGCAACGAGCGGCGTGATGGTGATTGCGATTACCAAAGCGGCGGAACGGGAGCTTAAACGCCAATTTCGCGAGCGGGAGACGGGGAAAGTTTACTACGCGAGCGTCTGGGGCCATTTTGAGCAATCATCGGGACTCATCGATCTACCGTTAATTTGCGATTGGCCAAATCGCCCGAAACAGATGGTCTCGTTTGAGCGCGGAAAACCGGCGCAAACACTCTATGAAGTAATCTCAGAAACCCATCAAAATCATTATCCGACAACGCTCGTCAAACTCACGCCGATCACTGGGCGCTCTCATCAACTTCGCGTCCATATGCTCGCCCTTGGTCACCCGATTTTGGGCGATAATTTCTACGCTCATCCAGAGGCCTTTGAGCTTGCCGAACGACTTTTACTGCACGCCGCCGTTCTTGAGTTTACCCATCCCATTAGTGGCAAAAAAATGCGTTTTGAAACGGTGATTCCGTTTAGTTAACTACACCGCCATATCGATGGTGAGGAGCGTCCACTGCTCGTTTTGCGCACTGCCAATAATCGCCTCTTGCACAAGACTTGGCATCTCAAAATAGAGTTTTTCCGTCTGCACCGGCATATCAAACATCACCGTAAAATGCATCACTTTCCCTCCGACAATCTGCTTTAAATGCACCTTAATGCGGCGCTCAGAGAGTGAAATATCGGGGTACGCCTCTTTTAAGCGGGTTTGAATGGCACGGCAAAGCGTTTCACTCACCTTTTTCGGCGTTACCGAAAGCGGATCGCACTCAATACTAAAGCTCACCGAGCGCGAATATCCGAGCGAAATATTGCGCGCTTTAAGATTCATAAACTCCATCGTCGGGTAGATAATATGGCTTCCTTGATGATCAAGATAGATCGCTTCCGGCGTTTGACGAATCACTTTAACCACCTTCCCATCAGGCAGAACGAGCGAATCCCCAACGCTCGACGGATACCAAATCTCATCATTTTTAATTGGGCGCGATTGGAGCTTATCCACCGCATCGACAGGCAAGCGCAGCTCCCCATTATCAAGGCGCGGATTGCTTAGAAAGATGCCATAGAGATGGATGCGATCCACTTTCCACGGAAGACCATTATAGATCAGGCGCTCCCCTTCCCGTACTTGCCCGAGATTGAGAAAGAGGCGCAGTTTACGAATATACGCCGGAATGGTGTTGCGAAAGGTCACAAGGAGCGTAAAGAGAATCAGCACCGCAAAGCCAAACAGCACCATATCGCCCGAAGAGTGGAGAATCATCAAAAACGATACCAACGACACGAGAAATGTCACCAGTTGCGTCACCAGCAAAAATAGACGAAACGAGAAGCTCGTGGTGCGCCATTTTTTGCGCTCATAGCGGCGAATCATCGCGCCAAAGGTGTAAGAAACAAAATAGTACAGCCCCACCGAAACGCCGATCGCCGTCATAATGGTAAGGCCACGCCCCTTCATAAAGTCCCACGAATTTTGCGAGACTTTCACCATAAAATTGCGATCATCCACATATTCAGAGAGATGATGCTGCACGATATTGAGCTCGTGCTCTAAATTTTTCTTCTTATCTTTCCACTCTCGGTCAAACTCTTTAATCGACGCAAGCGCCTCTTTCGAGAGAAGTTCGGGGTTTAACGCCTCAAGATACTCAATCCCCGCGTCCAAAATCACCAGGCGCTCTTTAAGCTCTTTCTCTTCCTCTTTTAAAGTATCTTTGTGCCAAGTTTGCTCGGTAATACGGCGCAGTTCGGCAAAGACCGGTTGCAAGATTTTAAGCACCTCATTTTGCCAATTGTAGGTTTCAGTCAGCGGCGCTTCAGAGGTTTTTGGTTGATTAAATCGCGCGGTGTCGATATTGCCAAGGGACAATTGTTCAAAGAGTTTTTGATATTCACGTTTATTTTGCCGCGCCTGATTAAACGCCTGCTCAAGCTCCTCTTTGTCCTCATCAGAACTTTTCGCGAGCTCTTTTTTAAGTGCCTCTTGCTTGCCGATCATCTCATTGAGATCCGCTCGCACGCGATTCAATCGCTCATAATCGGCTTCCGTTGGCGGGGCGATCTCATAGGCATCGAGCGCTTCTTCCCCCCACGCCGGCATTAATCCTGCACTTAACACCATGATCGAGATGATAAAAAATAGGCGCATGATGCCCAATCTTTGCCCAGTTAAATCCCTCGTTTTTCTCATTTTTTCCTCACCCTGCCGCGCTGACGATTGTTAAAACACAATTAAATCAAAATTATTCGGCATTATTAGATAATCGTGCCACTTTCTTAAAAATTCGATAATTTAATTCATTAATTTAATATCACTTTGATTTAAATTGAACTAAAATAAACAATTCCACATGTTCTACTATAATAGTAAAAATATTTCTTTAATTCGTCTATTTATCAAAACTAAGAGAGAGAATCATTATGAAAAAATTAAACCAAGCATTACTTATCGCGGGAATCTCAGCATTAGGATTAACCGCATGCTCAGACGACGCAGCCACCGACGTAGCGCCTAAAAAAGAAGAGCAAACCTTAGGCGATAAAGCGAAAGAAGTCACTGATAAAGTGGTCGATGAATCAAAAGAGCTGAAAGACAAAGTCGTCGACGAAGCGAAAGAACTCAAAGATAAAGTATCGGAAGAAGCCAAAGAGCTTAAAGAGAAAGCAGCGGATAAAACCGATGAGTTAAAAGAAAAAGCCGCACAAGAGTATGACGAAGCGAAACAAAAAGTTGCTGAAAAAACTGAAGAGCTCAAAGAGGCAACCAATGAAAAAGTCAACGAACTGAAAGAGAAATTCTCAGGCGATGATGCTAAAGAAAAAGCAACTGAAACCGTTGATGCCGTAAAAGATGATGCAAAAGCGCTTGAAGAGAAAGCGAAAGCGGAGGCTGCTGAAAAGGTGGCTGAACCAAAAACAAAACTTGAAGAAGTTACTGACACCATCAAAGATGATGCAAACCGTGTAAAAGACGACACCAACGCGCTTATCGACAAAACGAAAGAAACCGTTAAAGACGGTCTTGATAAATTAAAATAATCCACACGGATTAAAACGACTCATCCTCGTTAAACGCCATTCAAACCTATTTCAAACTTGAACGGCACAACCCTCCATCGTAAGTCGGTCACTTTAAGATCGCTTGCATGCGAGGGTTTCTTTTTGCCCATCATATTTATATTCACAAGCAACAAAAAAGCTGACTCGATCAGTATCGACATCAGCTTTAATCTAAAACTCTTTCGCGCACATTATGCGGGAAGTTATAACGCCTCTAAGTAGGCTTTAATCGCATCCGATTCGTAGAGCCAGGTGACCTTGCCCTTTTCTTCAATGCGAAGGCACGGCACTTGACGTTTACCGCCATCTTCCACAAGTTCTTTGGCAAAGGTCTCATTCCCGAGCGCGTCGCGAATCTCAATCTTTAAATTTTGCCGACGAATCACACGACGAATCTTCACACAAAAAGGGCACATCTTAAATTGATAGAGCGCCATATTTTCGGTCTTCTCATCGAGTACTGCTTGCGCTTCGGCCGAGCGTTTTAGGCGGCGTGGCGGAAAGATCGCATCAAAAAAAAGAATTAGATTTCCAAGCACAGTACGCACAATTTTAAAAAACATATCCACTCCTTTTTACGGTTTGAAGCGATATCTTAGCCTATCTTGACGCGCCGCTCACCTTTTTTGCCGCTCGAAATGCTTGTACCCCCATCAGAATAATTAAAACAAGGATCATCAGCAGAAGCCCAAGCGAGATCGGGCGCTCAATAAAAATGGAAAATGAACCGCTCGACAAAAGGAGCGCTCGGCGCAGATGCTCTTCAAGGAGCGGGCCTAAAATAAACCCTAAAATAAAGGGCGCGGTACTGCAACCAAAGCGGCGCATGAAAAAGCCAAAGAGCCCAAAGAATAGGAGTAACACAATGTCGCTACTCGATCCATTTAGAAGGTAAATCCCCAGCGTTGATGCCACTAAAATCACCGGTAGTAAAATCGGTTTTGAGAGTTGCAATAACTTCACCCAAATGCCAATTAAAGGGAGATTGAGAACGAGTAAAATGAGATTGCCGATCCACATCGAAACAATCACCCCAAAAAAGAGCTCCGGGTGTTGCGTCACAAGGCTGGGCCCCGGCTGAATGTTATGAACGGTCATGGTGCCGATCATAAGGGCAACCACGGCGCTTCCGGGAATGCCAAGCGTTAAGAGCGGAATCAACGAGGTTTGCGCCGCAGCATTATTGGCGGATTCCGGGGCAGCAAGGCCTGCTGGATGACCGTGCCCCATCTGGTCGCGCTCACGATTGACCCGTTTTTCCACACTGTAGGCAGAAAATGAGGCGATCGTCGCACCAATGCCAGGGAAAACTCCTAAAATAATCCCTAAAATCGTCCCGCGAAAGGCTGGGAAAATCGACTGTTTAACCTCTTTTCTTGATGGATAGAGTGATTTAAACGGGATCGGCGTTACTTTAGGGGCTTTTCGTCCATCACGACGCATCTCATATTGTTCCACAAGCTGCTCGATAATCTCCGCAATCCCAAAAACGCCCATCGCCACCACCGCAATGGGAAAGCCATCGCTCAGCGCCATAATGCCATATTCAAAGCGTGGCGTACCGGTATAAAGATCGATCCCCACCGTGCTTAAAAAGAGCCCAATGCCGATCATGCCAAGCGTTTTAAGATAAGCCCCACTCGCAAAGCTCATACTTCCAAGAAGCCCAAGCACCATAAGAAGCGCATATTCAGAGGAGCCAAAAGAGAGAGCAATATCACCAAGTAACGGCGCGGAGAGAAACATCAATAGCGTTGCAATCGTGCCGGCAAAAAAGGAGCTTAACGCCGAGATCGCAAGGGCTGCGCCTGCCCGCCCTTTTTTTGCCATCGGATAGCCATCATAGACCGAAACCGCAGCGGAGCTCTCCCCGGGAATCCCGAGTAAAATAGCCGACGTATTCCCGCCATATTGCGCGCCATAATAGATGCCGGCAAGCATAATCAGCCCTGAAACTGGCGAGACCACATAGGTTAGCGGCAGCAACATCGCAATCACCGACATCGTCCCAATTCCGGGAATCACACCCACAACGGTGCCGAGCAGTGCGCCGATAAACGCATAAAAAAGATTTTGCGGCTCAAGAGCAATCCCAAGGCCGAGCATCAGAGTATCAAGCATAGCGCGCGGTGATCAAAGTTTTGGTTAAATCGAAATAAACGGGGGCCACATCGCAATGCCCGAAGGCGCGACAACCGCCACTAAAAGATAGGTAAATCCGCAACAGATACTCGCGGTCAGAGCCGTAATTTTCCATGAAGATTCCGGATAAAAAATTCGTGTACTCACCACAAGGAGCACTATGCCGAGCATTAAGCCCAGATAATAGATCGCCACCGCATAACCGAGTAAAATGAGCGAAAGCGAACTTAACACCACCAATCCCGCTTGATCGAGGCGACTTTTAATATTAATTTCGGGGAGCATCGCAAGACTTTTCGTCAATAGCGCACGCTCTTTCACAAGCATTAAAACGCCCACGAATGCTACAAGTGCCGAGCCCAACAGCGGGAAAAATCCCGGACCCATATGGGATAAGGTGCCGATCTCATAATGCATCACGCTTTGATAAGTGCCCAAAATACCCACAAGCGCATAGCAGAGCGCCACAATCAGATTACGCTCATCGCCACCACTCTTACGGATCGCTCGGTCGTTATGGTCATTGCGTTCATTCCGGTTAGTCAGGGATGACGCAGGATTTTGTTCAAATGTCATCATGGTGAGTTCTCCAACTTTTTAGGGTTATTTGGAATTATGTTTGGCAGATTCGATAAACGCGGCTTGCTCAGCCTTAAGTGCACCATCAAAATCGGTGCCATTATGTAAATAAGGCGTGAGCGATAAGGGCGCGAGTTCTGCTTCAAATTGCGGCGTATTAAAGACGTTCATTAAGGTATCGCTGATGGTTTCTTTAATGGCTTCCGGCGCCTTTTCATGAATAAAAACCGCATACCACTGGTCAAGATTTGGGCCATCATTCAGCCAAATATCGCTTGGCACAATCGCAGGATCACGACTTTCGGCGCTAGTAATCGCAAGCGCGCGCACTTTACCACTTTCGATCATCGGCGTAGCAGACGCTTTGGTCACAATGCCGGCGGAGAGCTCTCCGCGCACCACATCTAACAACGCATCGGAGCAACCCCCGTAGGGCACGTGGGTTGTCGCCTCATGTCGCTTTAACCGTTTAACCGCCCAATGTTGCGGCGTTCCAAGCCCACAAGTTCCAACAAATAGATCGTTACTATCCGTTAAAAGCGCCTCAATGGAGGTAAACGTTGAATCCGCGGGGACAATCAACAGAGAAGCCGATTTGGCAAGAGAACCAAGGGCAGTAAATCCGTCCACTTTTGGGGTATCCGGCGTTAAAATCGGCGGAACGGTGGCAAAACTGCTGTTATTTAAATAGAGCGTATAGCCATCGGCCGGACGGGTCATCACGTAGTTTTCCGCAACGCGACCACTTGCGCCAGTTACGTTTTTCACAATCACCGGCACACTCCACACATCGCTTAAATTTTTCGCCATATGACGGGCTAAAATATCGGTCCCGCCTCCGGCTGAAAAGGGCACCACTAAGGTCACCGTTTCCGTTGGGTATGACGTTTTTTGCGCAGTATTTTGCGTCTCACTAGCCGTTTCATCAGCGCCGCAGCCTACTAAAAAGAGGCCACAAAACGCCATTACAGCCCACGACAGTCCCTTTTGCATCTTACTCTCCTATTGCGATTACGCCGTTGGCATCTCTAAAAAGTCAAAGCCGATATCGAGCGATGGTGCCGTATGCGTGAGCCAGCCCATTGCGATAAAATCAACGCCGGTTTCCGCAACGCCGCGCACCGTATCAGGATTGATCCCGCCCGAGGCTTCCGTCCGCACCTTTCCTTGACAAAGGGCTACTGCTTCGCGCATCTCATCTAGGGTCATATTGTCTAATAAAACCAGATCAACGCCCACTTCAAGCGCCTCATTTAACTGCTCGAGCGTATCAACTTCCACCTCAAGGGGAATCAGATGCCCCGCCACCTCTTTTGCTTGCGTTAAGGCATTTTTAATCCCGCCCGCAATGGCAACGTGGTTATCTTTAATTAAGATCGCATCATCAAGCCCTAAACGGTGATTGCGCCCGCCACCAGCTCTGACCGCGTATTTTTGGAGTGAACGCATGCCAGGAATGGTTTTTCGGGTACAGGTAATGGTCGCATTCGTACCGGAAACAAGCTCAACCATCTCGCCAGTTTGGCTCGCAATTCCGCTTAAATGGGTTAAAAAGTTAAGCGCGGTGCGTTCAGCGGTTAGGAGTGCTTGGGCATTGCCCGAAACGTCCGCTAATACCGTGCCCGGAGTCACTTTATCGCCATCATTAACGCGAGCGGTGAATTTGATATTGGGGTCGAGCGCATCAAAGGTTAATCGCGCGAGCGCTAAGCCTGCAATGATCCCCGCTTTACGCGCCACAATTTGGAGTGAAGCGGTGGCGCTTGGGTCAATCGTTGCATAGCTCGTCACGTCGCCGCGGCGACCTAAATCTTCAAAAAGAGCAAACTCCACATAAGGGCGGAGCAGTAAATCAGGTAGAGGGATTAAATTCTTTTTCATAATGGAGTCTCGTGCTATTTATTTATACTCAAACTGAACATAAATATTATGCTCAACCTGAGCATATGCCGATTAATCCCATTAGTCAAGATTATTTAGCTTAATGCAAAGAGACTTACCCTTAAGATAAGTCTCTTATGATCTGTGGAGAAAGAAGGGAATCCGCCCTATTGCACTGGCAACTTACTGCCTGAGAGTGAGCGCTCGAGCAAAATATCGGGTTTAAAGCGATAGAGTTTAGCCGGACGACCCGGGCCTTTGGTATCGAGCTCGCCAGTCTCTTCGATGAGATCTTGATTGATAATCATGCGGCGGAAATTTTGCTTATGGAGAATAATCCCCGCTAACGCCTCGATGCTCTGCTGTAATTGGAGCAGGGTGAATTCGGGGGGCATCAATTCAAAGATTACCGGACGATATTTAATCTTCGCCCGCAGACGCGCAATTCCTGAAGCAACAACGCGGCGATGATCGTGTTTCATCATCGCGCCGACATAATGAGGAGGAGCGAGTTTATCATTAAACGTGGGCGATTCAGGCACAAATCCCACCTCGTAGAGAAGCTCGTAACGCTGGAGCACATACTCCTCATTCCACTCAAATCCATCGAGTCCCCAACACATATTAATGCGCTGATGACGACGGCGTTTTTCTTGCGCATTCGGTGCTCGTTCTGCCCACGCTAAAAGGGGCGGAATAAAGTGCGTATCGATCCAATCAGGGCGGCCTTGCCGATGATCTTCCCATGGAAAATAGAGATACCAGCTCTTCCATTTTGCTTGAAAATCGATCAATTCTACCTCTTCTCGCACCAGCCCTAAATAGCCGATATAGATGAGAAAATGCCCTTTTGAAGTGGTTCGATGGGTATCGACAAAAGTGTAGAGTTGCTCGACGTAGCCTAACGGTTGATGGGTCTGTTTTTCCACCCATTCGCGCACGCCCGCCTGCAATGAACTGTGAATCGGCGTCAAAGGACCACTCGGTAAAAAAGTCCCCTTCTCCACCGTCAATACCTTCGCCTCATTGTCCGAAACTGCCACGAGTACCGCTGCAAGTTCCGTCGTTCCCTCTTCTCTCTCAACCAATGTCGCTGTGCTCCCAATCTAACTAAACATGCTTTGATTATATATAAAAATGCGATCGGTGGCAGAAAATGCGTGATGATCCATACCGAAGTGGTGATTTTCCTCAACATTAGTGTGCTCAAAATAAGGGTTGCAATCGCAATAATCAGTGATATAGTGAAAAAGCTCGAATCTTATTGAGAGAGATGGAGGGAATTGGCCCTGCGAAGTCTCAGCAACAGGCGCTTTGCGTACTGTGCTAAATCCAACAGATCGCCCGCAATTGCACGGTCTGAGAGATAAGAAGACCTTTAGTTTGTTAAAGCTCTTCTTGGATCAGGAAGAGCTTTTTTACGTCTTAAGACTCACAAATTCAATCACTTAAGCCATTTTACAAACGACGAGGTTTTTATGAAATCACACGACACATTATTGCAAGAACTCAATCATTGGTATCGCCATCAGCCAACCTCTGAATGCGCTGCCATTTTGCGCGCCTTAGCGCTTGCCGATCTCAAAGAAGAGCTCGCACACGGTCACATCGAGCAAACCATCGCCCCACAGAGCGATCACAATAACAATAACGAACAATCGAAAGGAAAAAGGACTGGAGCATGAGCGTATTAGAGCAATTAGAAGCGATTGCCGCGAAACGGATTTTAATTTTAGATGGCGCTATGGGCACCATGATTCAAAAAGAAAGGCTCGAGGAGGCGGATTTTCGGGGCGAGCGCTTTGCCGATTGGCATAAAGATTTAAAGGGCAATAATGACCTCTTAAACCTCACCCAGCCACATATTATCAAGGCCATTCACGAAGCTTATTTGGAAGCGGGCGCGGATCTAATTGAGACCAATACCTTTAACGCCACCTCGATGTCGATGGCCGATTACGGCATGGAAGAGTTTGTCTACGAGATCAATCTTGAAGGAGCAAAGCTCGCCCGTTTGGCTGCGCAAAAATTTAGTACCGCTGCCCATCCCCGCTTTGTCGTTGGAACGCTGGGTCCCACCTCAAAAACCGCGTCGATCTCCCCTGATGTCAATGACCCGGGCTTTCGTAACACCACTTTTGATGCGCTGGTTACCGGTTACACAGAGGCGATTAATGGGCTGATAGATGGCGGCTCTGATCTCTTAATGGTGGAGACCATCTTCGATACGCTCAACGCAAAAGCGGCGATTTTTGCCATTGAATCGGTATTTGAAGCGCGAAATATCACCCTTCCCGTGATGATCTCTGGCACTATTACCGATGCCTCAGGACGCACCCTTTCAGGCCAAACCACCGAAGCGTTTTACAATTCGCTTCGCCATATTCAACCCTTTTCTATCGGGCTTAACTGCGCCTTAGGGCCGGATATGCTCCGTGGTTACATTGCCGAGCTTGATCGCATTTCAGAATTTCGTCTTTCCGCGCACGCAAACGCAGGTCTCCCAAATGCTTTTGGCGATTATGATCTGGGCGCCAACGAGATGGCGAGCGAGATGAAAGAGTGGGCCGAATCGGGCTTTTTAAACATTGTCGGCGGCTGTTGTGGCACAACGCCTGAGCATATCGCCAAAATTCGCGAACTTGTAGCAGGATTTGCCCCAAGAGCGCCCAAAACGATTCCAAAATCGCTCCGATTATCGGGGCTTGAAGCATGCAATTTAACCGCGGGCGAATCGCTATTTGCAAATGTCGGCGAACGTACTAATATCACCGGTTCCGCTCGATTTAAACGTCTTATTAAAGAGAAAAACTATCACGAAGCCCTCGAAGTTGCCCGCGATCAAGTGGAAAATGGCGCGCAAATTATCGACATCAACATGGACGAGGGCATGCTCGATTCAAAAGAGGAGATGGTCACCTTTTTAAATCTGATCGCCTCCGAGCCCGATATCTGCAAAGTCCCCATTATGATCGACTCCTCAAAGTGGGAGATTTTAGAGGCGGGCTTAAAATGCATTCAAGGCAAAGGGATCGTCAATTCCATCTCAATGAAAGAGGGCGTGGTAGAATTTAAAGCGCATGCACGGTTAGTGAAAAAGTATGGCGCTGCCGCGGTGGTGATGGCGTTTGATGAATCCGGACAGGCCGATAATTTCGCGCGCCGGAGGGAGATTTGCGAACGCGCCTACCGCATTTTAGTCGATGAGGTGGGCTTTCCGCCGGAAGATATTATTTTCGACCCAAACGTCTTTGCCGTTGCTACCGGTATCCCCGAGCACGATCGCTACGGGCTCGACTTTTTGGACGCGGTGGAATGGATTCGCAAACACCTGCCCTATGTGCATATCTCAGGCGGGATCTCCAATGTGTCGTTCTCATTTCGCGGGAATAATCTCGTTCGTGAGGCGATTCACGCCGTCTTTCTCTATCACGCCATTAAACGCGGACTGTCGATGGGGATTGTTAACGCAGGCCAGCTCGCGATCTATCAAGACATTCCCGAAGAACTTAAAACTGGCATTGAAGATGTGCTCTTTAATCGCGACCCGGATGCCGGCGAGCGTCTCCTTGAGATTGCGCAAAAATATCATGGTGAAGGCGGAAAACGCAAAGAAGAGGATCTTGCATGGCGCGAGCTTCCCATTAGCGAACGCCTCACCTACGCCCTTGTGAACGGCATTGATGGGTTTATTGAGGGCGATACGGAACTCGCTCGGCAAAGTTTTAGTCGCCCCATTGAAGTGATCGAAGGGCCATTAATGGAGGGCATGAATGTCGTTGGCGATCTCTTTGGCGATGGAAAAATGTTCCTCCCGCAAGTGGTGAAATCCGCGCGGGTGATGAAACGTGCCGTCGCCTATCTCGTGCCGTTTATTGAAGAGGAAAAAGCACGCTCCGGCGATACCAGTCAATCGAATGGCAAAATCCTGATCGCTACCGTTAAGGGCGATGTGCACGACATTGGGAAGAACATTGTCGGCGTTGTCCTGCAGTGTAACAACTTTGAGGTGATCGACATGGGCGTGATGGTGCCAACGCCGGATATTATCGAACGCGCTCTTGCGGAAAAGGTGGATGTGATTGGGCTTTCCGGCCTTATTACCCCCTCGCTTGAAGAGATGGTCGGTTTTGCTAAAGAGATGCAACGTCGCGGGCTCGATATCCCGGTGATGATCGGTGGCGCGACCACTTCGCTTGCCCACACCGCCGTTCGCATTGCACCCCATTACGATCATACCGTTATCTATGTGCGCGACGCGTCTCGCTCTGTGGGGGTGGCGCAATCGCTCATTAGTCCAGAGCTTCGAGATGATTTTAAGGCAGAAATTAAAGCCGACTACGAAAAACGGCGCGAGGCCTATCTTACCCGTCAGCGTGATATTAAATTGATCCCGTTTAAAACGGCGGTTGATAATCGATTAACCCTCGATTTTGATGCAGTGAAAACGCCGAATCGGCTGGGCATTTTTGAGATTGAAGTGCCGTTAGATACGCTCCTTCCCACCATCGATTGGACACCCTTTTTCGCCTCATGGCAGTTAAAAGGGAAATTCCCCAAACTACTCGATGATCCCATTATTGGGAAAGAGGCGCGGAAAGTACATCAAGACGCACAAGCGATGCTCAAGCGCATTTTGACGGAAAAATGGCTTACCGCGAAAGCTGTTATCGGGTTTTTCCCCGCTAAAAATGCCGGCGAAAGCACCATTTTATATACCGATGATTCCCGAAAAACTGAGCTCACCCGCCTCCATCATCTTCGCCAACAGACCGAGCGCCCCAACGGCATGCCCAATCGTTCGCTCGCGGATTTTATTGGCGATCACGATTATATCGGTGCCTTTGCCTGTACGTCCGGCATCGGAATCGAGCCCTATATTGAGGCCTTTGAAGCGGATAATGATGACTATAGCGCCATTATGCTTAAAGCGCTCGCCGACCGATTTGCCGAGAGTTTTGCGGAATATCTCCATCTTCAGGTGAGGAAAAATTATTGGGGCTACGCGAGCGATGAAACCCTCGATAATGAGGCGCTTATTCGTGAAGAATACAGAGGCATTCGCCCCGCACCCGGCTACCCCGCCTGCCCCGAACATACGGAAAAAGCCACGCTTTGGGAACTGTTAGAGCCGGATAAACGCATCGGCATGACGCTCACCGATAGCTTCGCCATGAATCCGCAATCATCGGTCTCCGGCTGGTATTTCGCCCATCCCGATGCACACTATTTCGGTGTCGGCAAGATTGGTCGCGACCAAGTCAAAGATTACGCCAAACGCAAAGGCTGGGATCTCAAAACCGCCGAAACCTGGCTCGCCCCGAACTTAGGATATGAGCCAGAGGAGTAACAGCAAAAAAGGATATTAATCATTGTGTTAATATCCTTTTTTATATCTGTTTACTATAGGAATTAATTAAAAATCAAGAAGGCTTCACCTGCCTCAACCATCGATCAAGCGCATTGCTAAAATCTTGGCGATCTTTTTGGCTTAAGGGATCGGGGCCTTTGGTTTGGATACCGCTTGAGCGTAGGGTTTCATTGAAATCACGCATGGTGAGTTTTGCCGCAATCGTGCCTTTATCGTAAAAATATCCGCGGGGATTGAGCGCTACGCCGCCCTTTTCGAGTACGTCGCTCGCAAGGGGAATATCGGCGGTGATAACAAGATCGCCTGCGTTCACGCACTCCACAATTTTATTATCCGCCACATCAAATCCTTGGAGCACCTGCATCGATTTAAGATAACGCGATGGCGGTACTTTGATCCATTGATTGGCAATCAGCGTGGTGAGCACTTTTTCACGATTG
Source organism: Ignatzschineria sp. RMDPL8A (assembly GCF_029815055.1). Classification (NCBI taxonomy): domain Bacteria; kingdom Pseudomonadati; phylum Pseudomonadota; class Gammaproteobacteria; order Cardiobacteriales; family Ignatzschineriaceae; genus Ignatzschineria; species Ignatzschineria sp. RMDPL8A. The sequence goes on along the minus strand of NZ_JAPPWA010000002.1, from coordinate 160,661 downwards.
GCGGCGCGAAAAAGAATCTCTTTAATCACGTTTGGAATGGCGTCCGCATCGACCCAGATCTGCTTCATAATCGTTATATTTCCTCTAAAATAGACCCTCCATTATAGATGGTTTTTTAATATTAAACCTTAAAATAGACTCGGCTGAATCGGATCAAACGGGACATTTTGCCGCTCAAGCCAATTGCGTAATACGCTAAGAAGATAGTCAATCTCTGCCGGCGATAATGCCTCCCCGGGCGCAATTCCATGCCATTTTGCTAAGCATCCCCGGCAACAACTTCCCGTTGCGTGTTGCGCGATAAATATAGGATGCCCCTTCATCGGCGTTTGAGACCCATCATTTTTCGGTGATTTAGGCGCAAGACGCGTCTCTAAAAACCGCCGTCCCTCTAATAAAATAAGCTCAATACCCTTGTTTTTAAGCTGTTCGCGCTCGGCCTCATGAAGATGAAAACGGCTTCGAAACGTAGAGCGCTCTAACGCGGTAAAAAGGGCTGGGAGATTTCGCATGGGATATTTAAATCACTCAAAAGGGATAATAAGGAAGACCATCAGTTTAACGCAATGGCAGCGTTCATCCTAAATTTACAGCACAAAAAACCCCAACCATTTATGTATGATTGAGGTTTGAAACTGACTAAATCGCTCAATAGATGAGCATTTCTCGGATCATTAGCGAACGATGAGTACGTCACAACGTGCGTGGCGAACGGTACTTTCAGACACTGAACCGATGATAAAACGTTCGACCATGCCTAAACCGGTTGCGCCGACGATAATGAGATCAACTTTCTCTTTCGGTGCGATGGTTTTAGCAATCAGTGCACGAGGTGAGCCGTATTCGATCACTTTCTCCACCTTGTTAACGCCCATATCTTCCGCTTTATCTTCATATTTTTCTAACAGCTCTTCAGCACTTTCGCGCGCGTGTTTTTCAACGGTGCGACCATAGGCAGCTGCAATGGGATACGCTTTGATATCGACAACGTGGACTAAAATTAACGTAGAGTCACTCTCTTTTGCGACTTCGACGGCTTTTTTGAATGCTTTTTCTGCCGCTTCTGACCCGTCAATTGCGATTAAGATACGTTCATATTTTAAACTCATTAGTCTCTCCTCCTAAGGGCTGTAAAGAATTGTTTACACCCCCACTATAGCGCATTTTCGGCAGAATAAAAATCAATCCTCTAATAAAAAAAAGAAAGTTGAATTTTATCAATACAAATATTTTGTAAAGGCTAAAAAAGGGCTAACCTTGGCGCTTTTCCCACACAATAAAACCATTTTTTACAAATCAATACCGATCTAAAACCATCTTAAACGCAATTTTTTGCCAACGCTCTATAATCAATATGGCACTCAATGCTATTTCTCAAAAGCACCGTCCATCTTTATTACTTTTGAGAAAATCCCCTTGTAAAAGGAGAGCGCAATTCGCTGAAAAGCGTTGTGCATGGAAGAGGTAACATGCCAAATGCCTCCTCCACCTTGTCTATCACTTTAAAAAAAGCTAAAGCACTCACGCCCAATCTGGTGAGTGCTTTTTTATTGCCTGATAATAATAAATGCGGGATGAAAATATAATATAAGACGGAAAACAAAAATCGTGCCAACTTATGGCGAACCGATCGCTAATTTCAGGAAAATTTAAGATGATTGCGTTAAAGCAACTTTCCCGCAACTTCCAATGCATGACTATTGAATTTTATATAATATATTGAGGTTCATTGTTCGGTTAGCCGTGATTAAGGCGATTAAGCCAATCCCACCGCACTTGTCGCCCGTGATCGATCACTCCATTAATTGATCAAAAAAGAAAAGCCCTCTACCTAAGTAGCTTACTCTTTAAAATACCGAAATTTTCAGTCTTGCGACACAGATGCGGGGTATGACTCCCCCGATTGAACGAGGTATGTTTCTATTCCACTCCATCAAAATAGAAACGCTGAAATCAATCTGTGCCATAACGATGCTAAAATCCATTTTCGCTACTTGTCCATAAGTAGGGAGCTTACTTGCTCTGACATCTCCAAGGATCATCCTGATCGCTGGGTTATGGCGTAACATGATTGATCTAAAACGTGAGTAGATCACTTTTCAGCTAGAAGATCTTACCAATCCTGCCATAATATGTATAATGCATATATGGACTTAATTAATATAAAAAACGCATTAGACGTGCCGCTTCATCTGCTTAGGTATTTCTATTATGTGGCGAAATATCAGCATTTTACTAAAGCAGCCGATGCGTTAAATATGACTCAGCCACCGCTCTCAAGACGGATTCAACAGCTCGAAGAATCCTTAGGCGTGACGCTCTTTCATCGCACCAATCGAGAAGTGACCCTCACCAAAGCCGGCGAATATCTCCTTGAGGCGAGCACGCGCATGTTCCAAATTTTAGATAAAGATATCGATACGGTGATCCGCATTCATGAGGGGAAATCGGGGATTATCACCTTAGCGTTTACTGGCAGCACGATGCCCAGTCTGCTCCCGCTTATTTTAAAAAAATCCCGCGAATGCTATCCCGATCTTTTAGTCCACGTGCGCCAGCTCACCACGACGCAACAGATTAAAGCGCTCAATAATGGCAGCATTGATTTGGGATTACTCGTGCCCCCGGTGTTTGACCCTTCCATCGAAACGACGCTTATTCGTAAAGAGCCCTATATTATCTGCATTCCGCTCATGCATCCACTCGCGCAAGAGACCCATATCACCATTAGCGATCTTAAAAACGAGCCCTTTGTGATGGCGCCTGAATCGGCCGGAAAGGGGTATTATGATGCAGTGATGACGCTTTGCGAGATGGCCAATTTCCGCCCGAAAGTGATGCAAACGGCGCAAGAGCAAACGACGATTGTCTCTCTTGTGGCCGCCAATTTTGGCATCGCGATTGTTCCCGAAGCGACCCAATATTTCCATCATCCCGGCGTTGTCTATCGTTATTTGACGGAAACCGTTTACAACAAAACCGCCATTGCGTGGAATCGCCAACACCAACTCTCCGACAGCCGTCTCCTTGCCGATCTTATCGTCAAGGAATTTACCCAGCTCAATCCCGGCAATCCCGCCATTACAGACTAATCCAACTAATTTCCCATCAAAAGAATCGATCAAGATCAGCCCTTTATAAATTTCGCTTATAAAGCAATCTTTTCGATGGCTCGAAATAGTGCCGATTAAACAGGAAACAGGCCTTATATCCCCGCGCTGATACATTTAAAACTTTAATTGAAAGCCCCGTCCGAATGGAGTCTAATAGATGTTTTTACAAATTTAAGGACTCCTTTACATGTTTAAGTTTAAATTAACCACATGGATCGTGATCGCGCTGGTATTAGGGGCGTTCGTGGGATATTTAAATGATCAATTCTTCCTTCCGGAGCTCAATCCTGCGCTCGACCCGATGGAGGATCCCGCTCATTTAAAACGCCTAGCGCTTGCCGATAATATCTCCATTTTAAGTGAGATGTTTCTACGCTTTATTAAGATGATTATCGCCCCGCTCATCTTCTCAACCTTAGTGGTGGGCATCGCGCGCATGGGGAATATGCAGGTGGTCGGCCGCGTTGGGCTTAAAACGCTCTTATGGTTTGTCGGCGCTTCCTTTGTCTCGATTTTAGTCGGGCTCTTCTTTATCAATCTCTTCAATCCCGGGCAATATTTTGATCCGCACATTTTAGATACCCTCGCCGATCGTGAAACCGGGATCTCCAATGAAGGATTTTCGCTACGTTCCTTTATGCATGAGATTGTCCCGCAGAGCGTTGTGGAAGCGATGGCGACAAACTCCGTGCTTCAAATCGTCGTGTTTTCCGTCTTTTTTGGCATTGCTTGCGCCGCCGTTGGGGAGAAAGCGCGCCGCCTCATTGATGTTATCGAAGAGCTCTCCTTTGTCATTATTAAAGTGACCAGCTATGTGATGAATCTCGCGCCCGTTGCGGTCTTTGCCGCGATCGCCGCCTTAGTGACAAAAGAGGGATTAGTGCCACTCTTAAAGCTCGGGATTTTCATCGGTGAATTTTACTTCTCGCTTGCCATGCTCTGGCTCTTAATGGGCTTTATCGCCTTTTTAATGGTGGGCAAACGCGTCTTCCGCCTGGTGCATTATCTCCGCGAACCGTTTTTACTCGCCTTTGGGACGGCAAGCAGTGAAGCCGCCTACCCGAAAACCTTAGAAGGGATGAATAAATTTGGCGTAAGTAAAAAAATCTCCAGCTTTGTACTTCCCGTCGGCTACTCCTTTAATCTCGATGGTTCGATGATGTATTGCGCCTTTGCGGTGATCTTTATCGCCCAAATCGCCGGCATTGATCTAAGCTTCGGGACGCAAGTGACGATGTTGCTTCTCCTGATGGTCACCTCAAAAGGGATCGCCGGAGTACCACGCGCAGCGCTCGTTGTGATTGCGGCTACATTAAGCACCTTCAACCTGCCTGAAGGCGGCGTTGCGCTCCTTCTCGCGGTGGATCAATTCTTAGATATGGGCCGTTCTGCCACCAATGTCGTCGGAAATGGTCTCGCCTCAGTTGCCATTGCAAAATGGGAAGGGGAACTCGGTGAGGAAAATCCAGATCTACTGCCCGATGCCGCTGTGAGTGAGCCCAATATCGTCAGAGAACAATCGGTCGCATAATCCTCGCTGTTCACAGATTGTCAATCATTCAACAATCATCAAACAAATAATCAACAACCACCTTCGGGTGGTTTTTTAATGATTAAAATTAATGACTAAGATCTATCGCTGAAACCTTCTCCCACACCGATATAATGGTGATAACAAAAACAAACCAAGCGACAACCCCAATAAGGAGGCGCACCCATGAGCGATCCCGCAAAAAAGAACGATCTCAAAACCCTCGGCGGCACCAAAATGCTCCTAAGTGGCCTTGGCCATATGACGCTTCTCGTCGTCGCCTTTATCATTCATCCGTTATTAGGCGGACTCTACATCATCTACTGGGCCTTTATTCTGCCCTTTTTGACCATTCGCAAGATGCAAAAAGAGGCGGAGGAAAATCGTCGCAATCGCAATCCCGATCCCGATCCCGATCCCGATCCCGATACCGATACCGATACCGATCACAATAATGATGATTCAAACCCTCAAAACTGACCATTCTATTTACAATATTGCTTAGGCGTTTGCCCCGTCATTTTCTTAAAAAATTGGGCGAAAACAGTATCGCTCGCAAAGCCCAATTGATCGGCAATCTCCATTAACGGAAGCCCTTCACTTAAGAGCGACACCGCCTTCAAAACCCTCCATTGCTGCCGCCAGGCTTGATAGCCTAATCCCGTCTCTTTTTGGAAAATTCGGGTAATGGTTTTATCGCTGGCCCCAATCGTTTGCGTAAGCTCGTGAAGCGGTGGAGGAAGCGCATTAAAATCGATCCGTTGTAAACGATAATCCGTCGGCAGTGGCAGATACATATTCTCTACACGGCCATAATCGAGCTCATCCCACAACACTGAAAGCCAGTTTTTTGCAGGGGCGCACGTCCAATCGGTCTCCCAAGGCGATGCAGCGATCACCTCTAAAATCTCCCTCAACAGGGGCGAAACATTCCAGATAAGATGCGTGTTTGGCAATGCCGGACAAGCCTCATGATCCACATAGATCGAGCGATAATTCACCACTTCCGTCAATTGCACCCGGTGCGGTAAATGAGGCGGAATCCACGCCAACCGTTGCGGCGGAAGAACGGAGAGTAAACCCCCAAGCATAATGGTCATCGCGCCCTTTTCAGAGAAAAGCAGTTGCCCTTTTGCATGGCAATGCACTCCCGAATCGTGTCGCAACAATTTCGAGGCGATCCCAACAATCAGGCTCTCAATTCGATCCGCATTGAATTCAACATCTGCCTCAATCCACGCCATTTTAATATCTGTCCGATTTTACATATATATTGTCTAAATATAGATATTACGCAATCTATAATCTTATTACAATAAGGCCTTTCCGATTTTAGGAGGCATTATGATCCCTTACATCACCCTCAAATCCATCAGCCGCGGAACACTTTCACCGGTTCTTCTCATTGCGCTCGTGATGTTTCCACAGATTGTTGAAACCATCTATAGCCCCGCATTGCCGCTCATTGCTGAACGTTTTAACGTCTCACAAATCGTCGCAACGCAAACGCTCTCATGCTATTTTCTCGCCTTTGCCCTAGGGGTGATGGTGTGGGGAATTTTATGCGATCTCATCGGCCGCCGTCTCTCGGTATTGCTCGCTCTGTTACTCTATACACTCGCAACGCTAATCGCACTGTTGGCGCCTTCGTTTTCCATGCTACTTCTTGCAAGAATTGCGATGGCGTTTTCTGCCGCAATTGGCTCGATCGGCACACAGACGATGATTCGCGATCAATTGAGTGGCGATGCCCTGCGAAAGCTCTTTTCAGTCATTGGCATTGCGCTTGCCTTAAGCCCGATGATCGGCCTAATTCTAGGGGCTTTCATGAGCTCACTCGGTGGTGTAGAAGCGATCTTTTCCCTCCTCAATCTGATCGGCGTTATCCTGCTTTGCTGGTGCATGTTTTCTCTCCCTGAAACAAAGGTGCAACCGCCTTCCATGCCGAAAATCATGCCCCTTTTGGGTTCAATGATTCGATCACGGCACATTTGGAAATGTACGCTTTTAATTGCTAGCTTTAATATTATGCTCTTTAGCTATTATCAACTCGCGCCCTTTATGTTTGACCGTTTAAATCTTCCTCGCTCGCTCTATGGTTTTAGCGGGATTTTCCTCGGAATCGGCACCTTTATCGGAGCATATAGCAATCGCTATTTGATCAAACGCTCCATCGATGGCGACCGCTTAATATTGCTCGCCATTGGGCTAAGTCTGCTGAGCAGTCTCTTACTAAAAAGCTTGGAATCCAAGCCGATTTTTGTCCTGCCGATGATGGGCATTATGATTGCCTACAGCATTGCGATCCCCAATCTCCTCACCATTGCGCTCAAGGATTATCAACATGCGCTCGGATCTGCGGGAGCTATTTTAGGGCTGTTTTATTATGCATTGATTGGTCTTGGGCTCATCCTTGCCGGCACGACAGGCTCCCTTGGCCTCGTATTAATTCCGCTCTCACTCATGGCACTCTTGATTTTCAAACTATAAAAAAGCCCAAAGACCATATCTCTTCGGGCTTACTTTAAATGTAAGATTTTAACGCTTAATTAACGATTACTCGCATCGATCACGATATTATCCGGATCCACGCCTTCACCATAAAATGGGCTCACCGCTTTATCATAAGCTTGATGAAAAAACTCCTCATTTTGGAGCGTTTCAATCTCTTGATTAATCCACTCTAAAAGCTCGGCATTGCCCTTTTTCACTGCCGGCGCGATGTAATCAACATCACCCACTTGATTGAGCGCCACTTCAAACTCAGGATTTTCCTTCGTCCAGGCGTATAAGAGTGTATTGTCATGGGCAAGCCCCGCACCGCGACCATCTTTCAGCGCTGCAAACGCTTCGGTATTATGGTCATATTTAAGTTGCGGAATGCTCGCATGATTTTTGGCAAAATAGCTCTCGGAAGTGGTACCTTTATTGACAATCAGCTGCTTTCCGTCAAGATCAGATACCGTCACAATCGGAGCCGCTTTCGGGGAAACAACGCCGATCGCCGTTTTCATATAGGGCGCTGCAAAATCCACTTGCGAGGCGCGCTCAGGCGTTACGGTAAAGTTTGCGAGCGTAATATCCACTTTATTGGAACGTAAAACATCGACGCGGTGCTGCGCTTCGGTGGGAACAAATTCAACCTTGCTCTCATCGCCTAAAAGATCTTTTGCCATGCGTTTTGCGAGCTCAATATCATACCCTTGAGGCGTGCCTGCGCGATCGATATAGCCAAACGGTGGTTTGTCACTAAAGACCGCAACCCGCAATGTTCCGCGCTCTTTAATCACTTCAATCGCGGTTTTTTCGTTACTCGGTGTACTGCTCGTTTTCGTCTCTGCCGCATCATCGCCACAGCTTGCAAGAATCGCTGCCAATGGGATTAATAGGGCAAAAGAGAGGCGCTTAAATAACTGTGCCATAGATAACTCCTTAAAAATAGTTTAATAGTCAAAGACAGAGAGAAATTGTTGGGCCCGCTCTGTCGTTGGCCCTTTGAAAAATTGTTGTGGCGAACTCTCTTCAACAATTTTTCCCCCATCCATAAAAATAATTCGATCGGCGACCCGCTCCGCAAAACTCATCTCATGGGTCACCAAAATCATGGTCATGCCCTCGCGCGCAAGCTCCTGAATCACATCGAGTACTTCCCGCACCATCTCAGGGTCAAGCGACGCGGTCACCTCATCAAATAGCATAATTTCAGGCTTCATGGTGAGCGCGCGCACAATGGCAATTCGCTGTTTTTGCCCGCCAGAAAGCTCTCGCGGATAGGCATGTTTTCGATCAAAAAGCCCCACCCGCTTTAACAGCGCATCGGCTTCCGCTTCCACTTCCGCGCGCGCTCTCTTTTGTACTTTTAACGGGCCGAGCAAAATATTTTCAATCACGCTCATATTGGGAAAAAGATCGTAACTTTGAAAGACCATCCCGATCGACTCGCGCACCGCTTCCCACTTTACGTTTTTCGCGATGAGCTCATTTTCTTTAAAGATAATACTGCCACTTTCGATCGTCTCTAGACCATTTAGACAGCGTAAAAGCGTCGACTTTCCACAGCCTGACGGGCCCAAAATCACCACCACTTCACCGCGACATACGGTTAAATCGATGCCTTTTAATACCTCACGCTCCCCAAAATATTTATGGAGATTCCTCACGGTTAAGAGCGCTTCTGGTGAGGCGTTTGCAGGGCTTTTTGTAACGTCGTCCGTCATCTTTTATCCTTTACGATGGCTTAAATAGTGTGAAATTTTGGCGAGCGGATAGCAGAGCGCAAAAAACAGAATCATAATCGCACCATAGATCCAAAACGGGGCGGCAGGATCGGTAAAAGCGGTCACTTCGATGATCTCTTTGCCCACTTTAATCACCTCGCGAACGCCAATTAACACTAACAGCGAAGAGGTCATAATAATGCGCGCCGCCAGATTTAAACTCGGCGGCATAATTTGTTTAAAGGCCTGCGGTAACAGCACATAACGATAGAGCTGAAACCGATTGAGCCCGATGGCAAGCGCCGATTCAGTTTGATGTTTCGGGAGCGAAATAATCGCACTTCGCACAATATCGCTCATCTCTGCCGCACCCCAAAACACAAAGGCCATCCCCCCAACCCATTCTCCTTTGATATTGATATCAAGGAGCCTCGGCAGGGTAAAATAGAGCACAAATAAGAGAACAAGCGTCGGCAAAATTCGTACGATTTCAAGATAGAGTCTAAAAACGGCGCGAATCACTACATTATTACTTAACCGAATCACCCCAAATAGTGTTCCCAAAATTCCGCTTAACAAAATGGAGATGAGCGAGACTTTTAAGGTGAAATAAAATCCGCCGAGTAGTCGTTTTAAAATGAGCGGATCGATCAATAATTCAATTCCCGAATTCAGCATAACGCACCCGCTTTTCTAAAAAATTTAGTAGGAAAATAAATGGCAAAATCACGATAAGATAGGCCATTACCAACATAAAGAGCATCTCGTAGGTTTTATAATCCATATTAATATATCCGATCGCTACCGTAGTAATATCTGTGCCGGCAATAGCGGTAAAAATCGAGGTCTCTTTAAAGAGAAAAATCGCATTGGCACCGAGCGTTGGCACCGAATAGGAGAGCGCCTGCGGGAAAATCACATAGCGCATCTGTTGCCATTTCGATAAACCGATCGCTTTTGCCGCATCAATTTGCGAGGGACGCACCGCGCTCAAACCGCTTTTAAAACTCTCCGTCATAAACGCGCCACCAAGTAGGGATAAACCGATCAGCGCAGTGGTCTCAAAACTGAGTAAAATCGGCGATATCCGTGGCAATCCATAATAGAGAAAAAAGAGATGAAGCAGGAGCGGCGTATTTCTAAAAAAGGCCACATACCCGCTCACCAGTGCCGATAAAACCGGCACGCGCCGATAGAGAATCATGCTACAGATAGCGCCAAGAAACAGCGCAATCACAATCCCGATCGCAGATATTTTAAGCGTCAAAAAAAATGCACTGGTCAGCGTTGGCAGCACACCTTCGATGTATGTCCAATCAAGCACGGTTAACCTTTAGATATACTATGTTATTGGTAAGTAAAACCCTCTGTTTTCCCGAATTTGAGGGCTGTCTTTTTTATTATTAGCCTGAATTATCGAGCCCGTCAATCTTTCCCCCGAAAAGATCGTTAAATTGTTGGTGATTCGCTCCGATTGATTCCACTTTAGCCATATCTTTATCCCTTATTTTCTGTCATTATGGAGCTCAATTGACTTATAATTGATCAAAAGGATCGTTTATGGCAACGCGCATTTCTCATTCTCCCTTCGGCATCATGACCATTACCGCCACATCTGCAGGTATTTCAGCCATTGAATTTGAGCTCGATTCTCCGGATCAATTAATAGCGCCGATCGGTACCTCTGAAATCCCCCAAACAGCGGAAAAAATTGAGCTCCTTGATCGTGCTGAAATGGAACTTTCTGAATATTTTAATGGCATTCGAAAAACCTTTACCCTTCCATTAGATCTCTCCCGTGGAACGCCCTTTATGCAAGCCGTTTGGCGTTATTTAGCCGACATTCCGTACGGCACCCTTGTCACCTATAAAACGATTGCCGAAGCGATTGGTCATCCAAAAGCCTATCGCGCGGTGGGGCTTGCCAATCATACTAATCCGCTTCCGATTCTCTGCGCCTGCCATCGCGTGATTGGCTCAGATGGGACGCTCACCGGCTACGCTTACGGGCTTCCGATGAAGCGAAAACTGCTCGAACTTGAAGGGCTGACTCTCGGCGAACAAACCTCACTCTTTTAGTTATCCCCGACTTTCCCCAAAAGCTGTGGATAACGTTTGGGATAGCGCTTGGGTATTGTTCTCCTCCCGCTAACTATCTGCTCTTTGAGCATTGATCAATAATCGATCAATTGTATCAAATCATTCATCTCCTCCTCTTTTCTTCCTCCATCACGACTCTTCCCATCATCATTCTTACGCCCTCCCTCTTTCCCGATCTTCATGAAGGGGCTCGGATCAATCCGTAAAGAAACATTTAATTTTATTGTGAACTGTAAGTTGTTCTGATATATTCCCAAATGCGAACAATTTACATTTACATATGAGATAAATTCATGAATAAGTCCTATACGATTAAAAAGATGATGGCCCTTTCGACGCTATCGACCTTAATGATTCCTACGTTATCCATGGCAGAACCCAGTAAGAATGAGGCTGAAGAACCGATTGAGCTCCGGCCGGTCGTAGTGATCGCGACCGAAGATGCCCCGCCTCTTTTTGAGGTAAAGCAGAGCGCGACGGATCTTCGTAAAAATCTTGTGCAAGATGAGCGCGATCTATTTCGCAACGAGGTCGGCATCGGCATTAGCGAAAGTGGACGCTCAGGCAGTAATGGTTTTGCGATCCGTGGGGTCGATAAAGATCGAGTGGCCGTGATCGTAGATGGTCTCCCGCAAGCCGAAACGTTTATGCCCTCAATCTACAAGGGATATGGCTACTTTAATGGCAGCATTAATAACACCGAGTATGAAAATATTAGCCAAGTGGGCGTTAATAAGGGGGCCAATTCTGTCAGCGATGGGAGCGGCGCAATTGGTGGTTCGGTGCATTTTAAGACGAAAAATATTGAGGATTTTGTTCGTCCGGGGGAGCGTTTTGGGCTCTATTTAAAATCCGGCTACGCCTCTAAAAATGATGAGTGGCGACAAGTGATCGGCTCGGGATTTGAGGTAAATGGCCTCTTTGGATTCGCCCAGATGACCAAACGCCGTGGCCATGAAATGATGAATAATGGCAAAGGGGAGGATATTTATGGCTCCGCGCGCGGAAAGCCCGATCCTGTCTCAAATCGATCCACCGCTTGGCTCTCCAAATTCGGATATAATTTCGGAGAAAACCATCGCATAACCGCGTTTTATGAAGATCGAAAACAGACCCAAGAGACCGAGGAGAAAAGCTTTGATAGTTGGGGCACTCACCGCTTTGCTGCCGATACTGCACCCTATAAACGCTATGGTTTGGAGTATGATTACTTTGGCAATGATTCAACGCTGATCGATACCTTTAATGCTGTACTTGCCAAGCAAACCATCAAGATGCAATCGGATACCTATAATGTAAAAAAAGATGATCATAGCATTATGGATCAGCACTATTTCCGTGAATTTGAGCAACAACAGACGATGTTTCAAGCCCAGCTCTTTGCTAAACCGATCACGTTATTTGATACAGAACATCACCTGCAAGGAAAAATTGAACACAGGCGCGCAAAACTCTCAAACTATAATCACGACATTCTCTATCTGAGCGGCACCGCACACCCATCGACCTATAGCATCATGACTCCGGTTACCTCCGATATTAGCACGATTTCGCTGCAAGATCGTTTCAATTTATCCGATCAGCTAACTGCGACACTCGGGCTTCGCTACGATCATTATCAATATACGCCTAAGATGGATGGGAGCAATAAATTTCCGGTGAGTTTTGATGGCAGTAAAAAACGCTTTTCCAATCTCTCCTGGCAAGCGGGACTTGCCTATCATTTCACCCCCGAACATCAACTCAGTTACACCCTTAGCACTGGTTTTAGAGCGCCCCGCGTTGAAGAGATGTTTTTTGAATTTGGGAAAGGCGGCGCCAATCACTTTATGCCCAACACGCACCTCAAACCAGAAACCGCGCTGAATCATGAAATTGCCTATCAATTCCAAAATGAATCTAGCCAATTTGGCATCGGCATCTTTCACAGTCGCTATCGTAACTTTATTGATGAACGCGTCACCGAGGGGCGGGCGAAAAACCCTTGGTATGATCCCAATAATCCATGGTGGGGTGGTGGCGAATATCTCTTTGTAAACCAGATCCAATTTGTTAACGTCGCCAAAGCAAGCATTTCCGGTGTGGAAATTGGCGGATCAATCAATGGCTCAGTCCTTGGATTGTCCGACGATTGGACCTTTGGCCTTAAAGCGCAATATAGCCGCGGGAAAAATCAAGATGGCGATCCGTTAAAATCGATTCAGCCTTGGAGTGCGCTGATGAATATTGAATATCAAGCGCCCTCAGATCGTTGGAATATAAGGCTCACCGGACGCTATAGTGCCGCAAAAAAAGGGAAAGATACCAAAGAAACGCTCTATTCTTGGCACGGGCAAGAGGAACAAGAGTGGCCCTATTTAAGTGGCTCTTACTTTGTGGTCGATCTCACTAGTCAGATTCAACTTGATAAAGATATTACCCTCAATATCGGCATTTTTAATCTATTTAATAAAGATTACAGCACTTGGGATAGTCTCCGCGATTTGCCCACCTACGGCACCACCAATCGCATCGACCGAGAAGGCCGTGGACTCAATCGTTTTTCAGCGCCGAAACGCAATTTCTCCATCTCACTGGAAGCGCGTTTTTAACGATCAGTTTTCACCATCAATGTTAACCATTAATTGATGCCACAAAAAAAGAGCCACCCACTTGGATGGCTCTTCGTTTTTTATTGTAAAAAGTCGGTTCTTATTTTGACTTTACAAGGTAACCGCATTCTTAGTAGAAGCCGGTTAATTCCTCGTTCATGCTGATATAGATGTTTTTCTTTTGAGTGTATGCATCTAAAATCATTTTGTGCGTTTCACGGCCGATTCCCGATTTTTTGTACCCACCAAATGGTGCGTGCGCTGGGAGTTCGTTATAGGTGTTCACCCACATGCGTCCGGTGCGAACGCCACGTGCTACGCGTAGTGCGCGGTTAATGTCGCGTGTCCATACCGCTCCTCCTAAACCATATTCAGAGTTGTTTGCGTATTTGACCACTTCTTCTTCTGTCTCAAATACCACTACCGCTACAACAGGGCCAAACACCTCTTCTTGCTCGATGCGCATGCCGGGTTTAACGTCAACAATTAGCGTGGGTTTCACAAATGCACCGTTCTCACCGTAACGCTCACCGCCCGCTAAAACGCGTGCGCCTTCGTCGGTAGCAACTTTCACATAGTCGAGAATTTGGTTCATCTGTTTAACGCTCACTTGCGTACCCATTTGCGTGGTCGGATCAAGCGGATCGCCCACTTTTACGCCATCGAACTTCTCTTTTAATTTCGTGATGAATTGATCGTAAATGCCTTTTTGAACAAAGAGACGTGAGCCCGCACAGCAGACCTGCCCTTGGTTAAAGAGGATTCCCATCAGCGCGCCATCGATCGCTTTATCGAGTTGCGCATCATCAAAGACGATATTCGCTGATTTACCGCCAAGCTCTAAGGTTGCCGGGATCAATTTATCCGCCGCAGCACGAGCTACGGTGTAACCGACTTCCGTTGAACCGGTGAAGGCTAATTTACTAAATCCTTCATGTTTTAAGATGTAATCCCCGGTAGTCGATCCGCGACCGGTTAAGACGCTCACCACGCCTTTTGGTAAGACTTCATTTAAGATACGGCCCATCTCTAAAAGAGAGATTGAGGTATCGCTTGAGGGTTTAATAACAATACAGTTACCCGCCGCAAGTGCCGGAGCAATTTTCCACGCGCCCATTAAGAAGGGGAAGTTCCATGGAATAATCTGCCCAACCACACCGATCGGCTCGCTTAATACGATGCTTAAGCTGTTTTTATCAATTAAATTGGCTTCGTCGCTATGGCCACGAATCACACCTGCAAAATAGCGGAAATGATCGATCGCTAAAGGAATATCAATATTGCTCGTTTCACGAATCGGCTTACCATTTTCAAGGGTTTCTAACGTCGCAAAACGCTCCGCTTCTGCTTCAATACGATCGGCCACTTCAAGCAGTAATGCTGAACGCTCTTGAGGCGATACTTGACTCCACGCATCAAATGCATCCCAAGCCGCGGTAACCGCTGCATCCACATCTTCCTTATCGGCTACCGCGATGGTTGCTAAGGTTTCGTTTGTTGCTGGGTTCGTTGCTTCATACGTCTGTTTCGATGCCCCGTCACGCCACTCGCCATTAATGAGGAGTTGATAGTTTGACGCAGGACGGAGGTTTTCGTTTAAGTCAGCTAATTTTTTCATATTGGTTTCCTTTTCTCTTTTGAGATGTATGGAACAAAATCAAAGGCTACAAGTACGCTACAATTATACGCATCCTGTTAAAACCCTTCCTTAATTCTACCCGTTAATCCACCAAAACATGATTTAAATCGTCTATCAACTACATTCGTACTACCGATGTTTTTGATAGCATTTTTTACTCCCTGTTTTTGGCGTTCTTATCTTATTTCACATCAAAACGAGAACAAAAAAGGGTACGCCTTCGAATGAATTTACTCTAGCACTCATCATTATATATTTCTATATAGTGATTAAACTTTAATCATTCTAAACCCCTCTCCCTATTCACCGGATTGCCATTTTCCATTAAACCAATCGTGGAATGAGAGCGGTAATAACTCCCCTAAATGGAGCGCAACAAGGCGCATCGCTTGATACTCTTTTAAGGTGAGATAATCATCCATCCCCACCGCCGTTAACAGCGCCTCAAGCACTCGATTGGCCTCCGCTTCTGGAAGCCGATTTAACACGGTAAACGCATAGGGCAAATTATCCTCCCAAAAGGCTTTATTGATCACCGGAAAATAGCGCGACTCGCCGGGCGCAATCGCTTGCAATATCGCATTAAAGGCTATTCCTTTTTCATCATCGTCATACTCCCCCGCTTCGGTCAAAAAGGCGGCAATTAAGAGGTAAGCATCGCGCTTTTCAAGCTCGGTAACCCGCTCTTTTTTACGAGTTCGAACGGGGCGCGCGAGCGTCTCTTCTTCATATTCCAATAACCGATCAAGATAGCCATCGATCGCATAAAACATGCCCCATTGCTGAAAGGTTAGCGCAGAAAGATCACGAGTCAGTGACGACAAATAGCGTTGCAACGTTTCAGAAGTGGCGTCATCCATATCGCGGAGTGTCGGGTAGAGCATCTCAAGGAGCAAATAGCCATATTCGATCTCACGCTTGGCATAAATTTTATAAAGATAATCGAGATACTTAACCTCCGCTTCCCGCAATCGGCTGTACTGCTTTTCACGCACGTCTGGATCATCACTTACCAGTAAAAGGGCAAACAAAATACCGCGCGTTTTATGAGAGGTCACTTTTGAAAATTCCGGCGGAATTAGCTTCATTAATTGATCAATGGTGGGCTGATTGAGCGCCGTATCACGCCACGTTCTAGTATTTGGCTTAAGTGGCGATTCCCCCTTATTGACCGATTCTTTGACTGACTCTTGAATCGCATCGTGAATGATTGCCGTGCCGACCACTTTTCCTAAAAATTCGGTACCACTTGGCGGAGTTTGATGGCCGGTTTTCGCCGGCTCTGCGGTAGCTTTTTCATGATTAATGTCATTGGTAGTTTCATTAGTAGACTCATTGGTGCTATCCCTGAGATTTTTCTGCGACTTCCTAGAGCGTTCTGCCAAAATTTCCGCCTCCGTCACATAACTATTGACGCGCTTAATGCGCTCCTCAAGCGGGGGATGGGTCGGGAAAGAGAATGCTTTTACCGTAAGTGGATTGGAGAAGAAAAAGTGAGCGTACTCCGCATCTGCACCATCAATGGCTGAATCCAGAGGATCTTCTTTATTGAGCCGTCTTAAGAGGGAGACCATCGGAATCGCTTGGCGCATCGCAATCACCGCGTTGAGATCCGCGTGATATTCCCGCCGAATTGAGATGCGCGATTGAAGCAATTTACCAATCCAATAGTGAAACGCGCCGAGAATAATGAGCCCGACCCCGATCGCAATGCCGGCAATCAGCGCTTGCCCTTGGTTTTTATTACCTGAGCGTGGGCGAGCACGAAGCACCCCGTCAATCACATGAAACCCGATACTGGTAATCGCCATAAAGCCCGCTAAAATCGCCGCCATATGGAGGTTGAATCGCATATCAAGACTCTTAATATGTTCCACTTCATGGGCAATGAGCGCACTCAGTTCATCACGAGGCAGTTCAAGCGCTTTGGTCGTCACGGTCACCGCGGAATTATGATAATTTGTCCCCGTCGCAAAGGCATTGAGCGCCCCGCTCGGCAATACATAGAGTTTCGGAACGGGAAGCGCGGTGGCAATCGCCATCTCATCGACCACTTGATTGAGCTTGCGGTAAGCGGCCTCATCATAATTGCCTGACACATCCACCGCCTGCATTGAAAGCGGCAGGAGCGAGCCATCACCATTTGAAAAATAGGCGCGCCCATAATTAAACATAATCACCACGAGCGTTAACGCTGCCGCCCACAATCCCACCTCGGAATAGAAGCGATACGAGCCATCACTGTAGAGCGTCGGCACCTCAAAATAGCGCGCCTCCACCCAGTACGCCGCCCCAAATGCAATGCTCATCGAAAACAGAATATTGAGGCTAAAGACCACATAGAGCCAAAATGTTTCGCGATTGAGTTTCCGCTTTGCTTCAAAATAATTCACACGCTTCCTCTTTATAATCAATGAGATTCAACTTCCCTATCCTATCACTTTTAAGGTGGAATTTAATTGATTATTCTGCCCGGAAACACGGGGAGCCGTGTACTAAAAATTGAGCCTTGATAGATTTTATATCATCGTTAACCAATTTTTTGATAACGTCGCCACGCCCAGTAAGTGACGGGGATCGCGAGCACGATGGAGGCGATCGGCATGGTGAGCCACACCCCATCTAAATCTAAAAAGCGCGGTAAAATAAAGAGAAAGGGTACTTGGATAAAGAGATTCCCGATTGAGATGACGAGCGCTTTTGCTCCCTCGCCGATCGCTTGGAAAAAGACGGTCACAAGCACAAAGACCCCTTCTAAAAAGAGCACAAAGAGATTAAAGCGAATGGCGTGAACGGCCACCTCCGTCAACGCTGGGTCGCTAGTAAACCAGAGCGTGAAAAACCCAGGGAACAGCTGCAACACTAAGGTGAGTGTGATGCCGTACAGCATGCCCACAAAGACCATCATGCGGATAATCGCCCGCGCGGAACGATGTTTTTCACCGCCGTAGAGCTTACTAATCACCGGCTGAATCCCATTGGCAACGCCTTCGATCCCAAAATAGTAGACCGTAATAATGTAGCCGGTAATCGTATAGGCCGACACCGCGAGCGTTCCGCCATATTTCACCAGCATCTTATGATGAAGCGCCATAATAAAGCCGACGTAGATATACATGAAAAAGGCCGACCCGCCGTTTAATAAGATCTCACCAATCAGTTTTAAATCGGGCTTAACATGACGCCATTGTATCGGCTCGCCACTTTTAAAGAACACAAAGCGAAAGCCCAAGAGCATCGCGCAGGTTTCTCCAATGACGCTTGCAAGTGCCGCCCCAAAGACCGACCATTCGAGTACCACAATTAAGAGATACGAGGAGATAATATTGAGCGACACGCCGATCGCCATGTAGAGCGTTGCCCGATAGGGGCTGCCCACATTGCGCACTAAAAAGGGAAGCGCAAGACTGCCGATCACAAAAGGAGCGCTCACCGCAAAGACGCGCACAAAATCGATCGCTAGCCGCGAGGCTTCTAAAAATTCAGCAGAAGCTGCGTGTGATGGGTCGCCCAAAATGGAGACCAAAAAGGGGGCCGATTGATATAAAAAGAGCCCCAATAAAATACCCGGGATGACGATTAATACGAGCGTCTGTCCTAAGATTCGAAGCGCCCGCTCATGCTCTTCGGCCCCTTTGGCGATCGAGTAGAGACTGCCCGTTCCAACGCCGACCAAAAGCCCAAAACCCAAAAGTAGCGTGATGTACGACCAGCCGATATTTGCGCCCGCAAGCCCCGCCGCGCCGATAAAATTCCCGATAAAAAATCCGTCGATCAATTGATACGCGCCACTAATTAGCATGGCACCCACCGTCGGAATCACATAACTTGCAAACAACAGCTGTAAACGTCGATGCTTCACACACACCTCAAATCAAGATAATAGCGCATAGTATAGTCTAGAATGCTGAAAAACACCTCTTCCCAAACGGAAAAAAGATGGCGCGATTTTCCGCCTGAATCCGCATCATTTGGCAATTCAATCATCGCTTTCGCTACGCCTTCGAAGTGGCAGTGCTATAATTAATCCTTGGAAACGATTTTAAATTCAATCATCCCCGCCGCACGCCGGCACCAACCATGAGGATATTTTATGATTACTGAATCAATGGCCAAACTTTTAAACGAACAGATCAACCATGAGCTCTGCTCTGCACATGTCTATCAGCAGATGTCCGCGTGGGCAAATTTCAACGGATTTCACGGGGCGGCGAGCTTTTTAATGGCGCAAGCAAACGAAGAGCGTGATCACATGCAAAAAATCTTCGATTACGTATTATTAACCGGCCATATGCCGATTTTAGGCGATATGCCCACCATCAATCCAAACTTTGATGACCTCGAAGCAATCTTCAAACAAGCGTACGCGCAAGAGCTTAACATCACCGAAAAAATCAATAAAATTACTCACGAAGCGATCACCACGCACGACTATTCAACCTTTGAATTTATGCAGTGGTATATCGTTGAACAGCGCGAAGAGGAAGATCTTTTCCGCACGATTTTAGATAAATTTGAGATGCTCCGCGGCGAAGCGAATGCAAACTACTTTATCGATAAAGAGCTCGCAGCGATTCGTACCGGCGCCGTTGCTGATGTAGCGGAATAACCGTTTCAACGCGTCACTTTTTAGGAGGCATGATGATCCGCACGATGCCAAAACAGCTCATTCTCTCCCTGTTAATCGGTCTTATCATCAGTAGCTGTGCGCAGCTACCGCCCCCGAAAAGTGGCTCACTTCCCGAAGACGAGCGCCAATCCATTGAAGAGAATCAAGCAGCGCGCGAGCGCTCAAATCAAGCGATGAGTCACCCTCAACTCTCAATCGCCTCTCCTCAATTAATCGAATCGCTACAGCCCTATCTAAATGCTTCCGAAAGCACGATTCGTAGCGCCTTTGGTTCGCCTTCCTCACATTATCCCACCGCTTACAGCGACCGTTATGTCTACCGTGATGAAACCATCCGCGAAATCCATATTCCCGCCCGTTACAGCTATTACGGCGGTTTTTATGATGACAATTTTTACTACGGCGGACGTTATTATGGCAATCCCACAATGGTCTCCCCTCCCCGGATTAAGCGCGAAGTGGTGAGCTTTTGCGAGATTCAATTTGATTTTGTGAAGGGAAAAGTCAGTACCATCACCCAAACCGGAACCTTTAAAAATTGCGAGGCGTTATTGTCGCGTTGAGGGCACAATTAGAAATACCGGTTAAAATCTTCTATACTTCCTCTATCAATCACATTCAGCGGGTACGCCCGGCATCATCTCAACCTGTAGGAATTTATCGTGTTACAGTTTAAAGACGTTTGGAATCTCTATCATACTTATTATCATCCGCATCGCCTCTACCCCGGCGAGACGATCCCGCAAAAAACGCCTAAAATTACCGACTCGCTCCTCAGCATTCAAGATGAGTACGATATTTTATTGCTCGATGGATTTGGGGTGTTAAATGTCGGTGCGATGGCGGTGCCTCATATGCCGGAAACCATTGCGACACTTCAAGCGCTTGGGAAAGAGGCGTTTGTGCTTACCAATGGCGCTTCTCATCCTTCTTATATTCGCGCGGAAGGCTATCCGAAATTGGGCTATGATCTTGCGGCGAGCCACATTATCTCATCGCGCGATGCGGTGGAAGCGACGATCACCGAACACGAGGTCACTAAAAAGGGCGGAACGTGGGGCGTGATTTCGGTACTCAATGCAAAAATTGAGACCATTCCGGCCAATTGCGTCTATTTGACCGATGACAATATCGATACGGTGGATGGATTTCTCTTTTTAGGAGCGATGACGTGGGATCTGGATCAGCAATTAAAACTGCATGATGCGATGGCGAAAAAATTGCGCCCGCTAATGATTGGAAACCCCGATATTAGCGCGCCGATGGAAAATTCGTTCTCGGTAGAACCTGGGTTTTATGCGATCGATCTTTTAAAAACCTTCCCGGATCTCTCCATCACCTATTGTGGAAAACCCTTTAAAAATGCTTATGAGGTGAGCCTTAAAAAAATGGCGAAAACCCTTGGAAAAACCATCGATCCAAGCCGTGTGCTAATGGTAGGCGACACGCTCCATACCGATATTTTAGGCGGAAATATGGCAGGAATGAAAACGGCGCTCAAAGCCGATTGGGGATTCCTACGGGATCATGACCCAAGGCCCCGCATTGAAGAATCGCTCATTACGCCGGATTTTATTATCTCGCAAACGCTTGAAGCATAAATTCAATTTTATAAAAGACCGATAGAGAAGCGGTGTGCGATGTTGCGATTTAATCGTCAGATCATCAGACGATTATAGATTCCACGCCAATTTGATATCGGCTTTTTTGAGTTGCTTCTCTTCATATTTAAGATCTTCCAGCACCAATGGATGGGCTTTCAGCCAGCCTTCTTGGAAATAGAGTTTCACATTGCGTTTCCCGATCCGCATATTAAAATCGGGCACGTTACGGGTATAACGCCCGCGATTAAAGAGCACGGCCATGCGTAAAATCATGGTGACAATCGGCGCAAATTGGGGGAGCGATTCAAAATCCTCAAACTCAAATTTACGCTGATGATTATAGATAATGGTGGCGAGAATTTTCTGGTCTTGATGGCTAAATCCATCGAGATCGGCATGCTCAATGAGATACGCTGAATGTTTAAAATGGCGATGGTGCGATACCGCAAGCCCAATCTCGTGACAGAGCGATGCCCACCCTAAAAAACGGAGCGCCGTTTCATCCATAAGCGGCGAATCGATCACCTTGGCGATCATCATACTGGTATCTCGCACCCGAATCGCTTGCGCTTCATCGGCGCCAAATCGCGCCACTAAACTTGCGATGGTTTTATCACGGCGATCCTGCTTTTGTACCCGGCCAAGGAGATCAAAGAGCATCCCTTCACGGAGCGCCGCACTTGTGATCGCCATCTTTTTAATCGACAGCACATTAAAGAGCGTATAGAGAATTAAAAGCCCCGCACCCATCACCGATGCACGCTCAGGCGAAAGATCAAAAAAGCGCGCAATTTTATCTTCATGCTTTAAGGTAAGGAGCTTTTGCGTTAAGCGCTCGATCGCTTCAAGCGTGATAAATTCTTCTTGAAAGCCTAAATATTCACTCAATTCCAAGATGGTTTTAATCGTCCCCGAGGCGCCGACAAAGTAGGCATCTTGGTAACGCATGAGGTAAGTTAAATCATGGAGTTCCCGCTCGATATGAAGGAGCGCTCGATCCATCTGCTTTTGGGTAAACGTTCCCTTTTTAAAGAAGAGTTTTGCGATATTCACGCAGCCCACTTCCTTACTAAAAGCGCGCTTAATGCCGGCGGATTCCCCTAAAATAAGCTCGGTACTGCCGCCGCCGATATCGATTACAAAGAGCTCTTTTTCAGCCACATGCACATATTGCGACACCCCAAGATAGATAAGCCGCGCCTCTTCTCGCCCCGAGATAATCTCGATGGGAACGCCGAGCGCTCCTTCCGCCTCTTTTAAAAAGGTGGGATCCTTCATTTTTCGGAGCGTTAAGGTCCCGACCGCGCGGATATTATCGCGATCAATATTGGCAAGGCGTTCGTTAAATTTGCGTAGACAATTAAGGGCTTTTTCACGAGTTTGCGGTAAGAGCGTGCCATCTTTTTCAAGACCGTATCCGAGCTGAACCATGTCGCGAACGCGATCGACCACCAAGATTCGGCCGTTATCTTCTTCCATAACCGCCATGTGAAAACTGTTCGATCCAAGATCGATCACTGCATAGAGTTGATTGCTCATCGCCCCTCCTTTGCTCGTTACGCCCGCTTTTCGGCTGACCCTCTATCCTAATGCTTTCTATACTAACGCATTACTGAGCGTGACAAAATCATCAATGGTGAGATTTTCTGCTCGCGCCGTTGGATCAATGCCGGCCGCCTCAATTTCCGCTTCACTCATCAGCGGTTTGAGGTTATTGCGAATCATCTTACGCTTCATCGAAAAGGCAAGTTTTACCACCTCAAAGAACCGATTATCATCGGCGATCGCATATTTTGGCTCCGTGTGGGGCACTAATCGCACAAATTGACTCATCACTTTCGGCGCAGGATCAAAGGCTGTTGGCGGAATTTCAAAGAGCGGCACAACATCACAATAACGCTGTACCATCACCGAAAGCCGGCCATATTGGCGTGAATTGGGTTCAGCCGCTAAGCGATCAATCACCTCTTTTTGAAGCATAAAATGCATGTCGAGAATATCGTGATGATCTTCAAGCAGGTGAAAAATGATCGGCGTTGAGATGTTATAAGGAAGATTCCCAATAATGCGCAGTTTTTGATCCGGATAGAGCGCGGGAAGATCGACATTAAGGACATCTTCGTTAATAACCCGTAACCCCTCCATCTTTTCTAAATTCTCAATCAGATCACGGTCAAGCTCGATGACCGTCATCTCTTTTGCCCGCGCTAAGACCGGTTTTGTCATCGCCGCAAGCCCTGGCCCAATTTCGATTAATGGGTCGCCCGCTTGTGGATTGATCGCCTCGACGATCTGAAAAATAATGCCGGCATCAATTAAAAAGTTCTGCCCAAAACGCTTCTTTGCTCTGTGTGATTGACTCATGCGGAGTGTATCTCTTCTTTTGTGTTGCTAATTTTAATCGTGATAACACGATAATGAATAAGGCCTCCGAAGAGGCCCCATTAAATGTAAATTGTGTCTGCTAGATGCGGCGCTCGATATAGACGTCGGCTACGCGCTCTTCAACCCATAAGGTGAAGGTCTGCATCGCTTTTTTCTTAAAGTAATATTCACGTGCGATATTGCGCATCATCTCTTCGTCAACGACCCCATTTTTCTGATCTTCAAGCAAGATTAGATGGTAGCCGAACACCGTTTTCACCGGCTGACTTAATTCCCCTTTGTTAAGACGAACCATGGTCCGCTCAAATTCAGGCGCAAGCTGTCCGCGCGTCACCCAACCAAGTTCCCCTTTACGAGCCGCTGAAATCGGGTCATGCGATTGTGCACTAGCAAGATCATCAAAGCTCTCACCGCCGGCAATTCGCTCGCGGAGACGATTAATCTGAATGCGCGCCTGCTCATCGGATAAGCTGGGCGAAATCTTAATCAGAATATGTTTGACTTTATATTGCGCCGTATTGTCTTTTAAAAGTTCGCGCTGAATGTCTTTAAACTCTTTCGAATTCATATAGACATCAAGCTCTGCCTCGTTAATTTTCACATCACGCACCACTTCATTGCGAAGCATCGCGCTCAACATTTGGCGACGAATATCTTCACGATAGGCATTAAAATTCATGCCCATGTACGCCATATAGGCTTTTAGATCGGCAACGGTTGCACCATTACGATCGGCAATGTCTTTAATCGCCGCGTCCACTTGCGCATCGCTCACGCTCATGCCCACTTCTTTGGCATATTTATGTTGCAATTTTTCCGCCGCAAGCATGAGGAACACCTCCTCTTTTAAACGCTCGTCGGTCGGACGAATGCTCGAAGGCATGGTACCAACTTCCGCGCGCGCTTGGCGCATGGCACTTTGCCACTCTTTTTGCGTGATCACTTCAGTATCCACAATAATGGCAATCTGGTCGAGTTGTTGTTGAGCATAGCTGAACCCAGAAAAGGCGGTCAGCGCAATAAAAAGTAGACGTTTCATCATAAATTTAATCTCAATAATGCCAATCCAATAAAATTTAATGGTAATATGTGTTGATCTATATCTGATCACAATAATAGTAAGAATTTTACCACCTTAATGCAATTGCTGCTCAGATATAATAAAATTGTTAATTTCTGTTTATTTATACTCTAGGTTTTTATTTTTATTATGACAACTGAACAACAAAACACCGCTCCCCTTGAGCACGAAGCAAAACAGGCGGAAGAGGCGAAAGAAGCCCGTGCAAAGCGCGTTGAGGACTCACGTGCACTGCTCGCTAAGCTCGCTGAAGCGTACCCAAAAATCTTTCCTCATCCGAAAGATGGTCGCCCGGTTGCCCTTGCGATTGGCCTCCATAAAGAGCTTCAACCGATCGTAAAAGAGTGGGGCTTTTCTCCTGCAACGCTTCGATCAGCGCTTGCATGGTATACCAAACAATTACGCTATCAAAACGCCGTTTTACACGCAACGCATCGCACCAATTTAGATGGGTCAGATGCTGAAGAGATCTTAGAAGAGCACAAAACGCTCGCGAAAGAGAACATCGCTAAGATTGAAGCGTGGTTGAGCGAAAATCGTCCTGATGCGCTTAAACGTGCAGAGCCGAAAAAACGCACTCAAAAACCGCGTCGTCAAGGCCAGGCGAAACGTCGTCCCAATAATAATGCAGGACGTAACGACAAAGCTGCCGGCAAATCAGCGCCAGCAAACACCCAAACTCTTGACGAAAAAATGCAGTCGCTTTTAGACAAATTTAATCAGTAATTTATGAAACAAATAGTCACAACCTTACTTCACGGAGCGCTCACGACGTTAACACGCGAGAGCGATATCACCCTCGATCCGGCACAAATTGAAAAGAGTGTCGAGCGAACCCGAGACCTTAGCCACGGCGACTTTGCAAGTAACATTGCAATGATGCTTGCGCGCCCGTTTAAAACCAATCCTCGTGAGCTTGCAAACCGTATCATCGATGCGATTGAACAGCCTCATAAAGACCTAGAGAAAATTGAGATTGCAGGCCCAGGATTTTTAAACTTTACCTTGAAAAAACATTGTTATCACAATGAACTCGGTAAAATGGTGGAAAATGGTCAAACCTACGGACATAACCGTGACGGTAATGGCGAAAAAGTTCAGGTGGAATTTGTCTCGGCAAACCCAACCGGGCCCCTTCACGTCGGTCATGGTCGCGGCGCAGCTGTGGGCGATTCACTCGCTCGTATTTTAGAAGCCAATGGCTTTGATGTAACCCGTGAGTTTTACTATAACGACGCCGGTGCTCAGATCGATAATTTAGCTGCTTCTGTCAAAGCGCGTATCGATGGGCTTGCCCCCGGAGATGAAGCGTGGCCTCAAGATGGCTATGCCGGTGAATACATTAAAGAGATCGCAAAAAGCTATCTCAATGGGGACACGGTCAATTCAGATGATCGCGAAATTACCGCTTCAGGTGATGCAAATAACATTGACGATATTAAAGCCTTTGCGGTGGCGTTTTTACGTCGCGAACAGGATCTTGATCTCAAAGCATTTGATATCAACTTTGATGTCTATTTCTTAGAGTCATCGCTCTATGCTGACGGCCTTGTTGATCGTGTGGTGAGTCGTTTAACTGAAAACGGTAAAACCTATGAAGAGGACGGCGCGCTCTGGCTTAGAACCACCGATTACGGCGATGATAAAGATCGCGTTATGCGCAAAAAAGAGGGGGGTTATACCTACTTTGTGCCCGACGTTGCCTATCATCAACGTAAATGGGAACGTGGATTTAAATATGTGATTAACGAACAAGGCGCGGACCATCACGGGACGATTGCTCGCGTTCGTGCAGGGCTTCAAGCGCTCGATATCGGCATCCCTGAAGGCTGGCCAAGCTATGTCCTTCACCAAATGGTGATGGTGATGCGCGATGGCGTTGAGGTTAAACTCTCAAAACGTGCCGGCTCTTATGTGACCCTTCGTGATCTGATCGATGAGGTGGGTAAAGATGCCACGCGTTACTTCTTAGCGGCGCGAAATCCCGATTCTCAGCTTCAATTTGATATCGATCTCGCTCGTTCGCAAACCTCCGATAATCCGGTCTACTACATTCAGTACGCTCACGCACGGATCTGCTCAATTTTAGCGGAACGTGATAAGCAAGAGACCCCATTTGACGCGGCATTTGCCATCAAGCACCTCGATAAACTCGATCGTGACCATGAATATCAGCTCATGCGTACACTCTCAAGTTTTGGCGAGCTTGTTCGCGCAGCGTGTCGTAATAATGCGCCCCACTTGGTGGCCAATTATTTACAAGCGCTCGCCGGTGATATTCACAGTTACTACAATGCAAAAGATGAAGAAGGCCAAGCGATTCGCATTTTAGGCGATGATAAAGCCCTTCAAGATGCTCGCCTCTATCTATTAATGGCGGCGCGCGAAGTGGTGGCCAATGGTCTTCATCTCTTAGGGCTTTCTGCGCCAACCCGCATGTAATCGGGCGCACAATTCTCGGTGAGTTCCGCGATGAGTCGTAGACCAAGACAACAGGTAAAATCAAAAGAACGAGGCGCGACCATAAAGCGCCTCTATGCCATTATCAAGCAATTTGCGCTCCGCAATGCGACCCGTGCAACCTTGCTTGCAATGGTATTTTTTGTCTTGATCTCCTACCCCATCTCAAAAAGTTTAACTCAAAACAAAGAGATTGAAGAGGAACAACTGATCGAGGAACAGCACGATCTAGAAGCGAAAACACAGCCCGATGTCTTTGTCTTTGAAGAGATCGAAAACCCCTATTCGTTTTATGATCTGCTTGAATCGCGCACTTTTTTAGTGGAGGGCGAAGAGAAAAAGGGTGGCGTTGAATATATCAGCGATGATTTTGAACCGACTCCTGAAATCAAGCCCGTCGAAGCACCGCCTAAGCGCGTGGTCAATGTGCAAAAGCCGGATGTGCCGCTCTCAAAACGGCTTCAAGTGGGCAGTTTTTCCTCCTCTCATGAAGCGAGCATTCACCGTAAACAGCTCGAATCTTATGGCTATAATCCACAAGTGGTCGAAGGTAAAATCCCGAGCGGAAAATCGGTCTATCGCGTTATTATTGGGCCCTTTTCCCCCAAAGAGATGACTGAAATTAAAGCACAATTACGCACACATAACATAGATCACTTCGAGGTGAACTATTAAGCTTTTCACTGAATAAAAACGCAAAATAGCGTATAGTGATTCGAGAAAATTCATCTTTTATTCACAATTAATCAACAGCAAATTTAGGTATTTAATTATGGCTCGTGGTGTAAACAAAGTTATTTTATTAGGCCGTTTAGGGCAAGATCCAACTGTGCGCTATACCGCTGGCGGCGCAGCTGTCACAAGTTTTTCCATCGCAACCTCAGAAGGCTGGCGCGATAAAAACAGTGGCGAAATGCAAGAACGTACCGAATGGCACAACATCGTTATTTTTAGCCGTCTTGCAGAAGTTGCGGGACAATATCTCAAAAAAGGCTCACAAGTCTATATCGAAGGCCGTTTACAAACCCGTAAATGGACCGATAAAAATGGGATGGATCGCTACACAACCGAAATTATCGCTAACGAAATGCAAATGCTCGGTGGCGGTGGATCGGGCGGCGGTGGCGGCATGGGTCAACAGCAAGGTGGCTACGACAACTTCAATCAAGATCAAGGCTACGGCGGACAATCGCAACAACAAGCGCCCCAACAAAATTGGAATCAAGGGGGCCAATCGCAGCAACAGCAGCAGCGTCCTCAACAAAATCAAGGCGGGTTCAATCAGCCTCAAGAGCAAAACAACATGCCCGATTTTGATTCATTTGATGATGATATCCCCTTCTAAGGATAATCCTCCATTAATGTATAAAGATCGATTGATAAAAAGCTCCTCCTCATGGAGCTTTTTTTGTGCCGTAAACCCGATTTCCACCGCTTTTAGCTATTATTGACCGTTATTAATAATGAGGGCTCATAATGATTGCGTTACTGATTTTTCTCTTCACCTTAATTCTTGTTATTTGGCAACCGCGGGGGTTAGGCATTGGTTGGAGTGCAAGTTTTGGCGCGCTCCTTGCGCTCCTTTTTGGCGTTGTCACTTTAGCGGACCTTATCACCGTTTGGGGCATTGTCTGGAATGCGACGATTGCCTTTATCGCCATTATTCTTATCAGCCTGCTCCTTGACGCGTCTGGATTTTTCAAATGGGCGGCGCTACATATTACTGCAAAAGGGCGTGGTAGCGGCCATCTTCTCTATGTCTATCTCATTTTGCTCGGCGCACTTGTCTCCGCTTTTTTTGCCAACGATGGTGCAGCGCTCATTCTAACGCCGATCGTGATTGCGATTTTACACGCACTCAATTTCAGTAAACGCAGCATGCTCGCCTTTGTGATGGGAGCAGGATTTATCGCCGATACCGCAAGCCTTCCGCTTGTAGTTTCAAATCTTGTGAATATCGTCACCGCGGACTATTTTGCCATTCCCTTTGAGCGTTACGCCTCCGTGATGCTCCCCGTCAATGGTGTTTCGATTCTCACAACCCTCACGGTGCTCTACCTCTTCTATCGGCGCGATATTCCAAGGGTATATGCTGACAAAAGCATTGAGCCCCCGAAATCCGCACTCATCGATCCTCTCACCTTTAAGATGGGCTGGGGGATTTTAGCATTATTGATGGTGGGCTTTTTTATCGCCGAATCTTTCAAGATTCCCATCAGTTTTATTGCCATCGGCGGCGCACTATTACTAATACTCGTTGCTCGCCGAAGTGGAATCATCGATCTTAATCGCGTCATTCGTCAAGCCCCTTGGTCGATTGTGATCTTCTCTCTTGGCATGTATTTAGTGGTGTATGGGCTAAAAAATGAGGGGCTCACCGATTATCTCAGCAACATTCTCAGCTATTTAAGTGAGCAAGGATTAGTGATCGCAACGCTCGGAACGGGCTTTTTAATCGCGATTTTATCATCGATTATGAACAATCTTCCTTCCGTTTTAATTGGGGCGCTCTCGATCGATCAAAGCAGTGCAACGGGACTGATTCAAGAAGCGATGATCTATGCCAATGTGATCGGCAGTGATCTTGGCCCAAAAATCACTCCGATTGGTAGTTTAGCGACGCTTCTTTGGCTTCACGTGCTCGCCCGATATGAGATTAAAATCAGTTGGGGCTACTATTTTAAGGTGGGAATTGTGCTCACTACGCCGATTTTACTTATGACATTGCTCGCGCTCACCCTTCGGCTCTCGATTTAGCTCAATCTCATTATCGCTTTCGGCGCTTTTTTTGTTATCATAAGAGCTTGATCGAGTTTTTAAAAACTTCAATATTTTCGACCACTTATTCCGCGAGGTCTACAGATGATTTGGTATTTTAGCTTTCAGCTGATTGGGCTGATTTTACTGCTCACCGGTGTTTACAGTTATGCCCGTTATAAACAAACGCCCTTTATTTTGATGCTTGATCGCAACATCAAGCGCCTCCTAATTGCGTGGGTGGCGATCTTTATCATCATTACCATTGCTTGCGCAAAACCGCTCTACAACACGGCGCGCTGTAAAGTCCGCGGGATGAGCATGAAAGCGGAAACCAAATATTCGTGGATTTTAAGCGAGTGTCAGGTGAAAACGAAAGATGGCCCCTATGTGCCGATTGACCGTTCACGTGCCCTTCCTGGTGGCAAAGATACTGATTTTGGCGTTGAAGATCTTTAAGATTCTCTAAAATTTCTAACAATAATAAAAAAGGAGAGCCTTTCATGAAGACTCTCCTTTTTGCATTTTGGCCCTTTTAGAACAGATCCATCGATCTAAAAGGAAAATTGAGCTATAAACATATGACGTCTGAAATCAATCCTTGATTCTCAGCCCATCCGTGGGTGACGTCAATATGTTATAGAGGTCTCATTTTAAGCCCTACCCCTAATATATGAAGTATATTATTTAAATTGGCACGATTAACAAAATCAATCGACCGATTCATAGATTGTTAATTGCCGTTTAATCCATTTAAATAAACCTCAACTAAAATTCAGCTCTGTTTTCATTGACTTACATGCAACAACTTATTTAAAACATAAAAAACGCCAGTACCCGTTTGCAGGCCTGGCATTTGATCACTCTATCAATTGGTAAAGTGGCGCTCGATCCATATCGATAAACGCCCCATTACGGAGTATCTTATTTATTCATCGATCTCTTCATCTGATTCTTCAGAAGATTTCGCGTCAGTTTCACTCGCATTATCACCATCATTAGCCGCTTCTAGAGTCTCATCTGTTTGATCTTCATCAAATAGTTCATCCTCTAAACCGCCGGTTTGTGATTCATCAATGCGACTTAATCCCACAAGTGTATCCCCTTCATCTAAACGAATGAGGCGAACACCTTGGGTATTACGGCTTAAAATGGAAATCTCATCGACGCGCGTACGCACTAAAACGCCGCTACACGAGATCAGCATCACTTCATCGCCATCGGCAACGATCGACGCGCCAATGATGTTCCCGTTCCGCTCTGAGGTTTGAATACCGATCACCCCTTTACCGCCACGATTGTGTTTGCTGAACTCTTCAATGCGAGTTCGTTTTCCATAACCGTGCTCGGTGGCAATTAAGACCACATCATCGGGTTTTGGAATCATCATCGAAATCACCGTTTGGCCTTCCACTAAGCGAATGCCCACGACCCCGCGAGTATTACGGCCGGTTGCGCGAACGTCATTTTCATCAAAACGGTTCACAAGACCGGTATTGGTAAAGAGCATCACATCGCTCTCGCCATCGGTAATGTGCGTACCAATGAGTTCATCACCTTCATCGAGATTCACCGCAATGAGACCATTTGAACGCTCACTTGCAAAAGCGGAGAGAACTGTTTTCTTCACGATGCCGTTTTTCGTTCCCATGATGATATATTGATCATCGCTATATTCCTCGACTTGGAGGATTGAGGTAATGCGTTCACCCTCTTCAAGCGGCAACATATTCACAATGGGGCGACCGCTCGAACCGCGACCCGCTTCAGGCAGCTCAAATACGCGGAGCCAGTAGACCTTACCGCGCGATGAGAAGCACATCAATTGCGCATGCGTGCTCACCACTAATAGATGCTCAACGTCATCTTCATCCACAACACGCGCAGCCGATTTACCTCGACCACCACGGCGCTGAGCTCGATATTCATCGAGTTTTTGATATTTTGCATAACCGCGACGAGAGAGTGTTACCACCACATCTTCTTCCGCAATTAAATCGGCAAGGCTAATATCTTCAGCAGCAGCGCACACTTCCGTACGACGCTCATCACCAAATTGTTCTTTAATTGCATCAAGCTCTTCCACGATCACCTCTTTAAGGCGCTCAGGATTGACTAAAATCTCGATCAATTCAGCGATGGTATCGAGCAGTGCTTGATATTCATCGAAAATCTTATCTTGTTCTAACCCGGTTAAGCGTTGGAGGCGCATATCGAGAATCGCTTGGGCTTGTTGCTCAGAGAGACAATATTCACCATTAATTAAACCAAAGCCTTCCGGAAGATCATCGGGGCTTGTTTGCAGTTCCATCGCACGGTCAAGCATTGCAGAGACTTGGCCTGGCATCCAGGTACGCTCAAGCATACGCTCTTTTGCGATCTGACCTGTAGCCGATGAACGGATCAATTCGATCATTTCATCGATATTAGCGAGCGCCACCGTTAACCCTTCTAATAGATGAGCACGATCGCGCGCTTTACGCAGTTCGAAAATGGTACGGCGGGTAATCACCTCACGACGATGGACTAAGAAGGCGTTTAACACCTCTTTTAAGTTAAGAAGCTTCGGCTGGCCACGATCGATCGCAACCATATTAATGCCGAAACTACTCTGTAATTGGGTATGTTTGTAGAGCTGATTGAGGATCACTTCACCCATTTCACCACGGCGAAGTTCGATCACAATGCGCATTCCGTCTTTATCCGACTCATCGCGAAGCCCATCAGGCGCAATGCCTTCAATCACTTTATCCCGATAGAGCTCAACGATGCGCTCAATGAGGCGTGCTTTATTGACCTGATAAGGAAGCTCGGTAATGATGATGGTGTCGCGATTGCGCTTTTCATCATGCTCAACGGTCGCACGTGCGCGAATGACAACGCGTCCACGGCCAGTATGATAGGCTTCACGAATGCCTTTGGTGCCATTAATAATCGCTGCGGTCGGGAAATCCGGTGCAGGAATATATTCCATCAATTCATCGATGGTAATGTCGTGATTATGGAGAAGCGCAAGCGCTGCGTTGATGGTTTCCGTTAAGTTATGGGGCGGAATGTTCGTTGCCATTCCCACCGCAATCCCGGACGATCCATTGACAAGGAGCGCTGGAATTCGAGTAGGAAGCACCGAAGGCTCTTGCTCTGAGTTATCGTAGTTTGGCGTAAAATC
Source organism: Ignatzschineria sp. RMDPL8A (assembly GCF_029815055.1). Classification (NCBI taxonomy): domain Bacteria; kingdom Pseudomonadati; phylum Pseudomonadota; class Gammaproteobacteria; order Cardiobacteriales; family Ignatzschineriaceae; genus Ignatzschineria; species Ignatzschineria sp. RMDPL8A. The sequence continues at coordinate 127,384 of NZ_JAPPWA010000002.1, read as the reverse complement.
GACGGTCTCTTTGTCAATATCAGCCAATAACGAATGGGCGATACGGCTCATTCTCACTTCGGTATAACGCATTGCTGCCGGTGAGTCCCCGTCCACCGAACCGAAGTTCCCTTGACCGTCCGCTAACATATAGCGCATTGAGAATGGCTGGGCCATTCGAACGAGGGTGTCATAGATCGCGCTGTCACCGTGAGGGTGATATTTACCCATCACATCCCCCACAATCCGCGCGGATTTTTTGTAAGGCTTGTTCCAGTCCGTTCCCGTTTGATTCATCGAGTGTAAAATTCGGCGGTGCACAGGTTTTAACCCATCGCGCACATCGGGGAGCGCTCGGCCGACAATGACACTCATCGCGTAATCTAAGTAAGAACTACGCATCTCATCAACTAAATTTACGGGAACAACTTCTTTAGCAAATTCACTCATGAACTCATCCTTGCCCTTGTTCTATTATTTATAATGCAAACCCATATTATACCACAAAGAGAGCGCTTATTCCCTATTCTAATCAATCAATTTGTCGGGTTTTCGTCACTTTTTTTAAGGGAATGAATGGATTTGTAAATCGCGCCTTTTCTGAGCGATTAATCGCCGGTAATCTCATCGATCATTTGATCGCGGAAAAAGAGAACTTTTATCCCATTTTCAAAGGCATTGGAGAAATCGATCTGATCGACATCCATCTCAGGTGCCATCTTTTTTAGCGCCCCGCGCATTAGACGATTGGTGATCGTATCATCCTCTGGAGAAGACGCATTCTGCCCTGACGTTCCCGCCGAATACGATTTGGATGATTTAGTGGGTTTTTGCGGTTTTGTGCCGTAGGTGAGATTGACCTCCGCTTGCCAATCAGAGCCATCGGCTTCATAGCCTTCCGGGCAGACAACATCGGTATAGATCGGCGCCGATCCTTTTTTGAGGCATTTATTAATCCCGCCGCCTTTCGGCTTCTCTTTCAACACAGACGCATCTAAAAGCGGGATCTCTTTAGAGGGGTTTGCAACGCTCGGATTCATCGTTGTAATAAAGGCCGCGCCAACCATCAGCGATACTGCTCTTAAACGCCTCTTAAACACTTTTTTCATCTCGCCCCCTTGTCTCCACTCAATCCGCCCATTTATCCTAAATAAACGGACATAAAAACGCGCATTGCTCTCACTATACTATAAATTTAAAATCAGGCCGCTCCCAAAAATTTCCCTCTCATCGGCGCTTGCTATACAATAATCAATCGGTGCCGGCAAATCCCCGCGATTTGCACGAATATCCCACTAAATTCCCATTATTATTCACTTAGAAAAACGATCACGCTATGACCTTAAAACGACTTTTATTGCTCTCGCTAGTGGCGATGTCGCTGCTCAGTTGCGGCCAAAAAGGCCCGCTCTATCTTCCCGATCATTCGCAAGAAGAGGTGCGCCAATGAAGCTCGATCGATCACTCTGCCTTGCGGTCGCCCGCGAATTTGGCTCGCCCACCTATCTCTATTTTGCTGAGCAGATTATCCAAAATTTTAAGGCCTATGAAGCGGGATTTAAAAACTATCCCCACCAGATCTGCTACGCCGTTAAAGCCAATAGCAATCTCTCCATTTTAAAGCTGCTGGCCGAGCAAGGCTCAGGCTTTGACATTGTTTCCGTTGGGGAGTTAAAACGCGTCTTAGCCGCAGGAGGCGATCCGAAAAAGATCGTCTATTCGGGCGTTGGCAAATCAAAAGATGATCTTGAATTTGCACTCAATGCGGGCATTGGCTGCTTTAATATTGAATCCCTTGCGGAAGTAACGATGCTCCATGATGTAGCAAAAAAACTCGGCGTGATTGCGCCGGTGTCGCTTCGCATTAATCCCAATGTTGACGCAAAAACCCATCCCTACATCTCAACGGGACTCAAAGAGAATAAATTTGGGATTCAGATGGATGATGCGGAGGCGATGTACGAAACCATGGCAGCGATGCCTCATCTTGCCATTCACGGCATCGATTTCCATATCGGCTCCCAACTAACGGAAATTGCCCCTTATGAAGAGGCGCTCGATCTCACCCTTGCGATGATTGACCGATTAAGCGCGAAAGGCATCACTTTAAAACACCTTGATATCGGTGGTGGACTTGGGATTCGTTATGAAGATGAAACCCTCATTGACCCCGCGGTTTGGCTACAGATGGCGATCGCTAAAATTGGTGAGCGCAACTTAACGCTCTACATTGAACCGGGCCGCTCAATTGTGGGCGATGCGGGCATTTTATTAACCGAAGTGATCCTCACAAAAGAGAATGAGGGCAAACACTTTGCGGTAGTGAATGCTGCGATGAACGATCTGATTCGCCCGGCGCTCTACGATGCGTGGATGAATATCGTCAATCTCTCCGAGCACGACGACGCGCCAACCGAAAATTACGATATTGTCGGCCCGATCTGTGAAACCGGCGACTTTTTAGGGAAAAACCGCGCGCTAGCCCTTAAAGCGGGCGATATTTTAGCGGTCACTCACGCCGGTGCCTACGGCTTTACTATGGCGTCAAACTACAACTCCCGTGGACGCGCCGCTGAGGTGATGATCGAAAATGGGAGAGCACGCCTCATTCGCGAACGTGAAACCATCGAGTCACTTTACGCCAATGAGATTCATCTTTTAGACTAAACTACTTTACGCTCCTCGAACCTAGCGCACAATTTTCACCCTCATCGTAGTGCGCCGAGGGGCTCTTTTTTTGTGTGGGCGAGATGGACTTCGCCCCTTTAATTCATCAAAACAGAGCAACAACGATGACAAAATTATCTGATTATAATTACGATCTTCCTGACGAATTAATCGCCCAATTTCCCCCTGAAGTCCGCGGAACCTCGCGCCTTTTAGTCGCAGTGGCCGATGAGATATTTGACCACACCTTCACCGATCTCATTGATTATTTAAACCCCGGTGATCTGATCGTTGTGAACAATACCCGCGTCATTCCCGCGCGCATCTATGGGGAAAAAGTGACCGGCGGGAAGGTTGAAATCATGATTGAACGCATCATTAGCGCCACCGTATGTATGGCGCAAATTAAGGCGAGTAAAGCGCTCAAAGAGGGACAGGAAGTCCTGATTAATGGCGAACCTGCGTTTGTGATGGCAGGCCGTGACGATGCGTTTTTTGAGCTCCACACCGTTGGCGATAAGACCCTTGCCGATATTATGGAAACCTCCGGCCATATGCCGCTTCCCCCGTATATCACCCGTCAAGATAAAGAGACCGATAAGGAGCGCTATCAGACCGTTTTTAGTAAAGAAAAAGGCGCGGTTGCAGCGCCGACGGCAGGCCTTCATTTTACCGATGAGCTCTTGCAAGCGATTCACGATAAAGGAATTCATCGCGCGGAAGTGACCCTTCATGTTGGCGCGGGGACATTCCAACCGATCCGGACCGATGAGATCGACAATCACACCATGCATAAAGAGTGGATTCACGTATCAGAGGAGACGGTTCAAAAAATTAACGCAACAAAAGCGGCGGGAAATCGCGTCATTGCTATTGGAACAACGGTGGTTCGCGCCCTTGAATCGGCGGCACTTGAGGGCGAAATTAAACCCTTCCACGGCGATACCCATATCTTTATTAAGCCGGGCTTCACCTTCCGCGTCATTGACGGGCTTGTGACCAATTTCCATCTGCCAAAATCAACTCTTCTCGTACTTGTTTCGACCTTTATGGGTAAATCAAGAATTGAGAATATCTATCAACATGCTATAACTGAGAAATACCGTTTCTATAGTTATGGTGATGCGATGTTATTGTTGCCAAAGCAATAATCTAGGCAATCATCTAAACAATCATGCTCATTTAAGCCTATAACGGTGGATTGATAACAATAAAAAAAGGATTCGACATGGCCAATCGGTTAACGCGTCAAGATGGCAAAACCCTGACGCTTGCTTCATTAGGTGGGGCGCTTGAGTTTTACGATTTTATCGTTTTTCTAACCTTTGCCCCTTTTCTGCAAACGCTCTTTTTCCCTAGCGATTCCCCGCTCCTTTCGAGCGTGATGACCTATCTCACCTACGCCGTGGCCTACTTTGTGCGCCCGTTAAGTGGGGTGATTATGGCGCACTTTGGCGATCTTATTGGGCGGAAAAAGATGTTTATGCTTTCGCTCTTTTTAATGGCGATTCCGACCCTATTAATCGGGCTGTTACCCACCTATGCCGAGATCGGTTATCTAGCGCCCGTCCTTCTCCTTTTGATGCGTCTTCTTCAAGGGATTGCCCTTGGGGGTGAAGTACCGAGTGCCCACGTTTTTGTTACCGAACACGTCCCGCAAAATCGCGTCGGCATTGCCAATAGTATGATCGCGAGCGGCCTCACCTTTGGTGTTGTGATCGGGCATTTTGTTGCCTACTTAATGCATGCCAATTTCAATCACGCGGAGATTTTAAGTTTTGCGTGGCGAATTCCCTTTATTTTAGGGGGCGTTTTAGGACTCGTTGCGGTCTATCTGCGCCGCTATCTCCGTGAAACGCCAGTATTCCTTGAGATGAAAGAGCGCAAAGAGCTCGTTGATCTGCCCATTAAAGAGGTATTAAAAAACCATCGCGAAGCAACGCTGATCTCCATTTTAAGTACTTGGCTTCTTATTACCGGTGTGGTGCTTGTGGTGCTGGCGCCAAATCTCATGAAATCCGATATTTTTAAAATTGATGCCGCTTTTGTGAGTAAAATTGCGATTTTGGCCACCATTATGAATGTGATCGGCAGTATTTTAGCGGGGCTCATTTCAGACCGGATTGGCATTCGTAAAACCATCGCGCTCTACTCTATTTTACTTGCCGGAACGAGCTTTGCCTTTTTTAAATCTTTAAGCGGCGGCGATCATTTCAGTATTGGACTACTCTACACCTTTGCCTCGCTCTTTTTGGGGCTTGTTGCCTGTGTGCCGATCATTATTATTAAGCTCTTCCCCGCGAACATTCGCTTAAGTGGCATTGGCTTTTCCTATAATATCGGCAACGCGCTCTTTGCCGGGCTCACCACCTTTACCGTCCCCGTGATTGCCGAGCATGTTAACCCGATGTTTATCGCCTATTACATCCTGTTTCTCTGCGGACTTGGGCTCTTTATTAGTCTCTATCTCGGACGGAAATCACTGCCGTTTCATGTGTAAAGGCTCCATCTAATAAATGCCACGCACCCATTAAAAGCACTCCGGTTTTCTTTTTAAAAACGCGAGTGCTTTTTTATTTTTGTTTGATTCTTAAAAAGCGCCCCTTAAAACGGATCAAGCCTAAAATCAAACGTTTACTTCCCCACATCAATCCCGAAATACGCGCCCATTTTCCCTTAAATCGATGAAAAATAAATTTGGTTTTAACGCGTTAATATGGAACAATGGAAAACGGACTATTTAATATATTAAGGGATTATCACAATGATTGACAATGAAGGCTTTAGAGCGAACGTTGGCATCATCTTGTGTAATCGGGATCAAAAATTATTTTGGGGACATCGCATCGGCCATCTTGATTCATGGCAGTTTCCGCAAGGTGGAATCGACGCGAATGAGACGCCTCAAGAAGCAATGTATCGAGAGCTTAACGAAGAGGTTGGGCTCTTACCAAATCATGTCAATATTTTAGGACAGACGGAGCGTTGGTTACGTTATCGATTGCCGCATCATTTGATTCGTCGCAATCATACCAATGAACGCACCTGCATCGGGCAAAAGCAGATCTGGTTTATGCTGGAATTTGTCGGTACCGAAGCGGATCTTCAGCTAGATGCCTCGGAAGTTCCTGAATTTGACGGTTGGAAATGGGTTCATTACTGGCACCCGATCGATAAGGTGATCCATTTTAAAAAAGAGGTGTACGACCGGGCATTAACGGAGCTCGCGCCACTTGTGTTTGGGGAATCGATTCCTCCACGTAGAGCGTATCATAAGCCAAAATCGCGCAGACGTTCCCGTCCGCCGTTTAAGGTGAAGCAGAACCGATTTGCAAAAGGGAAATCTTCCCGACAAACCGTTCGTAAAACCGCTCAACGGAGCGCTCCATAAATATTAAATACAGCGTTAATCGCACATAAACGCCCTGCGAAAAAATGACCTTACCGTCAACTTCACAGGGCGTTTTCTTTTCAGGTTTTATCTCCGATTTTCAAGCCTTCAATTAGCCTGCAATCCACTCATCACGCTGATCAATGCGATAAGCAATCCAGCCAAGTAAACCGCCACGCAGCGCCATAAAACTTAAAAAAGCGATCCAAAGCCCGTGATTGCCAAAGGGGTATAAGATCGCCCCGAGCATGAGCGCAAAAGCAAACGCTACAAACATCGAATCGCGCATCTCTTTCGCCCGCGTTGCCCCAATAAAGAGCCCGTCAAAGAGATAGCTCCAAACGCCAATCAGCGGCAACATCGTCAAATATGGAATGAGCGGATAGGCCGCCTCACGCACGCTCTCAATATGCGTTAAAAGATTAATAAATCCTTTCCCTAAAAAGACAAATCCCACGGCAAAAATAAGGCTGACAATGAGCCCCCAACCACCGGCGACAATGAGGGTATCGCGGAGTTTCGTCCGGCTTTTCGCCCCGATTGCATGCCCGCAAAGCGACTCAATCGCATGGGCAAATCCATCGAGTAAATAAGAAATAATAAGGAGCCCATTTAAGATAATCATATTGGCCGCCACCGTCTCTTCCCCTAAGCGCCCGCCTCGAATCGATACCAATAAAAACGCGATCTGCAAAATTAGGCTACGGAAAAAGATATCACGATTCACAAAAAGGAGCGGCTTCCATTCACTCAATCGTTTCAAGCCGGAAAAATCCCACGAGCCCACCATTTTTCTAAGGGGGAATTTAAGCGCCCAGAGCCCGACGATCGCTCCGCTCCACTCCGCAATAATCGCCGCTTGCGCCGCCCCAATAACGCCTTTATGAAGATAGAGTACAAAAAGCACCGACAGCGCCATATTCACCACATTCGTTACCAGCATAATCAAAAGCGAAATCCGCGCATTTTGCAATCCTAAAAACCAGCCCACAAGCGTATAATTTAAGAGCGCCGCCGGAAGCCCCCACAGTCGCCAACTAAAAAAGGTCCGAGCGCCCTCCACAAATGCCTCATTTGATTGCGCTGCCTCACTTATCGCGCCACCACTTGCGACGCTCTCTTTGGTTTGCAATAAATTGAGCGCCCATTCTGAAAAGGGGAGTGCAATGATTGCTACCACGATCGCAAGCCCAAAACTTAAAAGGATCGCTTGAAGCAAAATTTGACGCACCTTCGCGCCGTTCTCTTCCCCTTTCGCTTGAGAGGCAAAGCCCGTTGTCCCCATGCGCAAGAAATTTAAACAGCCCACTAAAAAGAGATAGAGCGCACTGCCCAATCCCACCGCCGCCATATTATGCGCCTCGGGAAGCCGCCCCATCACCATGGTATCGACCGTTCCAACGAGCGGCACCGAGATATTCGACAACACCATCGGGATCGTCAACGCAAACACCTGTTGATGAATTTTGAGATTCCGCCACGCCGTCATGATGCCCATCGTTTTACTCATCCTTTTGCTAAACTCATGCTAAATTAATGTTAAATAATCGAGATTGAATCGTTCTAGTTTAATGGAAATCGCGCAAAATCCCCAACTTCTCATCATCGATCATTTTTTATGCAAATTTTTGTAAAAATTTTCCCTTTTACCCCTTGAAATATAAAAACCTATCACCATTATTTGCCATGTAGGAGCGAAATTGCGTGGCGAAATCCGCATATTTGCAGGAAAACGCCCCAATCCTCCAATTTAATAACGAAGAAAAAACCATATCAATCATTTTTTTATGAGGAAATAGCATTATGAAATTACGTCCTTTACATGACCGCGTAATCATCAAACGTGAAGCTGAAGAGCAAAAAACAGCGGGCGGTATCGTTTTACCCGGTACAGCAACTGAAAAACCTGCACGCGGCGAAGTGGTTGCAGTGGGTACAGGCAAAGTACTCGATAATGGCGACGTAAAAGCGCTTGATGTGAAGGTTGGCGATAAAGTGCTTTTCGGCAAATTTGCGGGCACAGAAGTCAAAGTGGGCGACGATGAACTCATCGTAATGCGCGAAGATGAAATCATGGCGGTGATCGAAGGTTAATTGGTTTTAAACCCCCTTTGAATCCATATCATCGAAAAACGATTGAATTAAATTTAACTCATATAAGGAAGTAACATTATGGCTAAAGATGTACGTTTTGGAGAAGATGCTCGCTCACGTATGGTGAACGGGATTAACACACTTGCAAACGCAGTAAAAGTAACCTTAGGTCCTAAAGGTCGCAACGTTGTTTTAGAAAAAAGCTTCGGCGCGCCAACCGTAACAAAAGACGGTGTATCGGTTGCAAAAGAGATCGAACTTGAAGATAAATTCGAAAACATGGGCGCACAGCTCGTTAAAGAAGTGTCTGCAAGAACCTCAGATACCGCAGGTGACGGTACAACGACAGCAACCGTACTGGCTCAAGCGATCGTTCGCGAAGGCATGAAAGTCGTTTCATCAGGCATGAACCCAATGGACGTAAAACGCGGTATCGATTTAGCGGTTGCGGCGGCAGTTACAGAACTTCGCAACATCTCTAAACCCTGTGAAGATCACAAATCGATTGCACAAGTTGGTACCATCTCTGCAAACTCAGATGAAGAGATCGGTAACATCATCGCGAAAGCAATGGAAACTGTTGGTAAAGAAGGCGTTATCACGGTTGAAGAGGGTTCAGGTCTTGAAAATGATCTTGAAACCGTTGAAGGAATGCAGTTTGACCGCGGTTACTTATCGCCCTACTTCATCAACAATCAACAATCAATGGCCGCTGAATTAGACGATCCAGCGATCCTTCTTTGCGACAAAAAAATCTCTAACATCCGCGAAATGCTCGGAGTATTAGAGGAAGTGGCAAAATCAGGTCGTCCGCTTTTAATCATCGCGGAAGACGTGGAAGGTGAAGCGCTTGCAACACTTGTGATCAACAACATGCGCGGCATCGTTAAAGTGGCTGCGGTTAAAGCACCTGGTTTTGGTGATCGCCGTAAAGCAATGCTTGAAGATATCGCAATCTTAACGGGCGCAACTGTGATCTCTGAAGAGCTTGGCATGAGCTTAGAGAAAGCAACGATGGCTGACCTTGGTACCGCAAAACGCGTTGTCGTTGATAAAGACAACACCGTGATCGTTGATGGGGCTGGCGAAACGGCAAACATCGAAGCGCGCGTAAAACAAATTCAAGCGCAAATCGAAGAAGCTACTTCTGATTACGACCGTGAAAAACTTCAAGAACGCGTTGCAAAACTTGCAGGCGGTGTTGCGGTTATCCGTGTAGGTGCGGCAACTGAAGTTGAAATGAAAGAGAAAAAAGCACGCGTTGAAGACGCACTTCACGCAACTCGCGCAGCGGTTGAAGAAGGCATCGTCCCTGGGGGCGGGGTTGCACTCGTTCGCGTACTTAACAAAATCGCAGACCTTAAAGGCGAAAATGGCGAACAAGATGCGGGTATCCGTGTTGCCCTTCGCGCAATGGAAGAGCCTTTACGTCAAATCGTAACGAACGCAGGCGAGCCTGCGGACGTGGTATTAAATGCAGTTAAAGAAGGTAACGAAACCTACGGTTATAATGCAGCCACTGGCGAATACGGTGACATGATCGACATGGGTATCTTAGACCCAACGAAAGTAACCCGTTCAGCGATCCAGAACGCAGCGTCTGTAGCATCACTTATCATCACCACTGAGTGCATGGTAGCGGATCTTCCAAAAGAAGACGGCGGTATGCCAGACATGGGCGCAATGGGCGGCATGGGTGGAATGGGCGGCATGATGTAATCATCCCTCATTTAGCGTAAACGCTTAAATTAAAAGCCTCGTATCGAGATTCGGTACGGGGTTTTTTATTGTCCGGAGCCTACTCATCAACATCCTCTTTAGGCGAAAATAGCCACCCTAAGAAAAGGGAGATGCCTAAAATGGGGATTAACGTATATTGAATCCACACGCCCACATAACTAAAGCCAAATATTGCGATCATCAATAAGGTAAAACTCAGTAAAGCAATTCCGCTAAAAAAATCTGATATTTTTCTCATATCATTCTTCTCTATCTGCCGACCTCGATCTAATGTAAATAAGACACTTTACCTTATTCTCCCAAGATTTTACATTGAGCAAGCTCACGCAATCAGCACATCCATTCAATATCCCCTTTTGACATCAAATCTTTACATTTCAATCCTTTTGTAAATCTGTTTGAACAGAAATTATCTTACTGCCACGGTGTCTGTTCCCTTACTGAAAGGTCATGGCACTGAACCCGCTGATCTTATTGGTGTCAGTTACCGCGATTGGATTCGACAGATGGAAGAGGCGCTTGAGCAACTACAGAAAAAATGCAGCCGTGTTTTTGTAGTTGGACTCTCGATGGGCGCGACCAAATGCACGCAACACAAAAAAAGCCGCCCTATCTCTAGAGCGGCCGAATATCACGAGCCTCTAATGCTCCGTTAGACTGACATCTTCCTGACGGAGCGCACCTTGCCTATCTGCAGTTTCCCAACTGATCTTTCACAGATAGGCAAGTTTTTATTATTTCACCAGTTTTAACACAAGCTCCGGCGCCATTTTCGCACGAACCGTTTCAAGCGATGGCATTACCTTTTCAGGGGATTCTTTATACGCTTTCATCATCGCCGGCGTATAGAGCATCTCGAGCACATCTTCCACAATAAGATTATTAATCTCATTGGCAATCTCATCTAAACCGCCATTACTTTTATTTTGCACTACCACTTTCACCACATCGCGTTTTGAGCCGCCATAGGTGTGACTAGTGGTTCGCATGCTCGAATATTCACGCTTTAGATACTCATCATAAAGGCGTGTCTCTTCGCCATAAACGGTGCGATAGACAAAATCAACGCGCTTAAAGTGTTCTACCGATTGATCATCTAGGATCGATTGATAGACCGCGAAATTATTGCGACACGCTTCGGTAAATACGGTGTGATTGCTCGCCGTCGCGGAATCCATGCCGATACCAATTAAGAGCTGATAGAGATCTTGCTCAGCGTAGGTACTATCCATCGGCGTTAAATCCCAATAGATATCATCTCGGCTCTTTCCGCGTTTGCTCATTTTGTACGATTTTGACACCACATCGCCAAGCGTTTTACAGGAAAACGATTTGCCTAAATGATGGTATTGCGACACGCTTGAGCTGGTTACCGCTGCGGGGAATTTTTTAGTTTTAGCAAAGCCTAAGCTCGTGCCACCCACCGAGATACAACCGACTAAAAATCCCGCACTTGCGAGCACAATGAGGCCTTGTTTAAATTGTTTTTTCATAATGATCCTAATGATTAATAGACGCGATAGGTGCAAGCACTGACCACAACTTCGCAGGTGCCGCTCTCGTTGGTTCGTACTCTTGAACGGCGTTTATCGCCACTTGTTTTGTTAAGGCCGGTGGCGCGAATTTCTGAATAACAGGCGTTGACCGCTTGGATCTCTAAATCCCGTAATTGCCCGCCGTAATAGGAGACCACAAAGTCGTGAGAAGGGGAATAGACCAATACGCCGCAACCATTATTAAAGGTGAGGCCTTTACTATTTTCACAGCCCGGACATTTTTTAACTACCGCGCGCCACGCTTCATTCGCGCTCGTATAATCCACATAGGCCGCCCCATTGCCGGTTTTTGGATCAAATCCAATCGCGCCATAGCAGTTCGGCGCCCAACAGGTGGCGTGGCTAAACGATAATAATGACCCCATTAATAGGCCGGCAGTAAGCAATTTTTTTATCATGGATACGTTCCCAATAATCGTAATATTTGAGGCGATTGGGTAAACATTCGTTATAATCAATTGCTTCAAAAGAGGAAAATTATACTATGAAAATTGAGCTATTAATAGCGCTTATAATCAGCTAAATGGCCTATTTATTTAGGCGTTTGAATCGCTTCCACATAATCGGGTAATAATCGCAATAAAAGCTGCACTTGATGGAGTGAAATCTCCTCTAACCGCTGCTCATCGACCGATAATTTTTCACGCTCCTCTTCAATGCGCACTAAAAAACGCTGATGTTCATTGAGATCAAGGGGCTCATCCCTGGTGAGATAATACTCAATCCGCGACACCGCCTCATCTAAAATCTCTAGCACCACCGCATCACCAAGCGCTGCCCGATGCGCCCCGAGCGCTGAGATATAACTTAAAAAGGTATTATTCAGTGCCAGCACTTTAAAGAGATAATCGAGCGTTTCTCGCGTCGTTTTCGGCTCAACGGTGAGCGTCGAAAAGAGCGATACCAGTTCGCCCGCGCGCCCACCGGCATCATCGCGAACCTTGATATAGAGCGGGCTTTCAACGCGCCCATGATGATATTGCTGTGCAATCTCGTGAAGATAGGCCACATTCGCCATTTTCACCGCATCGATCTTCACCGATAATTGACGATAACGCCACTCCGGATAGATATAAGTGACCGCCGCCCAAGCAAGGAGCGAGCCCACAAAGGTATCTAAAAGGCGCTCTGGGGCAACAAATCCCGCATCAATTAAGTTAAAACAAAACAGCACCATCATGGTAATGAGCGCCGTGGCATAGGCATAACGCGCCTGACGCATCACAAAAAAGAGCGTGCCAGAAATCACCACAAAGAGCGCTTGCCCCTCGCGCGAGAGCCCCAATTTTAGAAGAAACATCGTCACCACAACGCCGAGCACCGTGCCCGAAAGACGCTTAATGGTACGAGTTTTGGTGGCGCTATAGTTGGGCTGGCAGACAAATACCGAGGTGAGCATAATCCAATAAGGCGTCGTTAAACGCACCGTTTCGCCTTCCATCACCGAATAGATAAGATTCATCCCCTCCGCCAAGATAAACCCGATCCCCATCAAAAGACTGACGCGCATTGCGTGGCGGAAAATCGGCGATTCCGGCGTGAAATGACGGCTCACTTTACGCCAACTCTCTAACATCGGCGAGCTGTCAGTTTTGGGTTCTGCTAAGAGAACGGCGCTCTCTTTGGCGGTTAATAACAACTCTTTTTCCCGGTCTAAGGAGAGCAGAATTTCATCAATCCCGCTTAAGTTTTTCAACAGGCTCCCCGTTGAATAGAGCAGGCGCTGCTGGGATTCTTGCTGATATTCCTGCGTTAAATAGCCCAAACTCTCTTTAAGGCGGGTAAACATCATTTTAAAATGGCCATCGTGATGGTAGCGCTCTTTATAAAGGAGCTCGCTTGCAATCTTTTGACAGGCAAAGCCTTGCGCCGACATCAATCTCTGGAAGCGAAAAAGAAGATCAGAATGGGGGAACTCTTTTTTAAGCTCTTGGTAATCAACGTGGCTCGATCCTGCTCGCTCAAAGATCTCTTGTGCTGCGAGATAGTAATTTAAAATTGCCCGTGCGCTACGACGACCCCGCTCATGTTTTAATCGGCGCATAATGGAGATTCGCGTCGTCTCTAGCGTCGAGCCAAGCGTTTGACTGATCTGCGTTAAGCGTAATTTACACTCGGTCAAATCGGAATCATCATCGGGATCGAAAAAGAGCGATTTTGCCTCCAAAAATTGCGCGAGTTCTTGATAACACTTACCGAGCGCCTCCTGCATCGGCCGAGAGGGGAGCGCAATATTAAATAAAAAAGCCACGACGCTATACCAAAAGGCGCCAGAGACCAGAAGTGAAGGGAGCAAAAACCACGGCCGTTCCGCTTTATAAGTGAGCATCGCGTAGACCACAATGACGAGCGTCCCGAAGGTGATGGTGGCAAACCGGCTCCCTAAACTGCCCAAAAAGATCAGGAAGGCGGACGAGGCCATAATCGCAATTAAAAATAAAATGGGATATGGGAGGAGCGCATCCACGCCAAGTGCCGCGATAAAAAAGAGCACTAGGATAATGACTGTATTGGTCAATCGCCCTTTTAAACTATCGTCAATATCGGTTAATCCCGCTGCCACCGCGCCCAAAATAACGGGGATACTGAGCTTCCCATCACCAAGCCAGATCGGAAAAATCACCGCGCCCGTCAGCGCAATTGCAATCTTTAAAAAATAGAGAAATACCGTGCTGTAATAATCGCGCCGCTTTAGCATATGCCCTCAATCGATCCTCAGAAGGTTAAAGGTGATGGTCAGTTCTGGAAAAATGCGTCACACGCCCACAAAAAAAGGGGAGCGTTGTCACTCCCCTTATAGTAGCATTCTTATGATAAATTTCGTCGAGATGCGCCGATTATTAAAGCGTCGTTAAGTATTGCAGTGCCCGATGATAGCGTTCAATCCGCTGAATATCCGCTTGATCGAGCTTGCGTAGACGCGCAAGATTGAGATTATCCCGCAGATCGGTGAGTTTCACCTCTCGGGCGAGCTCATTTTGTGAAACCCGCACGATATAATCCTCATAATTTTCCTCCGGCTCACGAGTGATCGCCACCACCGCGTCTAAAATCTCTTCCGGAAAGCCCTTTTCCCGCAATTTGGTCACTGTATACTCACTCTCTTCGAGCACATCGTGAAGGAGCGCCACAATTTTAAGTGGCATGGTTCGTGCCTCGTGCATCATGCGCAGTGGGTGCAAAATATAGGGATATCCCCCTTTATCAAGTTGCCCCTCATGCGCCTCAATGGCAACTGCAAGCGCCCGCGTGAGCCATTCATTCATCTTCATCAAGATAGACCTCCCAGCCTCTTAAGATGCATTCGTTATATCAATAAAATCAGTATAAAATGAATTCAAAGTCGGCGGGAAAACCTTGCGGCGCTTTCTGATTTTAATCAATGAGGTAGAGCAAGTTTGGCGTAATCAGTGCGTGTAACGGCGCATCCCACGGATCGACATCGGCAATCACTTCAATCGGTGGAAAGAGTGACACGCCCACTCGGAGCGCTTTGGGAATGTGTGTTAAAAAGCGATCGTAATACCCTTTGCCGTAGCCAACGCGATTTCCTTTTTGATCGGCCACGAGAAGCGGAATAATCACTAAATCGATCGTTTTAAGCTCTGTATCTGTGAGCGGGATTTCATTGACAGGCTCCACAATCCGCCAGCGATTTCGCTTAAGTTCAGTCTCTTTTTGAAAGGGAAAATGAATCAAATCATCCCCTACCACTTTCGAGACGGAGGTTTTAATCCCGCGGCGCCACAATTCCATAATAATCAGGTAGGTATTTACCTCGCGCTCCCGACTCATCGGCAAAAATAGATGAACATGCTGAACGCCGGTTAAATCCTGCTCAAAAAAGTGGGTTTTAATGCGATAAGAACGACGAAAGACCTCAATTTGCGATAACGCTTTACGCCGCGCTCGATACCGCGTGCGTAGCGTTTTTTTACTCCAAATATCTGTCTCATTCATGCCTAATTCCTCATCTGATTGCCCTTTAGCATAGCGCGCTTTTTCTCAAAAACAAACCCTTGCCCATGCCTCCTTGAGTTGCTATAATTTTTACTGCAGATGGACGGCCGTTTGCCAGCTAGCATAGCAATTATGCGCTGATGTGATCGTTTGGGACGACCCATACTCACTGATTGGATTATTAAATTATGTATGCATGGATTGTTCTTTTAATCGCCGGACTCTTTGAAGTCGTTTGGGCGTATACGATGAAACTCTCACACGGGTTTACCATTCTCAGCTACTCACTTATCACCGTTGTCGCTATGGCGATCAGCGTTTTTTTATTGAGCTATTCAATGAAATTATTGCCCCTCGGAACGGCGTATATGGTCTGGACGGGAATTGGCGCAGTGGGTGCATTTATCGTGGGCGTAATCATTTTAGGTGAGCCCTTTACCTTTTTACGCGCCCTCGCAGCTATCCTCATTTTAAGCGGGATTGTGCTGATGAAACTCGCGTCGTAACTGAGGGACTCTCCAAACAGATCTTATTGATATAAAGCAATAAAGCCATGATTGACAGACCCGCTCGCGGAACCCTTTGTCATAATGGTTTTATTTCCTTTATTTTCAATCTGTTATGGAGAGTCTTATGCTTCATCGCTACCCCCTTATTGCGCTCTTAATCGTGCCATTTCTCTCAGGAACCATGGCCTACGCTGCACCCGGCAATCCTAAAGTAGCCACTCAAGCGCCCCGTCATCTTCCCGATCTGTGTGAGATGTTTGGTAACTATACCTCGGGCGATCATACCCTTCATCTGACGGCAACCGATGCAAATACCCTCACCCTTTCAGGAAATTTAACGCCCACAGTATTTGTTAAACCCACACTATTACTTGAAGCCCATGCACCAACGGAAACGGCTGATGAGCCCACAGATAACGACGAAACATCGCTTGAAACCGATGCTCCGCTTAAAACTGTTGATATGCTTGTGATCGAGCCAGAAGATGCGCCGGTAACCGCTCCCCTTGATGATGCGGATGAAGTCGATTCAACACTCACCATTAATGAAACACTGCCCCTTGCAGCATTTACTGGAGCGCCTAAACCATCGGGCCAAAATGGGGAAATCCCATCCGGATATCGCCACGATCTTGCCGATCATGCTTCGCTCACGCTCTTTCGAGATGATCATAGCGCGCATTTTATTGAATGGTATCAGCCAGGATTTCGTCCGATTTTGCTCGAAAAATCTGCTAATAATCGGCAGGCTGTTCGCCCCCTTCAATGCGATCTTGATTCGATATTAGGACTCTATTCCGGCGTGGCAAATTCCAATCATGGACCGGATATGGATCTGATTGAGATTAAAATCTACACCGCGTCTGCTTTTGGTGCAGAACTTGTGATTATGCCGTCAAACACCTTTCCGACACTCCGCCTCCCGCTTAGCGATATTGAGCGAAATGGCAAAAACCAACAGAGCTTTCGGCTTGGGGAAAAAGGGGTTTATCTGCAAAAATCAGGGCGCACCATCACCATTAATACCCGTGACTTTTACTTTATGGGCGAGCTCGAGCAGAGTTTATAATCCCTAACACAGGCAAAAAAAGGGACCGCCTAGTTGGCGATCCCTCTTTAAAATTGTGCTGTTTTCTATTAATTGTTCTACTTAAAATATCATCTCGCGAAGAACTTGAAAAGCGCTGACTGATATTAATTCAGGTTTCACGGGAAACCTTTTGCTTTACGCTCAAATTCCGAATCAGATTAAGCAAAGAGCTCAATCACTTTTTTAAGCCCTGCGACTAAACGATCAATGTCAGCGTGATTATTATAGATCCCGAGCGACATTCGCGCCGTTGCCGGAACATTCATGCGACGCATTAACGGTTGCGCGCAGTGATGCCCCACACGAATTGCAACACCCTCATGATCAAGCAGTGTGCCGATATCGTGCGGATGAATTCCTTCAATCACAAACGAAATCACCCCCGCTTTTTCCGGCGCCGTGCCAATAATGCGAAGGCCGGATAATTTGAGAAGTTCTGAGGTGGCATACTCAAGAAGCTCTGCCTCGTGAGCGACAATCGTCTCAAATCCGATCCCTTCAATCCACTTAATCGCCGCACCTAAACCAATAATACCGGCAATGTTGGGCGTTCCCGCTTCAAATTTATTGGGTAGCGGTGCAAAGGTAGTTTTCTCAAAGCTCACATAATCGATCATATCGCCACCGGTTTGATAGGGAGGCATCACCTCGAGAAGCTCGCGTTTTCCATAAAGAACGCCAGTGCCGGACGGTGCGTAGAGTTTATGGCCTGAAAAGACGTAAAAATCCACATCGAGCGCTTTCACATTAAGCGGATGATGCACCACGCCTTGCGCGCCATCAATTAAGACTTTTGCCCCAACTTTGTGCGCCGCGGTGATAATGCGTTCGATATCATTCACCGTACCAAGCACGTTTGATACTTGTGCTACCGAAACAATTTTTACCGATTCATCGAGCATCGCTTCAAATGTTTCATAGATGAGTTCGCCCTCATCGGTAATCGGAATGACAACGAGTTCAGCACCGGTTTCCTCGCAGATCATCTGCCACGGAACAATATTGGCGTGATGCTCCATCTCAGAGATCATCACTTTTGTGCCCGGTTTTAACACCAAGCGCCCGTAACTGTGAGCGACTAAGTTAATGCTCTCAGTCGCCCCTTGGGTGAAGATGGTTTCACGTGAATCATTACCGCCGATAAACGCCGTGACAATGTCCCGTACCGCTTCATATTCAGCCGTTGATTTCTCACTAAAATGATAAACCCCGCGATGAATATTGGCGTAATACGTTTCATAACAGTTGCGCTCCGCATCGATCACCACTTGTGGCTTTTGCGCCGATGCACCGGTATCTAAAAAGGCAATTTCGTGCCCTTTAACTGTCTGGTTAAAGATCGGAAACTGCGCCCGAATCGAAGATAATGACATAAAACAATCCTTCCCTTTATTGTTAACCGTTATAGAAGCGCTTCGATATCGTTATCGAGGATATGGAAGAGCCACTCTTGGATCGATCCATTTTCAATGCTCGCGACAATTTCAGCGCCGTATGCACGCATTAATAGCATGCGCGCCGCATCGTCACTAAGGCCGCGGGTGCGCAGATAGAACATGTGATCGTGATCCATAAAGCCCACCGTTGCCCCGTGCGTACACTGAACGTCGTCGGCATAGATCTCTAAACGCGGGATCGTCAACGTGCGTGCGCCATCGTTCAGTAGCAGCGTTCGCGTCATCTGATCGGCATTAATTTTTTGTGAATCCACATGTACATGAATCTCACCATCAAAGAGCGTCATCGCTTTATCTTTGACAATATTTTTGATCTGCTGATTGCTCTCGCACTCAGGTTTTGCGTGGCTCATATCCACCACGTGCGCAAGATGCTGTTCCTCTTTTGCGATATTGAGCGCATCAAGTTGTGTGTAGGCTTCTTCGCCATTGACGTCCATACGGATGTTGGAACGAATGATTTTACCGCGACTTTGATAGCTCACCGCGTGGAACTTACTCGATTCCGCTTGGTCACAATTGAGCTCCATCACCGAGAAACTCTCATCGGAGTTAAGCACAACACGCACCCACTCGATATCGGCATGATCTTTAATCTCAAAATCGATCTCAGGTGTCGCTAAATAGTGCCCTTCCCCAGATTCAAGCAGAAGGAAGCTCGCATGCGTATTCTCTTCAGCGTGAATGGAGATTTTGCTCTCAATATGAATCGGCGAAGTAGCCTCTGAAATATGATGAATCACCACCGGACGATCGAGCGTTGCCCCTTTGACTAAACGGATGTCTAAGGTGTTATTCTCAAAACGCACTAAAAGCGAATCGGGAAGCTGTTTCTCATTGATCCAGCGCTCACTCACCACGCCGTTATAGATGGTTAAAATCACCGCATCTTCTGGAAGCACCGCATTGATCGGGCCTAAGCTATCAACGGCAGTGGGTTTTTCCCACTCAACGGCTAAAATATCGCGAAAAGGAGTATCTTTCCAACGCTCAACACGTTGATTTTCTTTAAATTTAGTTAACATATCCACTCCTTACTGATCTTTTCTTGAACCGCCGACATTGTCTCCTCGATACGCTACATACCCTTCCTGCTCAAGCTCAAGCGCGAGTTCTTTGCCGCCCGTTTTTACAATTTCACCATCGGTCATCACATGCACCACATCCGGTTGAACGTAGTTTAAAAGACGCTGATAGTGAGTGATCATTAAGAAGCTGCGATTGTTATCGCGAAGTCCGTTGATACCATCAGCAATCACGCGAAGGGCATCAATATCAAGGCCAGAATCCGTTTCATCCAAAATCGCGAGCGTTGGCTCTAATACGAGCATTTGGAGAATTTCGTTACGTTTTTTCTCACCGCCTGAGAAGCCTTCATTCACTGAACGCTTTAAGAATGCGCTGTCCATCTTAACGCGCTTCATTTTCTCTTGGAGCGACTCATAAAACTCAAGAGCATCGAGCTCCTCTTCTCCGCGTGCTTTACGAATGCTGTTTAGCGCGGTGCGAAGGAAGTAATGGTTGTTCACCCCAGGAAGTTCGACCGGATATTGGAAGCTTAAAAAGACGCCTAAATGGGCGCGCTGATCGGGATCGAGCTCTAAAAGGTCGATGCCGTTATAAGTGATCGAGCCTTCTGTGACTTCATAGGTATCATTTCCGGCAATAACGCTCGCAAGCGTACTTTTACCTGAACCGTTTGGTCCCATGATCGCATGCACTTCGCCATCATTAATGGTGAGGTTAAGACCGTTGATGATTTTTTTGCCTTCAACTTCGACATGTAAATTTTTAATTTCTAACATACTGTACTCTTATCTCTATTCTGTGGGTTAGCGGTCTTTTGAGCGAGGATCTGATCCATCACACCCATCGCCCTGCCGCTACCAAAAATTATTGTGCTGACAACACGGCGGCTGATTAGCCCACGCTGCCCTCTAAACGAATCTCAATTAATTTTTGCGCTTCAACCGCAAATTCCATCGGTAACTCTTGGAAGATCTCTTTACAGTAGCCGTTCACAATGAGGCTAATGGCATCTTCTTCGGTAAGACCGCGCTGCTGACAATAAAAGAGCTGATCTTCGGAAATTTTTGAGGTGGACGCTTCATGTTCAACCTTCGAGCTCGCATTGCGAACGTCGATATAGGGGAAGGTATGCGCACCGCATTTATCGCCAATTAAGAGCGAGTCACACTGTGAATAGTTGTGCGATCCCGTTGCGCCTGCGCTCATACGAACAAGACCACGGTAGGAGTTTTGCGCCACACCCGCCGAAATCCCTTTCGAGATAATGGTGGATTTAGTGTTTTTCCCAAGGTGAATCATTTTGGTGCCGGTGTCCGCTTGCTGCGCATCTTTCACAAGGGCAACGGAGTAGAATTCACCCACGGATTCATCGCCTTTTAAGATACAGCTTGGATATTTCCAAGTGATCGACGAGCCGGTTTCCACCTGCGCCCATGAGATTTTCGAACGGCGACCTTGGCAAATACCGCGCTTGGTCACAAAGTTATAGATTCCGCCGCGACCTTCTTTATCGCCGGGATACCAGTTTTGGACCGTAGAGTATTTGATCTCCGCTTCTTCTTTGGCAACGAGTTCAACCACCGCTGCGTGAAGCTGATTTTCAGAACGCTGGGGCGCTGTACATCCTTCTAAATATGAGACATACGAATTATCATCAGCAATGATGAGGGTCCGCTCAAACTGACCGGTATTTTGCGCATTGATACGGAAATAGGTTGAAAGTTCCATCGGGCAACGCACGCCTTTTGGAATATAGACAAACGATCCGTCCGTAAAAACGGCGGCATTGAGCGCTGCGAAATAGTTATCTTTAAAAGAGACCACAGTGCCTAAATATTCACGCACAAGCTCAGGATATTCCTGAACCGCTTCACTAAACGAACAGAAGATAATGCCCTGCTCTAATAGGCGGCCTTTATAGCTTGTCGCAACGGATACCGAGTCAAATACCGCGTCAACGGCAACGCCCGCAAGAATTTTTTGCTCTTCTAGCGGAATCCCTAATTTGTTATAGGTTTCGATCAACTCAGGATCGACCTCGTCCAAACTTTTCGGGCCATCTTCCATCGATTTTGGCGCTGAATAGTAAGAGATCGATTGATAATCCATCGGTTCGATCTTAAGATGCGCCCAATCGGGATCTTCCATCTCAAGCCACGCGCGATACGCCTTTAGACGATATTCCAGTAACCACTCAGGCTCACGCTTGATCGCGGAGATTTTGCGGATCACATCTTCATCCAATCCAGGAGGTAAGGTCTCCTGCTCAATGTCGGTCACAAAGCCGTACGCATACTCTTCTTGCGCGACCTCTTCTAAAAACTCTCTTTCTGTCTTCATAACATTCCATCTACTGATTTAAGAATCGGTTTTACTGATGTACCTCAGTCTCCCCATCTAATTTACGCGCAAGTTTCACCGGCTTGCCAAGGAGCTCAGCTAAGCTCACCGTGGCAAAGTTATCGTATAATTTCTGATTGATGATGCGCCAATGAGGGGCAAGATTACACTCTTCGATCCGATCACAGGGATTCTCGCTATCGACACAGGCATTGACCGCCATCGGCCCTTCAATCGCCACAATAATATCGAGTAGAGAGATCGCTTTGGGATCTTGGTTGAGGCTATAACCGCCGTAAACGCCCCGCGTGGAGGTGAGAATTTCCGCGCGCGCAAGCAATTTTAATACCTTGCTCGCAAGCGAGAGATTCAGCTCGCACGCTTCAGCAATTACAGAGGCGCTCATCGCACTCTCCTCTTCTGCTAAGAACGTGGCGATAATAATCGCATAATCTGTCTCTCGGGTAATTCTCAACGGTGTATTCCTCTTAAAATAAATATAGGACTAATATAGTACCATTTCAGTCCTCTTTCAAATTTAATTTTCTTATGAGCCCATTCTGATGGGCTTTACGGCGATTTCATGCAAGAATGATTTCTAATTGAGAATTGATCTCAATTAAGTTTGGTAAGAATGATCGCTCATCCTTCACCTATTTATGATATGGCGTTTTAATGTGAAAAATTGTCTACTATTTTCCACCCCTCATCAACCCCACCGATAAAACGCGCTCACAAAAAAAGCCCATCATTGCTGACGGGCTCTTCATTTTTTAATCTAAACCAATTCTAACCAAATGATTAAATTTGATTAGGATCCATTAGAATTTTACTGATTTAAACGCATCTTTCCCTGCATACACTGCTTTATCGCCGAGTTCTGCTTCGATGCAGATCAGACGGTTATATTTCGCGACACGGTCTGAACGGCAGAGTGATCCGGTTTTAATTTGCGAGCTGGCCGTTGCTGCCGCTAAATCCGCAATGGTGGTATCCGCTGTTTCGCCTGAACGGTGTGACATCACTGAGGTAAAGCCCCCTTCGTCTGCCATATTCACCGCGTTGATGGTTTCCGTTAAGGTACCGATTTGGTTTGGTTTGATTAAAATTGAGTTCGCAATTTTCTCATCAATTCCGCGTTTTAAGATGGCAGTGTTGGTTACAAAAAGATCATCGCCAACGAGTTGAACACGGTCGCCGACTAGACGCGTTAAGATTTCCCAACCTTCCCAATCTTCTTCATCCATACCATCTTCAATGGAGATAATTGGATAGCGGTTCACCCAATCTTCGAGGAATTTTGCAAACTCTTCTGAGGTGTACGCTTTGCCTTCTGATTCGAGCTGATATTTGCCCTCTTTATAGAATTCTGATGAGGCGATATCAAGTGCTAGGAATACATCTTTCCCTGCTTCATAACCCGCCGCTTTAATCGCGGTCATGATCACTTCAAGCGCTTCTTCGTTTGAGCCTAAGTTTGGCGCAAATCCACCTTCATCGCCCACACCGGTCGCTAACCCTTTTTCGGTTAATACGTTGCGAAGTTCGTGGAAGATCTCTGCCCCACAGCGAACCGCTTCCGCAAAGGTCGGTACGCCCACCGGCATAATCATAAATTCTTGGATATCAACAGAGTTATCTGCGTGCGCACCACCGTTTAAGATGTTCATCATCGGTACTGGTAATACGTAGCGATCTTGGTCCGCAACCGAACGATAGAGGGGTAAGCCTTTTTCAGCCGCTGCTGCGTGTGCGATCGCAAGCGATGCTCCGAGCGTTGCGTTTGCGCCTAATTTTGCTTTGTTATGTGTGCCATCAAGATCGATTAAGATCTGGTCGATTGCCGCTTGGTCTAACGCATCTTTTCCGTTTAATGCATTAAAGATTTCGTTGTTCACGTGTGAACATGCGGTTAATACCCCTTTACCGCCGTAACGTGATTTGTCGCCGTCCCGTAGTTCGACCGCTTCTTTTGCACCGGTTGATGCGCCACTTGGAACTGCAGCTTCACCCACTGCACCTGATTCTAACGTTGCTTTTACCCATAAAGTTGGGTTGCCGCGCGAGTCTAAAATCTCACGTGCGATTAACGATTTGATAACTGACATAAATTTCCTCTATCGATATAAAAAGAAAGGGCGTAGACCTTATATCTACGCCCTCTATTATTTACTGTTACCCATCAAAATTCAACTATTCGATGTCACGTCTTGTAGGACCGATGTAGCGCTGACGTGGACGACCGATTTTGAGTTTTGGATCTGAGATCATCTCAGCCCAGTGGCTGATCCATCCGCTTGTACGCGCAATGGCGAACATTGGGGTGAACATCTCAACAGGAATGCCTAACGCTTTGTAGATGATACCTGAGTAGAAGTCAACGTTCGGATAGAGTTTACGCTCGATGAAGTACTCATCTTTAAGCGCGATCTCTTCAAGTCTTACCGCGATCTCCATTAATGGATCGTTACCGTATTTCGCCAATACTTGGTCCGCGATGCCTTTAATGATTTTCGCACGTGGGTCAAAGTTTTTATAAACACGATGACCAAAGCCCATAAGACGGAACGGATCGTTACGGTCTTTCGCTTTGTCAATATATTTTGGAATGTTATCCACAGAACCGATCTCTTCAAGCATACGAAGAACCGCTTCGTTCGCGCCACCATGCGCCGCACCCCAAAGGCTTGCAATCCCCGATGCAATCGCTGCAAATGGGTTCGCGCCTGATGAACCGGCTAAACGAACCGTTGATGTCGATGCGTTTTGCTCATGGTCTGCGTGAAGGATAAAGAGGGTATCAATCGCTTTTTCAGCAATTGGGTCAATCTCGTAATCCGCACATGGGGTTGAGAACATCATTTGTAAGAAGTTCCCTGCATATGATAGATCATTACGTGGATAACGATAAGGTTGGCCACGGCCATGTTTGAAACATGCCGCTGCAATCGTTGGAATTTTTGAGATTAAACGGTGTGCAATGACTTCGCGGTGGTAAGGGTCATAGATGTCGAGTTTATCGTGATAGAACCCAGCCATTGATGCCACGGAACCTGAAAGCATTGCCATTGGATGTGAATCGTAGCGGAAGCCTTGGAGGAAATCTTTCATGTTTTCATGCATTAATGAATGCGTCATGATGATCTCTTTGAATTTTGTCGCTTGCTCTGGGGTGGGCAGCTCGCCGTACCAAAGTAAGTAAACCACTTCAAGATAGCTCTTTTTCGCTGCTAATTGCTCAATTGGGTAACCGCGATAGAACAGCTCCCCTTTTTCCCCGTCAAGATAGGTGATCGCACTCTCACAGCTCGCTGTTGATACGTAACCTGGGTCATAACTGAACATATGCATATCACGGTTTAATGCCGCGATATCAATTACATCATTTCCGTAAACCGATTCTAAAATCGGTAACTCAACACTTTTATTATCTCTATTATCAGTAATAGTTACAGTATTTTTAGTCATAGCTTTCCTCCTAACTGAAGCTTTTTCGCATCGTTTCCGTTTGCATTCGATCTGTGTAGTCGATTTGGAACAAATGCCTAAAACACTAAATTGATTATCTGTATCTTATGTTGATAATACACCTCTATTAAAAAATAAGATACTCGAATGTATAAATTCTATTAAAAGATACCTATAAAATTTATTAATCACACTCTTTCAAAATGGCCTCGTTTATGGCTTTAATGAGCGCAGGTCCTTCATAGATAAAGCCCGAATAGAGTTGAATCAGCATCGCCCCCGCATTGAGCTTCTCTAACGCGTCCTCGGCACTGTGAATCCCGCCCACCCCAATGATGGGAAATGCGCCGTCACTCTTCTCATGTAAAAACCGAATCACCGCCGTTGATTTGTCGGTAAGCGGTTTGCCACTTAACCCGCCCGCTTCCTTCTTGTCGGCACTCTGTAGTCCAGTGCGATCGAGAGTGGTATTAGTCGCAATCACGCCGCCAATTTGCGTCTCTGCCACAATCTCTATTATATCAAGGAGTTGTGATTCCGTTAAATCTGGCGCAATTTTTAAGAAAATCGGTTTTGGGATCTCTTTGGCAAGATTGACCGTTTGAAGTGCATTGAGAAGTGCCGTGAGTGGCTCTTTATCCTGAAGATCACGCAGATTCGGGGTATTTGGGGAACTGACATTCACCACAAAATAATCCACCACCTCAAAAAGCTCATTAAAGGAATCGAGATAATCGTTCACCGCTTCGGCATTGGGCGTGACTTTATTTTTACCAATATTTCCGCCAACGATCACGCCTTGATTTTTCATCAAGCGTAATTTCGCCGCATGAACCCCATCATTATTAAAGCCCATACGATTGATGATTGCTTCATCCTCAACCAGTCGAAAGAGGCGTTTTTTCGGATTTCCCGTTTGCGCTTTCGGCGTCACCGTTCCGATCTCGACAAAAGAAAACCCAAGCATCGAGAGCTCATTGAAGACTTTGGCATCTTTATCAAATCCCGCCGCCATCCCCACCGGATGGGCAAACTGAATGCCGAGCACCGTTCGCTCAAGTCGCGGATCTGTGACCTCATAATGCCGGCGAATTCTCTTTGCTAAAAAAGGCACTCGCCCCAACATTTTTAAGCCCCACAACGAGAGATGATGAGCTCTTTCAGGATCAAGGCGAAATAAAATTGAACGAATCAAAGCGCGCAACATAACAGAATCTCTTTTTTAAATTTTAAATAGGTAAATGGATTAAGACCGATGTGCCAAGATAGATCTCTATCCGCAGCTTTATTTTAGACAAAAAAAAGCATCTTTCCGAAGAAAAGATGCTCTTGTTCCATCACTATCAGTCTTAGATAATCAAAATGATTAACGACCGAAGCGTTTACGGA
The DNA here is from genome assembly GCF_029815055.1 of Ignatzschineria sp. RMDPL8A. NCBI lineage: Bacteria > Pseudomonadati > Pseudomonadota > Gammaproteobacteria > Cardiobacteriales > Ignatzschineriaceae > Ignatzschineria > Ignatzschineria sp. RMDPL8A. The sequence continues at coordinate 100,715 of NZ_JAPPWA010000002.1, read as the reverse complement.
AGCGATCCACACGACCTTCTGAGTCAAGGATGTTTTGCTTACCAGTGAAGAATGGGTGTGACGCTGAAGAAACTTCAACTTTGTAAAGAGGGTATTCGTTACCATCTTCCCATTTAATTGTTTCAGAGGTTTTAACGGTTGAACGCGTTAAAATTGCAAAATCGCTTGATACGTCTTGGAATACCACTTCGCGGTAGTTTGTTTCTTTGTTTGACATAGTTCTTAAATCCATTATTAAAATTAAACCGGTTCTATTTTAATGGCGAGATAAGCTCGTCAACTTATCGGTGTTTACCATAAAAATAATTCAAGACGGTAATTTTACTGACTCTTTAGACAAAATGCAAGTCTAACCCTTCATTGAGTTAAAAAACTCTTCATTTGTGTCGGTTTCTTTCATGCGATCAAGGACAAACTCAATCGATTGAATCTCATCCATCGGATGAACGAGCTTACGCAGAATCCAGATTTTTTGGAGATCATCGGGTTCGATAAGAAGCTCTTCACGGCGAGTGCCGGAACGATTAATGTTGATTGCTGGGAAGATGCGTTTTTCCGCAATGCGGCGATCAAGTTGAATCTCTGAGTTACCGGTTCCTTTGAACTCTTCGAAAATCACCTCATCCATCTTCGAGCCGGTATCGACCATCGCGGTAGCAATAATGGTTAAGCTGCCGCCATTTTCAATGTTACGTGCTGCACCAAAGAAGCGTTTCGGGCGATGAAGAGCATTGGCGTCCACCCCACCGGATAAGACTTTCCCCGAAGAAGGCACCACGGTATTATACGCGCGTGCAAGACGGGTCATCGAGTCGAGCAGAATCACCACATCGCGGCCATGTTCCACTAAACGGCGAGCTTTTTCGATCACCATTTCCGCCACTTGTACATGGCGAAGCGCCGGCTCATCAAAGGTTGACGCAATCACATCGCCTTTGACTAAACGCTGCATCTCGGTCACCTCTTCCGGGCGCTCATCAATTAAGAGCACCATCAGATAGGCTTCCGGATGATTGATCGCGATCGATTGGGCGATATTTTGCATCATGATGGTTTTACCCGCTTTTGGCGGCGCAACGATCATACTCCGCTGACCCTTACCAATCGGGGCAACCATATCGATTAAACGGGCGGTGATGTCTTCGCTTGATCCATTTCCAAGCTCCATTTTTAAGGGCTCGTTTGGATGAATTGGCGTTAAGTTTTCAAACGCGATTTTACGTTTGCTCGCTTCGAGTGGCTCGTAGTTAATCTCTTGGACTTTAACCAGCGCGAAATATTTTTCATTATCTTTAGGCGGACGAATTTTCCCAGAGACGGTATCACCGGTACGGAGATTAAAACGGCGAATCTGCGAGGGGCTGATATAGACATCATCGGGCCCTGCTAAGAACGAGCTATCAACGCCGCGGAGGAATCCGTAGCCATCATTTAAGACCTCTAAAACACCATCGCCCGTGATGTCGTTGCCCTGCGCTGCGTAGGTATTTAAGATGCTAAATACTAAATCGTGCTTTTTCGCACGGCCTGAACCTTCAAGATTCATCTCTTCAGCAATATCAATGAGTTCTTGTGCTGTTTTTCGTTTTAATTCTGTTAAATTCATAGACTTTTTTACATAAAGATTGAGTAATCCGCTGCACTTACGCGGAATAAATTGGGGAAATTGTTAATAACCTAAAGATGAGATTAGATAATAAAAGAGGCGAACGCATCGAACGATAGCGTTTGGGGACTCCCTTTACGGGCAGTTGACGCAATTCTAATCATTATCGGGTAAGGTTGCAACTTTATTTTTTCGTTTCTGAAGATAGGCACGCCCAGCTTCAATGAGGATCGGTAGACAGGAAACAAAGATAATTCCGAGCACAATTGCTGAAAAATTATCTTTAACCCAGGCGATATTTCCAAAGAGGTAGCCCGCCCCGAGCATTAACGTGGTCCAAAGAAAAGCGCCGACCACATTATAGGTGAAAAACTTACGATAGCACATCGTGCTTGCGCCCGCCACAAAAGGGGCAAAAGTTCGAACAATTGGGATAAAGCGTGCCAGAATAATCGTTTTCCCGCCATGCTTTTCATAAAACTCTTCCGTTTTACGCAGATATTTCAATTTAAAAATCCGCGCATCCTCTTTAAAGGGTTTAATCCCTAAAAACTTCCCAATATGATAATTGACCGCATCGCCAATCACCGCCGTCACAAAGAGCGATCCCCAGAGAATGAAGATCTCGAGCATCCCCATCGCCGAGAGTGCGCCGGCCGCAAACAGGAGCGAATCGCCGGGTAAAAAGGGCGTCACCACCAGCCCCGTTTCACAAAAGACGATCACAATTAAAATAAGATAGAGCCACGCGCCATATTGATTGGCGAGCACCTCTAAATGATCATCAATGTTTAAGAAAATATCGATAAATTCATTGATCCAACCGGATAAAAGCTCCATCACGCCTTTTTTGTCCTTTTTATTTATTTGCCAATCTTATAGCTGTTGAGATAATCCAAAATCACGCATCTCCCAGCAACGATCCATCTTCGCCGCGAGGCTGCGATCGTGCGTAACCACCAGTAACGCCGTTCCAAATTCATCATTCATTTCACATAAAAGCTCAAATACCGCCCGCGCATTCTCTTCATCGAGATTCCCCGTCGGTTCATCAGCAAGAACGGCCGCGGGCTTTGTGACAAGTGCCCTTGCAATCGCGACTCGCTGACGCTCACCGCCGGAAAGTGCGGAAGGTTTATGAGTTAATCTGTGCGAAAGACCCACGCGATGGAGTAATCGATCCGCCTCAACCCGCGCTGCTTTAACCGACAATCCCCCAATCACTAGTGGAATTGCCACATTATCGAGCGCAGTAAAATCCGGTAATAGATGGTGAAATTGATAGATAAAGCCTAAATGTTGATTACGGAGCACCCCACGTTTGGCTTCAGATGCCACATTAAAGTGCACCTCTTTAAGATAGACATCGCCGCGCGTTGGGCGATCAAGCCCCGAAAGAATGTGCATCAACGTACTTTTTCCCGATCCTGACGCGCCGACAATGGCGATCTTTTCACCACGGCGCACTTCAAGATTGATATCGCGAAACACCTCCACCTCATGCTTTTGATCAAAGTATGATTTCGAGAGATTGACCGCTCGTAATACGATCTCATTATTCATAACGTAGCGCCTCCGCCGGTTGAGTGCGTGCCGCTTTCCACGCAGGATAGAGCGTCGCTAAGCTCGCTAAGATAAACGCAATACCCGACACTAAAAAGACATCCCCTGCCAAAATGAGCGAGGGGATTTCCGACACCGGATAGACGCTCGGTTCAAAGATCGTTTTACCCAGCAGATTTTCCACAAAATGGACGATCGGCTGTACATTTGAAGCGATTAACACCCCAAGCACAATCCCGATCAACGCCCCAAAAAAGCCAATAAAGGTGCCTTGCACCATAAAGATAAACATAATGCTGCGCGGGCGCATGCCGAGCGTGCGTAAAATCGCAATTTCCGAGCGTTTTTCCGTCACCACCATCACCAGCATCGACACCACATTAAACACCGCCACCGCCACAATGAGGCTCATAATAATAAACATGGTGATCTTTTCGATCTCGATCATCTTATAGATCGCAGAGAATTGATCGATCCAAGTATAGACCGTAAGATCATTATCAAAGCCAAGATAGCGCTGTACCGCAAGCGCCGTATCGTGGGCTCGCATCGGGTTTTCAAGTTTAAGACGAATCCCGCTGACATCGCCTTTCGGCAGTTTAGCGAGGCGCGCCGCATCCTCTAAATGGACAAAAACATGGCTCTTTTCATAATCATAAAGCCCCGCCTCATAGAGCCCAACCACTTTAAAGCGCTTTAACCGCGGCGAGGCGCCAACGACAGTGACATTAATATCGGAGGTAACAAGCGAGACATAATCACCAATCGTCACGCGGAAATCCGTCGCAAGACTCTTGCCTAAAATAATGCCAAATTCCCCCTCCTGTAACAGGGTAAAATCCGCCGCTTTCCACGCACCCTCTTCAATGGTTTTCACCGCGTCATTAACATTGGAGACCGCCCCTTCATACGCGCCATCGACGCCAAAAATAAGCACCGGCTTCATATCGCCATCGGCATTAACAAGCCCCTGACTCTTCACAAACGGCGCTGCGCCAATCACATTGGGAATCTTTTCCGGCAGATCGAGCAGTCGCTGCCAATCGGACAATTTGCCCGTATCACTCATTACCTGATTATGAAAGGCCATCTCAGTACTCTTTTCAGCCACCTCTTTTTGGAAGCCATTCATCACCGAGAGCACCACAATCATCGTCATCACGCCGAGCGCAATGCCTCCAATCGAGACAAATGAGATAAATGAGATGAAATTGTTTTTCCGTTTTGCAGCCGTGTAACGCAGGCCGATATAGAGGGATAATGGTTTGAACATAGACCCTTTGTTGTGTTTGATATTAAAAGAATCAGTATAGAAGAATCGAGCCGGTTAAGCAGATTTTATTTTTACGCCGAGGCGGGCCGTGTTTGCGTCTCATTAAATTCCACTTCACGCTGTTTCGCTTCATCGAGCAAAATAGAATCTTCAAGAAGTGGCAACTCTTCCAAACTTTTGAGATTAAAATCATCGAGAAATTTTTCAGTTGTGGCATATAAAAGTGGGCGACCGGGCGTTTCTTTACGGCCCACCACCTTAATCCATTCACGCTCTTCAAGAGTGCGAATAATATTGGTACTCACCGCAACGCCGCGCACCGATTCAATCTCCCCGCGGGTAACTGGTTGCTGATAGGCAATAAGCGCAAGCGTTTCAAAAAGGGCTGAACTGTAGCGCTCTTGACGCTCTTCAAAAAGACGCTCCACCCAATGGTTATAGCGCGCCGGCACTTGAAGACGCCAACCACTTGCCACTTCCACCAGCTCAACACCCCGCCCCGACAAAGTCTCTTGGAGCGCTTCGAGCACCTCGGTCATCTCATCATTGCTGATGCCGTTTTCTCTAAAAATATCGCATAAATCATTAATGGTAAGAGGGGCTTTTGCGGCCATTAATACCGCTTCCACCATCGCATCTAACTGCATAAAACTATCCTTGTTGTGCGTTTCATGAAAAAGTGCATCACTCATGGCGTTATCCCTCAATTTTGGTTGATTTAATTAAGGCGTCACCGTGGCACTTAGCGAAAGGAGGCGTTTGCCTGCTAACGCAAAAGAGACGCGCAAAATAGCATTCCAAGGATCTTCTTTCAACTCCCCTTTGATCGCTTCATCGATCTGGACGAGCATCTCCGCTAAATGTTGCCACAATTTGGGCGAAAATCGTCTCAGTGCCCCTTGATAGAGCGGGCGTTTATTTTGCCACACACTTTTCAGTACCTCTTGCATCGGTGCACCATTATCAAGTTCCGCTTTCATCATGCCAAGAGTTGCGATCTCTTTGTGGAGCACCCAGTTGACAAGAGTGGCCGGCTCTCCCTCTTCACGAAGGCCATCAATAATGCGGAAAATTCGCTCAATATCGCCGGCCAATAGCGCATCGCCAAGATCAAAAGTGATAAACCGCGAGCTTTGCGTCAACGCCTCTTTTAGACCCTCTCCGCTTACCGGATCATTGCCATAAAAGAGCGCAAGATAATCGAGCTCTTGCATCACCGAAAAGAGATTCCCCTCATTATGAACCGCTAAAAGATCGATCGCATCATCCGAAAGCCTCAATCCTTTTTGACGGGCACGAGCGACAATCCAGCGGGGATATTCATAAGGTCGCGGCGGATAGATCGGCATCACTGCGCCCTTTTTATCAAAAGCGTCCGCCCATTTGGCTTTCAGCTGTTGATTCGTTAAGCGCGGAACGCTCACTAGTAGGAATATATCGGGGGAGGGGTTTTCGAAATATTCAAGTAGGTGCCGCTGCGCCACGGTATCGGGGCGATTTTGAAAGCGGAGTTCTACAATTTTTCGTTCAGAAAAGAGCGAAAGACTCTGCGTTGATTCACGAAAATCATTCCAATCAAATCCGCTAGCCACCTCAAAGAGATCCCGCTCTAAAAAGCCCGCTTGATCCCGTAAAAAATGCCGTACAAAATCCTGCGCCTCGATGACCAAATAGGGTTCATCGCCCGCGACCAAAAGTCCGCGCCACGCAGAATTTTGGGGAAGTAATTGCGGTAACTGATCGGCTTGAATGCGCATGAATGAGGGGTCTCGTCAATAATATAACGGCCGATTAACGCCGTCATTTAAATAGGATTCTCTATTATAGGGAGAGATTCTCAGGAAGCCAAATCGATAAACATCGATGAAACTTAACGAAAAAGCGGATACTCTCTGTACCCGCTTCACATTGTAGCGTAAACCGATTTAAAAAATATCGTTTAATATCATTTTGTCACCGATTGATGCCAACAAAATTTCATCGTAGTGCCAATGCACGCTTAGAAATCCACATTCACACCCACCCAATAACGGCGGCCATCTTGCGTATAACCATGATCGATCTCACGAATTTTCTTGTTACCGACATTATAGATACCCGCATAAAGCGTCGCATCGTCGCTAAATTTATAGGACGCGCCAAGATCAAACGTAGTGAAACTGTCATTGCGTTTACCGGCCACGCCTTTTTTCATTTGATACTCTTTACCGTTGTAACGCGCTTTCGCCCAGACTTGGGTTTTTTCGTTAATGTCCCAATCCACACCAAGGTTAAATTGATGCTCAGGCACGCCCGTTAATGGATCACCTTTATGCTCACCGGTTTTTTGCTTGGTTTTGGTGTAGGTGTAGCTACCATTCACGCTGACAAACTCATTGATCGGCATGGAGAGTGCTAATTCAAGCCCTTTTAACTCAGCCTTATCGATATTAAAACGTTTTTGAATGAGATCAAATCCTTCACCATTTGGCGCAACACACTGCCCTTGATTACTTTCATCATCGCAGAGCGTCATCAGCTGGATTTTATCTTTAAAATTGGTGTAAAAGCCCGTTACACTTGCGTTTACGCCATAATCATTTGAGTAGTTAAGGCTTAACTCATAGTTGGTGCTCTTTTCTGGCTGAAGATCGGGGTTCCCTAAGATCATACCATCGCGAGTTCCGCCACCGGTGACTTGTCCCCAATCGGCTACCACTTGACGAAGGCCAGGTGCGGTAAATCCGGTTGAGATTCCCCCTTTCATGGTGAACTCATCATTAATATTCCACACCCCGTAGATTCGCGGATTTAAGTTACCACCGTAGTTTTCATCTTTATCGTAGCGAAGTCCCGCCGTTAATGAGAAGGAATCAGTAATCCACCACTCATCTTCAATAAATCCGGCATAGCTATAGCGATCAATCTTCACAAGATCGGGATTAAATTGATTGCCCTGATCTTCCAATTTCTCTTTACGGTATTGCCCGCCAACGGTCACCGTGTGGCTACCAAGTGGAATGATCACATTACCATCGACAACGTAGTTATCCACAATCATTTTGCGCACATAGTTATCGGTTTTTTCGTGGCTGAACGCGATATCACTGGTCACGCCATTGTCCCACTCACCTAAATAACGAAGCGATCCATGGGTACGTTTTGATTTATGCTCACTGCCGCGCGCACTGGTTTGGTTTTTAGTAGCAAAGCGTTTTTGAAGCCCAACGCCCGCCGTCAATTCAAGGGTATGCCCATCGACCGGAACAAAGGTGAGTTTCCCGTTTAAATTTTCAATGCGCTGTTCGGGGAAGCCCGTCATATACTTATCTTCTGAACGATCAGAATATTTACCATAGAGCTGAAGCCCCAAACGCTCCTTCATGATCGGACCATTGAGATAAAAATCCACCGTATTCATATTGCCCGCATCGGAATCTTCTTGAAGCGTCGATTCCAAGCGAAGGCTGCCGCCCCACTCATCGGCGACTTTTTTCGTGATCACGTTAATCACCCCACCCATCGCATCGGAACCATAGCGCGATGACATCGGTCCACGTACCACTTCAATGCGCTCAATCGCCGCAAGCGGGGGAATCCAGCCCTGCTCAATCCCACTGCCATCACTGTTAGGGCGAGTGGCACGAGAACTCATTCGGCGACCATCAATCAGCATTAAGGTATATTGCGGCGCCATCCCACGAATGCTGATATCCGTACTTCCGCCACCGCCGGTCACGCTAACGCCGGGAATATCTTTTAACGCATCGGTCACATCGCGAAACGGTTTTGTCTCAAGCTCTTTATTGGACACAAGCGAAATCGATGCCGGTGCCTCTTTCACCTCTTGGGCAAATCCGCCCGCAGTCACCACCACGCGCGATAGATCAATATCCGCTTTCGGTGTGCTGACGCTGTTGCTTTGTGTGCTTTTCTCTTCAATCTGATCATCAAGCTGCTCATCAATTGGCTCATCGGCCTGGGCGGCGCCTGTTAAAAGAGCCCCGAGCACCATCATGCTCAAAAGGGTGCGTTTCATCGGTGTCGCTGCGTTACTCATGCTAAGTCCTTATCCATTTATCAATACATTTAACGTGAAATTTTTAATGCTTATATATAAATTTACTTAATGCTAAGCTCACCCACTGTTTATGGCCTATCGCCTCGATACCCCAATCGTTCTATAAACAATGTAAGTGATACATAGCATTTAATCTTAAATCGTATTGATAATTATTATCATTCTTATTCAAATGTCAATGCAACTTAGGAATTATTTTCAATAACCCCATTAATATGTTGATTTAAAATGTTTTTAATTTTCTTTTTTTACAAAAACTCACACAAAATAGGGGTAACCAGTTGATTTTCCATATTAAATATTTTTATTTTTGATCTTTCGCAATTAATCCGTTATATAAGAGAGATACGCTTCAAAAAAATTAATAAACCAATTCAGGGGGGAAACAATGGCTTTTAACTTTGTTAAGAAAAGTATATTAATGGTGAGTGCAGTAGCGCTTTTAGCAGCTTGTTCAAACGATGACGCGGCGCCAAGTGCTGACGCGGACGCAAGCAAAGTCAACTCACGCTTTGTCACCATCGCAACGGGCGGTGCATCAGGGCCGTATAACATTATCGCCACCACGCTGAGCGAAATTTACGCCGATAAACATAAAACCAACTCTAAAACGCAAACCACTGGCGCATCAGTTGAGAACATCAACTTGATCCACCAAGGAAAAGCGGAGATGGCATTCTTAATGAGCGACGTATTAAGCCAAGCGGTAAACGGCGAAGGCCCTTTCCCCAATAAAATTGAGAACGTCAATCAGATGGCAGTGCTCTATCCGAACTTTGTGCAGGTCGTCACCTCAAAACGCTCTGGCATCGAAACCCTCGATGATCTTAAAGGCAAACGCGTCGCCGTTGGTGACCAAAACTCCGGCGTTGAAGTGAATGCTCGCACCCTTTTAAACGGGCACGGCATCACCTATAACGATCTTCGCGTCGATTATCTAGGTTATGCAGAAGCGGCGGATGCGCTTAAAGCGGGCCGAATTGATGCGGCGTTCTTAACCAGCGGATTACCAAATGCGTCGCTCATGGAGCTTGAACAAGGATTTGACCTAAAACTTGTGACCATTCGTCCTGAAATGGTGGAAAAGATTGCCCAAGATAAACCCTATTTCACCGCGATGGAGATTCCTGCGAACACCTATGGTAACGCCGAACCCATTGCAACGGCTGCGATCATGAACGCCTTAGCGGTACGCGCCGATTTAAGTGAAGACGATGTGTATAAACTCACAAAAACCTTTTTCGATAGCTTAGGCCAGCTGAGAAACTCTCACCAAGCGGTGAAAGATATCTCACTCGAAGCGGCTCAAAACGGGATGGTTGCACCGATCCACCCGGGCGCGAAAAAATACTACGATGAGCAAAACAAATAGTAAGCGCACTCGTTTACTGAAGGGGGCGCTGATCGCAGCGTTCCCTCTTTTTTTGTCAAATTATCCCGTCACCATTGCCAAGGTGACCTCAGGCGATTTTCGCTGCTATTTTACCGATTCGACCTTTGATCTTGCGTGGATTCACTCTGTGGAGCGCGAACGCTGGATTGAGTCCTATCGTGTGGAAAAAGCGGGATTTCGGCTAGTGCGTTCGAAGTTTAAAACCTTTGGCGCAGGGACACCGAGCAGTGGCACGCTCGTTTCAAATTATGAGGGATTTGTGGAGTATGAAACGGATCTTAAAATCCCTCAGATCCATTGGATTGTCTCGCGTAATGTGGCGTCAACGATTTATCTAGGGAACGCGCCTTTTACGCTTTACGAGCAATTTGATGATTATTCAGAAATGGAGTTTTCTGTTCAAAAATCTCCGCTATGGACATTGTTATTAAAGGATTCTTGTCATGACACATTCAACCCCGAAGGTGGCCGATGAGCAAACGATTTTAGAAAAGTTCGACCGTGAATCGGTGACCCGTGCACCGCAGAACAAAACCGTGGCGCTCTTTATTGCCGCGCTCGCGCTTTTCTACTCCGTTTTTCATCTCTACACCACCTATTATCCCATGCCGCAACTTTTATACCGTGCGACACACGTCTCGGTCGGGCTTGCGCTGATCTTTCTTATCTACCCAACCTATCAATCTCAAAACCGTGCGAAAGTGCCTTGGTATGATTGGATTTTAATGCTGCTTGCGTTTGCCTCACTTGGCTATCTGGTGATGGAATATGACGCGATTATGAATACCCGTGGTGGGATCCCCAATACCTTAGATGTGGTCTTTGGAATCATTACGGTGGCGATTGTGGTCGATGCGGCGCGCCGGGTGATGGGCTGGATTTTACCCATTCTCGCGCTCACATTCTTGCTCTATCCCTTCATCAGTCACTTTGAGTTTATGCCCAATCGTCTCCTAACCCGTCCGTACGATTTAGGCGATATTTTCGGGCAGATGTACCTTAAAACCGAAGGACTCTACTCCACCGCGATCGGGGCATCAGTCTCCTTTATCTTCCTCTTTATCCTCTTTGGTGCCTTCCTTGCCAAATCCGGCATGGGACAGCTATTTAACGATTTAGCGCTCGCGCTTGCCGGCCATAAACAGGGCGGTCCTGCGAAAGTAGCGGTGATTTCAAGCGGCTTTATGGGAAGCATTAATGGATCGGCCGTTGGAAACGTGGTGGGAACCGGGGTATTTACCATTCCGATGATGAAACGCGTGGGCTATAGCGCGAACTTTGCGGGCGCGGTGGAGGCGAGTGCCTCCGTTGGTGGGCAGATTCTTCCGCCGATCATGGGTGCAAGTGCCTTTATTATGGCGGAAACCACCGGCGTTAAATATAGCACCATCGCGATGGCAGCCTTTTTCCCCGCACTTTTATACTATCTTGGCGTGATTGCGCAGGTCCATTTCCGCGCTGGAAAAGATAATCTTAAAGGAATTCCCAAAGCAGATCTTCCCCGCGTAAAAGAGGTACTTCTTGAACGTGGTCATCTTCTGATTCCAATATTTGCGCTGGTCTTTTTCCTCTCTAAATCGGTACCGATCAGCTTTGCTGCATTCTATACCATTGTGATCAGCGTGATTGTGAGCCAATTTAGAAAATCAACGCGCATGAGTTTTAAAGATATTGTCGATGCGCTCATTTCTGGGGCGCGCCAATCCCTTCCAGTGATGGCCGCCTGTGCGGTGGTGGGCATTATTATCGGCACCGTGAGTCTCACCGGATTTGCCAACGTAATGATCTCCATGATCACCAGCATCGGGAAAGATTCTCTCCTCTTAACGCTATTATTAACGATGATCGCGTCGATGATTTTAGGCATGGGCCTTCCATCCATTCCGGCCTATATTATTACCGCAACCATGGCCGCACCTGCCATCGCAGCGCTGGGCGTTCCGGTGATTGTCGCCCATCTCTTTGTCTTCTATTTCGGGCTATTTGCTAATATCACCCCGCCCGTTGCCCTTGCCTCATTTGCAGGTGCAGGCATTGCCGGCGGTGACCCGATGAAGACCGGTTGGCAATCGCTTAAACTGGCACTTGCGGGCTTTATCGTCCCCTTCATGTTTGTCTATAATCCAGCGATGCTCTTTATCGATGTATCGAGCTTAACGAGCATGAACGTGACGGAATTCCCCTTCCCACCCATTAGCTCAATGGTGATGATTACGATCACCTCGATCATGGGCATTATCGCGCTCAGTGCGTCGGTGGAAGGCTACTTTAAAGCAAGCATGAATATTCTCGAACGCCTCATCTTAGCGGCTGGTGCACTGATGCTTATCGTTCCAGAAACCTATTCTGATGTGGCAGGGCTAATTGTCGTAGGTGGATCGATCGCCTTTAATATTATTAAAGCGCAACGCGAAAATCCGCCCTCAAGACCGCAAGCGGTTCTCATCGAGAAGTAACAGTAATCAAGCAATAGGTTTTTTACAACGCTTTTAAACGCCTCCCATCAAACGGGAGGCAACAAAAAAACCCGCAGTGCCGTTTCCACTTGCGGGTTTTTTATCGCTTTTTTATAACTTTTTATATCGTACGTATCGATTTAATGCACGATTAAAGGCATTACTTACGCATCGGTTTCCGCGCTATTTGCTGCTTCTTCTGCCAGTTGCGCTTGACGATGTGCAAAGATTGCATCAAAGTTAATCGGCGCTAAGATTACAGGCGGGAAGCCCGCACGAACGACGAGATTATCGAGCGTTTCGCGCACATAGGGGAATAAGATATTGGGGCAATAGGCACCTTTCATGTGCTCAAGCTGCTCGTCGGTAAATCCGCCAAGCTCAAAGATCCCCGCTTGTTCCACTTCCGCTAAGAACATAGTTTTTTTCTCGCCATATTCTGCCGTTAACGTCACGCGTAGACGCACTTCAAAGATATCCCCTTCAAGGTTTTCTGAGTCATTGCTCAGTTGAACCGAGATATCGGGGTTTTGCATATTTTTAAACACATCCGGTGAGTTTGGTGACTCAAGTGAAATATTTTTCGTGTAGATGCGTTGAATATCGAAACGTTGTTCCGGTTGATTGCTCATGATGAATCCTTTTGACTGCTTGAAAAATTAATTATTCGCCTTTTAAATGTGCGTCTAATTCGCCTTTACGATCAAGCGCCATTAAATCATCGCAACCGCCGACATGGAAATCGCCGATGAAGATTTGTGGAACGGTACCACGTCCTGAACGTTTTTTGCTCTCATCCCATACTTTAGGATCAGAATTTACATCGTGAAGCGTTACATTCACGCCTTTTTTCTCTAAAAGTGCGAGCGCACGTTTGCAGTAAGGGCACGATGCCATGTAATACATTTCAACTTTCATAGGGTTCTCCTTGTTGGATTAGTCTAAAATTATCGTTTCGTCACGGGAAGCTTTTGGTCAATCCACGCATCAATTCCACCGTTGATTGAGTAGAAAAGATTATCTTCTTTATGGGATTTACGCAGGTTAATGCACGCCTGGCTTGAACGCGCCCCTGAATCACAATAAAAAATCACTTTCTTACCACGGTATGAATCGAGTTGGGTGAATTTATTCTCAAGATCTTTCATCTCAAGATGTTTCGCCGTCGGAATGTGGCCTTCGCTAAATTGCTTTTTCGCACGGAGGTCAAAAATAATCGCCTCTTCATTGTTCGATGCTTTGAGCGTATCAAGCACCGAAATTAAAAAGCGTTTGCTGCGTGAGATATTGATCTCGTTGCCCACAATTAAAACGGCAAGGACAATAAGCGCCCCAAAATAGAAGATGTTTTGCTGAAAAAAGGTTAAAAAATCCATATAAATGATCTATTCATAAATTTAAATAATAAGTCTTAAGTCTACCTTATCTTGCGCGAAAATGATATTTTCCCCACGATTGTTTTCCACAATTTCCCTGATAATGATCAGCGATCTATCAACCCTTCATCAAGAGCCGATAATCGGCACCCCAATTCGGGAAATTTCACCCGTATCCGTGCGCACAAGGTAATCGCCAGTTTTGTCCCAATCACTCAACACATAGCGCGTTCCGAAAGTTTCTCTGTGAGTGTTTGGCCGGTGCGTATGCCCATGAATCATCTCGGTTAAACCATAGCGTTTAAAGACGCGGTTGACGGTCTCCTGTGAGACATCAATAATCGCTTTATCGGCGCGATTTTTGCTCGTCTCCCGAATTTTATTGGCTAACTTTAAGCGATACGAACGCGGCGTGCGGCGCAAAATAAAGAGGGTGATGGGATTGCGAATCCAGCGTTTATAGCGCTGATATTCCACGTCATCAGTACAGAGCTCATCGCCATGTAGCAGCATCAGACCGGGCGCTTCAGATAACCGGTAAAAGGGCGGAATAATCGTCATCTGACACGACTTTGCAAATTGTTTCCCGATGGCAAAATCGCGATTTCCCGGTTGAAAATAGAGCTCAACGCCACGATCAGCAAGCGCACGCGCATGCTCCCTAAACTCCGCAGCAATGGGAGATTCAATATCATCGCCCGCCCAAAAGTTAAAGAGATCGCCCAAGATATAGAGTTTTTTTACTCCAGAGGAGATGTCAATTGCTCCCGATTGTGCCAATTCCCCCGGGATTTCTTTAGAGATAGAGGCGGAATCAGCAGCAGCCCCATACGAGGCATTAATTTGGTCCAAAAATGCAAAAAAAGCCGACGAGATGACTCGGCGGCTTTCACATAGATGAATATCGCTCACAAAGAGGATCATTCGCGATTACTCTTCGATGATCTCAACGCGATCAATGACGATATCGTCAACGGGAACGTCGCGGTGACCACGGCGTGAGGTGGTTTCAACCGCTGCCATTTTGTTGATCACATCCATTCCGTCAACCACTTTACCAAACACGCAGTAACCCCAACCTTGCATGGTCGGTGATTTGAAGTTAAGAAAATCGTTATCCACTAAGTTGATGAAAAATTGGCTCGTTGCAGAGTGTGGCTCCATGGTGCGTGCCATCGCAAGCGTGCCCACATCATTTTTAAGACCGTTGTCCGCTTCGTTTTCGATCGGCGCTAATTGGCCTTCATGCTTATCGATCATGCCTTCGACTAAGCCGCCGCCTTGAACCATAAAGCCCGGAATAATGCGGTGGAAAAGGGTATCAACATAGTATCCTGAACGGCAATACTCTAAGAAATTCGCCGCTGTTTTTGGCGCATTTTCGTGGTCTAATTCAATGGTAAATGTACCCATTGAGGTATGAAATTTAATCATAACGTCCTTCTATCTCCTTTAAATATGATCTTGAGGAGGCGCGCCCCTCAAACCTAAGAGTAATTATAGTCAATCGGCCCGCTAAAGTCAGACCGATTTCGCATCCTTTTATGGCATTAATCCACAAGCGGGGTTTCAATCAGATAGATCTCATTGATTTTGATCGTTTCACGTGGAACATCACTGTGACCCCTTGAGTTTCCAGTTTTAACTTTCGCGATCGCGTCAACCACATCCATTCCTGAAATCACTCGCCCAAAAACCGCATAGCCATCGCTTTTACGCGAATAATCTAAAAAGTCATTATCTTTTAAATTGATGAAAAACTGGCTCGTTGCGGAATGGGGGTAGTTTGTCCGCGCCATAGCAAACGTTCCACGAGCATTGCTCACCCCGTTTTTTGCTTCATTTTGAATCGCAGGATAGAGCGCTTTTTTCTGACTCATCGTCTCATCAAATCCGCCGCCTTGGATCATAAAGCCGTCAATCACGCGGTGGAAAATTAACCCATCAAAAAAACCGGCATTGATGTAATCCACAAAGTTTTGTACGGTGATCGGCGCATTTTGGAAATCGAGTTTCGCGATAATTACCCCTTTTGAGGTGATCATCTTAATGTGCACATCTTCAGTAACCTTTTCAATCGTAATGCGATCATCAGCGATCTGCGGTTGTGAGGCCGCTTCCTCGGCAAAACCGGTGGAAAATTGGCTCAAGCCCATAAGCGCTAACAGGCAAAGACTCTTTTTAAATCCGACTCTCATGGTGTTCTTCCTCAATAATAAATCTGATGGCTCATTATACCCTGATTGTTTAGGAAAATGCTTCCTCAAAGAGCGTCGCATAGAGCAGCGCTTCAATGGCGTGCATTCGGTTTTCCGCTTCATTCATCACAATTGAGCGATCAGAGCGAAACACCGCGTCGGTCACCTCCATTCCCTCTTTAAGCGCAGGGAAAGCCTCAATTAATTCCGATGCCACCCGCGTTTTTCCATCGTGAAAAGCGGGCAAACAGTGCATCAATTTCGCCTTAGGAAAGCGTTCCATCACCGCCTCATTGACCTGATAGGGAAAGAGCGCCTCAATCCGCGGACGCCAATTTTCAAGGGAATAATCGTACGAGAGCCAGACATCGGTATAGATAAAATCGATGTTGCCGGGATCTGGAATCTCGCCGAAAGATTCCACCTCCACCACGCGCCCATGCCCCTCGCCAGATTCAATGAGCGCACGCGTCAATTCATCGCAGACTCGGCAACGCGCCTCACTCATCTGATACTGTAACGGCGAAACCAAATAGAGGGTAAAGCCCATTTTAAGCGCGAGTCCCGCAAGGGAAAAAGCGATGTTGTTACTCGCATCGCCCGTAAACACGAGGCGAATTGATTCAAGCGGCGTAGCGGTCTCTTCGAGCATCGTCATCAGATCGGCGAGCATTTGGGTGGGGTGATTGCAATCGGTCATCGCGTTAATCACCGGGACACGCGCCCCGTGATGAAGCTCTTTAAGCATCTTATGATCATCTGTACGCATCACTAACAGATCATACATGCGACTTAACACCGCGCCCGTATCCTCAATGCTCTCTTTTTCGCCCATCTGCGAGCGCCCCATATCGTAATAGGTGGTCATCGCGCCCAAATTAAAGCTCGCCACTTCAAAAGCGGAGCGGGTGCGGGTTGAAGTTTGATTAAACAGAAGCGCTATCTTTTTATGGCGAAGCGTTGGGTTAAAGCCTGCTTTGATCGCGCGAGCAAGCGTCATTAATTGTAAGATCGCCTCTTTTGAAAAGGGCGCAAGCGAGAGACAATCGGCTTGAAAAAAGGGATTGGGTGAGGCATTTGAATCTGTTGAAATAGTTGGGGCAGTTAAATCAATCATCGATGGGAAATTAGTTGGTTTATTAAATTTATTAAAAATATTAAATGGGGCAAAATAAAAAACGCCCTTTAATTGCTTAAAGAGCGTTTCGCTGAATCGTCATCCGCTTAGGCGCGGCTCACATATTCACGGGTTTCGGTGTTGACCACAATGTGGGTGCCATTTTCAATATATTCGGGCACTTGCACACTGATTCCTGTGGAGAGTTTTGCAGGTTTCGTCCGGCGGGTCGCGCTCGCACCTTTTAGTTCAGGCGCGGTATCGACCACTTCTAAAATCACTTGTTGGGGTAATTGAAGCGCAACCGGTACGCCCTCAATTAAGGAGACGTAATAGCCTTCAACGCCCTCAAGTACAAATGCCGCATCTTCACCTAATTGACGCTCAGAGAGATAATATTGGGTGAAATCTTCGTTATCCATAAAGACGAAATTATCCTCATCTTTAAAGGAGAACATCGCTTCACGGCGGGATAAAATCGCCTCTTCGAGCTCATCATCTTGGCGCAATGAAAGATCGAGTTTATTACCATCGGGGATTGAGAACATCTGCACGCGATAGGTGGTATTACCCCCTCGTGCGGTGGGCGCGGATCGTTCAACATCACGCACCGTATAGTACGTTCCGTTATGCAAAATTACCTGGCCTTTTCTCACATCATTTACTTTCATGGTTCACCTCTTTTCTTTAGCGCGCAACAATGCGCAACGAATCGATCTTACGCTTTATGGTCGCGCGGATCGATATCAAAATAATCTAAACGCTTTTTCAGCGTTGAACGGGTAATCCCCAAAATCTCTGAGGCTTTCGACTGATTACCATCCGTGTAATCTAACACCTTCTCAAAGAGCGGACGCTCAACTTCATTGATCACTAAGCGATAAAGGTTAGGCGGATATTTTCCATCTAACATGCTTGAAATCTCATCAATAGCCTCTTTAACCGCTTCACGCAACGGCATATGATCTTTGATACGTTCACGAGAAATCATTCTTACAAAACTCCTTAATTAAACAATACTAGGCGGCTTCTTTTGAGCGAAAAACAATTGTTTCAATCCATTTCAATTGTTCACACTCGCTCGTTGCTGCGAGCATTTGAGCACGCCACCGGGGGGGAATATCTCTATCTTTTAAATACCAGAGCAGATGCTTACGCGAGATGCGCAGCGCCTTTGCTTCACCATAAAAGGCATGCAACGCGCGCAAATGTCTGGTGATTACCGAAACTCGTTCTTCATCATTAGGGATATAAGTCGTGCCCGTTGTGAGCGACCTGAAAATCCATGGGTTGCCCATTGCCGCGCGTCCAATCATCACGCCATCGGCTTTCGTGTATTCACGCACCCTGTTTGCCTTCTCAATGGAATCGATATCGCCATTAGCAATAACCGGAATCGACACTGCGGCTTTCACCTGCCGAATCGTTTCATATTCCGCCTCACCCATAAAGCGATCTTCACGGGTACGGCCATGCACGGTGAGCGCTTGAATCCCGAGGGATTCCGCCATCTGTGCAATGGTCACGGCATTTTTATGGGACCGATCCCAACCGGTGCGAATTTTGAGCGTCACGGGAACATCCACCGCGCCCACAATCGCCGTCAAAATCGCTTCCACCAACGCTTCATCTTGCATCAATGCCGATCCTGCGGCTTTCTTACACACCTTTTTGGCCGGACAGCCCATATTGATATCGATAATGTCGGCACCTTGCGCAACATTTAATTGAGCGAGCGACGCCATCTCACCGGGTTCCACGCCTAATAGCTGGGAACTGATGGGATAGGTTTCGCCCTCGTAATTCATCTTAAGCAGCGTCTCTTCATTCGCTCTTAAATCAGGATTGGCATTGACCATCTCGGACACAGCAAGCCCAGCGCCCATCTCGCGACATAAGATGCGAAAGGGGCGATCGGTCACACCGGCCATGGGGGCTAATAAAAATGGAGACGCTAACGCAATCTCACCAATTTTCATGCCTTTCTCACCCCATGGAGACGAGTCCATTCCTCAACGGTTTTATCCTCTTTAAAATCAAATTCATTGGCATAGGCCGCTTTGACGCGTTCGGCATCGTGATCTAAAAGACCCGCTAGCACTAAATGCCCTCCCGGCTCAACGTATTTCGTTAAGGTGGGCGCTAATTCGATTAAAGGTCCTGAGAGAATATTGGCCAGCACCACTTTCACCTTCGGCGGATTAAAATCCTCGGGGAGTTTTGGCTCAATATCCACATGATTACGAAACGCATTCTGTTTCGTCGCTAACAGCGCTTGCGGATCGATATCCGTGCTGTAGCACACTTTGGCATTGAGTAACTTCGCAGCTATTCCTAAGATGCCCGAACCGCACCCATAATCGATCACCGCTTGGCCTTTAAAGACTTCGATATTATTCGAGAGCCATTCAAGACACATAGCAGTCGTAGGATGAGTGCCGGTTCCAAACGCGAGGCCTGGATCGAGCATCACTGTGGCAATTTCTGGCTCAGGGGGATCTAAATGCGTTGGGCAGATCCATAAATTTTCACCAAATTTGATGGGCTTATAATGATCTTTCCACGCGCCGACCCAATCCTGATCTTCCAGTTCTTTGGTGGCAACAATGGGTAAAAATGGTTGTTTAAGATGGGCAGTAAGCGCTTCTTTAATCGCATCAACATCGCAAGGATATTCAAACATTCCTGTGACTAAGGTTTCGCTCCAGAGTGGCACTTCACCGGGAAGTGGCTCATAGATCGGTTCATCACCGGCATCCTTCATAGTGACTGCGATCGCGCCCGCTTCAAACAGAGCTTCATCAAGCTCCTCAGGCGTTACCATCCCGCTCGCCTTTAAGGTGAGCTCAAACCATTTTTTCATATCATACCTATGTCACTAATAAATCCGAAGGGCATGAATATTAGCCAATTTAGCTCCCTCTCGTCAAGCGAAATAGCGTAACTTCTTTGGAAATGAATCCGTTAAGTCAAGGGAAAAACTGATCAACTTATATCCAATTTGAAAGTAGATCATAACAAAAATCAATCAATTTTGACTAAATTTTTGCTAATTAAAACGCGCATAATCCGGGAAAAATCGGGGAGAAATTTCCGCGAATGCGCCTTTGATCGACCGGTTATGATACCACAGAGATCAATTGTCGACGAAGGAATCACGCCGGCGCATGCAAAGGGACGAAAAGTTTAGTATGCTATTTCTTTTAGCTTTCCACTGCCCGCCATCGGGCGTTCACCCTATCAAAAGAGGATACGCGGAATGAGTCAGGATAAATACGATTTACGAAAAATCAAATGGCGCTCACGCCGAGGGATGCGCGAATTAGATCAGCTGTGTGACAACTATCTTGAAAATTATTTTGAGAAAGCGCCCGATGAGGAGAAAGATCTCTACCTCTCGCTCCTCGATATGCAAGACCCTGAACTCTATGCGCTCTTAATGCATAAAGCGCCCTATCCCAATGAAGCGATTAAAGCGCTGGTATTAAAAATGAATCCCCACCTGCTTGAGGATTAATGTTTGAGAATTAATATCCATTAGGAAACATTAAAAATACTAGAAAGCATTAACAAAGACAGATATTTAAAACCCACCTCGTGTGGGTTTTTCTCATAGATTTTAATGCATTACAGATACTTTTCGAGAGATTCTGGGCAATAAAAAACGCCTTAAGCGTAATCACTTAAGGCGTTTAAAATCTGGATTGGAAGACTAAGTAAATGGTGCCGGCACCACGAATCGAACGCGGGACCTACTGATTACAAGTCAGTTGCTCTACCTGCTGAGCTATACCGGCTTCGTCTCCAATTGAGATAACGATTCTATACAACAAAATTGAGCCTGTCAACTGCTGCGCAAAAATTATTCTACTTATTTTTATCCGCCTTGTTAAGCGCCCGTTTCTGCCTAGAAAATGCGCCAAAAAGGGCGGGCGTTGGCTTCTTAAATTGCGTCGTCGCATCAATTGCAGCACAGTCTACCTCATCCCATTTCCCCTGCCGTCCACGTGCCGCTAACAGAGGTTTAATCTCATCGCGAATAAAGGGTGCATATTGCCATTCATAGGCATCGTGCTGCCATTTTTCCACTCGATTGTTAAGCCAATCTTCACCCCTTTTTGAAAGCGCTCGCATCACAACGCCGGCATGGAGCGCGGTCGTTTTATCTTGATGAGTGCCAAGATGAATCCAAGTAAATCCGGCTGCTTCCCAAAATTTAAGCAGCGATTCGGTGAGCCCAAAACTTGCGCTCAGAAAATCGATCTGTTTCATATGCGTTTCAAGTGCCCGAATCATCGTTGAGGCGAGCCCTTCCCGGCGCTTATCCGCCACCACTGAAATCCGCGAAATCCGCACTGAGCGCATCAACATCGGTTCCCAATCATAGCCGTGCGTACCAAGCATTTGCGGGACGAGATTCCCTTTTGGGCGGCGCAGACCACGGTAGATCGCAATCGCTAACGCCTCATCAATCTCACCCTCTAAAAGCCCCCAAATTGCCCCTTGAACGCGCCCATTTTCCACATAAATCACCACCAAACTTTCTGGATCATCAAAAAGACGGCGAATGTCTTGAATATTGGTTTGATAATGAGTTTCATTGAGAAGATGGTAGACCGCGCCAAAGAGCGCTCGGTTTTGCCGAAAATCCGCCATCGTACAAATCTGATTATCCCCCTTTTCCTCATCGGCATGCCAATCATCCGGAAGAAAAAGCGTAATGCCCTCGTAAACCGAATCACTTTTGAGTGGCTCACTTGGATAGAAATCCCCTTCAAAGCGCAGATAATCACACAGCTGTGAAACTGCATCACCTACTACAAAACGGAAGAGCTCGGTCAGGGTAAAGTGCTTTTTCACCGGCACGAGCTCATAGAATTTCTCTCGCAGACCTTGGTTTGTCCCCTCATAATTTTCCACCGAAGAGATCAGTAAGGTTTTATGGCACAGCGCACAGAGCCGCTCAAGTTTTGCTAAAGGAATCTTTGCCGCTTCATCGATAATCAGCGTTTTGGCGGGATCAATCTCAACCGCTCCAGAGAGGAGCATATCCGGCGCATAAAAGAGCGTCTCACCAGCATTCAGTGCGCCTCTAAAATCATGATAACGACTGATCGCACTCTGATTCGGTGCGGTGAGCAGATATTGATGGGGCTTTTGCTCAATAAGTGCATTCCCGACCACCGATTTCCCAACGCCTCGCGGCGCAAAAAGGGTCGCAATGCCCTCTTCCATGGTTGTAAATTCGTGGAGGATGGCTTTTTGTTCGGGACTTAATGAGAGTGCGTCTGAAGGCTTTTCAGAAGAGGGCTCGGAGTGGTCTGATTCACCGGTGTCACATCGCGCAAACTCCTCAAGGTATTCCGGTAATGAATCGGGCGTTAAAGTCATGGTAGCAAACTCTCTTAATCCATCATAAAAAAACTGATCAAAATAGGGCGTTGCGATCGCTTCACGATGAAAGCGGGTACTCGCTTGTTGATAGATTTCAGACTGCGTGTTTTTCGGGACAATCAGCCACACCGATCCGCCGCGTTTCACTGCATAGAGACTTGAAAGCAGGTAATCGAGCGATACTCCCTCACGCGTATCAAAAATGAGATGATTAATGGTACTCCCAAGGAGCGCTTTTCCATGGCGGAGCGGATGATACGGTTGAGCCTCCTCACTCAGAACCTCATCACTCAATATCAAATCACTCAGCACCACGACATTGTCATCTTGTAACGTATGACAGATCGTCTCGATCATACTCTTAACGACCGCGCCATCGTGATGATCCTCATCGACCATTAATAGCTGTAAACGGCGCGCATTTGGAGGCGCTTGAAGTGAACAATCAGAGGGATTGATAAGCGCAGAATTTTGAGAAAAAGGGATTTGAGGCGACATAACAACTCACGCAAAAGAGACTATGCAGATGAATGTACAGGATTTTTAGGGAGATAACAAAAAAGACCTTAAACAATCGCTTAAGGTCTTTTGAATGTTTGGTGGGCTGCGAAGGATTTGAACCTTCGACCAATTGGTTAAAAGCCAACTGCTCTACCCCTGAGCTAGCAGCCCAAACAGTGAAAGTCATTATAAACTTTTTTTGTGGTGCGTCAACCTCAATGCTGTATAAAAGTTGATCGCTTAAGATGAATATCACACCCATCTTAAAAAGTATTTGGTGGGCTGCGAAGGATTTGAACCTTCGACCAATTGGTTAAAAGCCAACTGCTCTACCCCTGAGCTAGCAGCCCAAATACGATTCAATAACGATGAATCAATCGAGGTAAATAATCATACACGATTTTTTTTAAATTACAAATCTTTTTTCATTCTTTTTTTTCGACTTTATTTCAAAAGTCATTTACTATCAATAATTGAGGTTTAAAGATTAATTTCTGCCCCAGAAATAATAAAAATATTAGAAAAATTTCAAAAGGATATCAATGTGAAAAA
The DNA here is from genome assembly GCF_029815055.1 of Ignatzschineria sp. RMDPL8A. Lineage (NCBI taxonomy): Bacteria > Pseudomonadati > Pseudomonadota > Gammaproteobacteria > Cardiobacteriales > Ignatzschineriaceae > Ignatzschineria > Ignatzschineria sp. RMDPL8A. The sequence continues at coordinate 77,226 of NZ_JAPPWA010000002.1, read as the reverse complement.
TAAAGTTTTAGGGAGTACCCTGATTATTGCGGGTACCGCCGTCGGAGCGGGGATGCTGGCAATGCCACTAACGTCAGCACAAATGGGGTTTGGACTAACATTTGTCCTCTTGTTTCTACTCTGGATTTTACTCACCTACACCGCGCTTTTATATGCGGAAGTACATCAACATGATAAAAATGATGCGGGAATTGCGTCGCTCACGGAAAAATATTTTGGTAAAAATGGGCGTCTCTTTGTCAATTTCATTCTGCTCTTTTTTATGTATGCGGTGCTCACGGCGTATGTAACCGGAAGTGGCGACCTTCTCTTTGGTCTTCTGCCAGAATCGATGACGGGAAATGGCGATCTTGCGCGGAAAATCTCCTCACTGATGTTCTCCATTGGCTTTGGTCTGATCGTCACGCTCGGGATTTCAGTCGCCGATGTGACTAACCGTATCTCGTTCTCCCTGAAAGTACTCGTCTTTATTGCGATCCTCTTTTTGCTCTTTAATAAAGTGTCGCTGCCGAATCTTCAAGCCTCACCAACGAATAATCTCCTCTTCTTCTCGGCGATGCCGGTCTTCTTTATGACTTTTGGTTTCCACATCTGTACACCGACCATCAATGAGTATCTCGAGGGCGATAACAAAAAAGTGAAACTTGCGTGTTTCTTAGGGTCTACCGGCATTTTCATCATCTATATCGTGTGGCAATTTGCAACTCACGGGGTCCTTGAGCAATCAACCTTAATTGAAATTTTAAACAAAGATCCGAGCTTAAACGGTCTCATTGAAGCGTTTAAAGTCACCACCGGCAGCAATCATTTAGGTGAAATTATTCGCGTATTCTCAATCTTAGCGCTCATCACGTCTTATATTGGTGTTGCTCTTGGCTTATCAAGTGCCGTCAAAGACCTATTGATGCATTTCAATCTCCGTCACGACCGCATCACCATTGGTCTAATCACCTTCTTACCGCCGATCATTGTTGGATTTACCTATCCGAAAATCTTCTTAAGTGCGTTCGCATTTGCGGGCATTATTTTCGCCTTTATCGGGGTGATTCTTCCGGTACTTCTTACCTATAAAGCGCGTATCGCCCACCCAGAAGGAACGCAAACTCGCGGCGGAACCCCTGCACTTGTGATTGCAACACTCTTTGCGGTAGTGATTATGATCGCCTATCTCTTATCGATCTTTACCGATGTGTTACCGACCGTAACGGGTTAGATTGAACCGGATTTAAAAGTAAAGCAAAAAGCCGATCCTCTATTGAGTGATCGGCTTTTTTATGACCTTTTTGATAGTGGGGTTTTGTGCGAGCCAAACATAAGAAAACGCCAAACAAATCATTACATGCAATAGTTATATTATATCTAAAATGATTTTGTGTTTATTGCGTACGAATTTTTAATAATCAGAGAGCGGGCGTAAAAAAACGCGCTAATAATCAATTCAGGAGAACTCCCATTATTAACGCGTTTATCAAGCATCGCCTCGATCGAGCAGGATCGTGGCGACGAGCAAAAAATTATTCGAAATCGAGTTTAACCATTTCGCGCAGTCGATCAATGTCGAGCAGTTTAATCTGGCGATGGTCCACCTCAATTAAGTTTTGATCTTGCAGCTTTTTAAGCAGGCGACTCACGGTTTCAACAGCTAAGCCTAAATAACTTCCAATATCCGCGCGCGACATACTTAAAGTAAATTCAGTTGCGGAATAACCCCGTCGATAAAGACGAGTTGAAAGGCTTAGAAACAGCGCAATTAAGCGTGATTTCGCCGGTTGTGAGCCCACCATCATTAACAACTTTTCATCCGAATGGAGCTCTTGGCTCATAATGCGGAGCAGTTGTTTGGCGATATTGGGAACGCGTTCTGCTAAATCTTCAAGATGATCATAGGGTAATTCACAGAGACTGCTGGTTTCGAGCGTTTTCGCACCGCAAGGATGAACGCCCGTACAGAGCGCATCAAGACCGATAATCTCGCCGGGAAGGTAAAATCCCGTCACATATTCAGTACCATCTGAGGCAACGCTATATGTTTTGACCGTTCCTGAACGCACCGCGTAGAGTGAGGTAAAAGGATCTCCCGGGAAGTAAATATGTTTACCTCGGGCCAGGGGCTTCCCCCGCGCAATCACTTTTTCGAGTTTGATAAACTCGCTTTCATCCAATCCAACAGGCAGACATAAACGCTGCAAACTGCAATCTCCACAAGCAACTTTTAGTCTTTTACGCACCTAGTAACTCCTTTTATCTCTCGATTTTGCCTTGAAACAAACAAAATCTTACAAATTTTATTAAGCTCATCGTACCCTTACGTTATACCATTTATTTTGGAAATAATCGACATTCTTTTACAATATTAAAAAGAGTCTACAAGGCTTAAAATCACGACTCCGACAATTATACAGATCAGGCTACCCACCTTTCTAAGCCCCAATTTCTCTTTAAAAAAGAAAACGCCTGAGAGCGTCATCAGGAGCGTTGATAATCCGGACCACACCGCATAGCCCACCCCCATATCGATCCACTTCAAAACGAGCGTAATCGAAATAAGAAAACAGGCATAACCGCCAATCACACCAATTAAGTAGCGGTACTGTCCCGTTTTTGCTAAAAACTTTAAACAGGTGGTACCGATGGCGCTGCAAAAAATAGCGGCGACCAATATAATCCATGCGTTGTGATCACTCAATGGGAGCGCTGTAAAAAATTCCACTAAGACTCCTCGACACTCTCAAGCGTTAAGCCCACAACCCCCGCTGTTATGAAGAGGAGCGCAATCACTTTTGGGTAGGTTACCGCCTCTTCAAAAAAGATAAAGCTCACAAGAGAGATGGCTAACATTCCGAGCGCCGTCCAGAGCGCATAGGCAATTGAGATCTCAATTCGCCGTATGCAATAGACAAACGACACAAACGATGCCCCGTAAAAAAGAAGCATCAATCCCGCTGCCCACATCACCTCAAATCCTTCTGAAAGTCGCATGCATACAGTGCCGAGCACCTCAAATGCAATGGCGATTAAAAGTATTAAGAGTGATGACATAATGCAATCCTAGTTAATTCATTCGTGATATTGTAATATACGACACGCGTATTTAATATGATAATTCGTATAAATATCTTCTCAACCCATTCTGACTCACTGAGGTCGCGTCTACCATGATGAAAAAAACGCACGACTCATTGTTTCACATGAAACATTGGCTGTTGGTTTCCCTCTTTTCTCTCTCAAGTTTCCATGCCGTTGCCAATGAGCAAGCGAGCATTGCGATTAATGAGCATGAAGTGACCGCGTTTCGCAGTACACTCTTTGCGCCCTTTATGGAGCGTGGGAAAATTGCCATCAGTGAGAGCCAAATTAGCGCGAGTAACCCCCCTAAACACTTTCCCGATCATTGGAATGCGGTAACGCTCACGAAAGACCAATTACGCAAAGGGTGTGATAATCAATCGCTCCTGCCGCTCGATTGGAATCTGCTTCCGCATCATGATCTGTTAAATCCTACCGCCATGGAAAAATGTGGCGTTGGCTATCGAGTCACGGGAACGGTGCTTGCCTACTCACCCATTCATCTGTATGGAACGGCACCCAGTTATTGGGAAGATTTCTTCAATGTCACGCGATATCCCGGACTTCGTGCGCTCCCGAATGATGCGCGCCACCTCTTTGAGATCGCGCTCCTTGCCGATGGTGTACCAAAACATAAAGTTTATGAGCTTCTTGCCACCAATAAAGGGCGTGAGCGGGCGCTTAATAAATATAGTGAGATTACAGATCATATCTTATGGTGGAATCATATTACCGAGGTGCAAGCGTGGCTGCGCGATGGGAAAGTGGTGATGGCGATTGCGCCGGATGGCCCGCTTTTAACAGGCAGTCAGCGAGAGCGTGACTCAATCGGCATTAATCGCAATGAGATGCTCTATCGTCTCGATTATCTCGCAATCCCCATGAAAAGTAGTGCGCCCCATTTAGGCTACGCCTTTATCTCGTTTGCCACACAAACCGAACAGCAACTGCGCTTTTCACGGGTAACGCCCTCGGGCACAACGCTTAAATCCGGCTGGACGCTTGCTACAGAGCGCGATGAACCCTATCTCACTAATACCCCCGACAATCTCATTCACGGGATTCCAGAAAATGCCGATTTCTATTATGAATATGGCGATCTGTTAACCGATGCCTTTAATAAATGGCGCAGTGAAAACAGCTTAATTATAAAAACCATCGATACAAACGTCGACGAAAGTGATTATTTTGAGGAGGAAAAACTCGAGCTCCCCGTTGAAATTCTCACTAACAATCAAGGAGATTCTGCTGACTCACCACAGATTGAGATCAACGTCACCGAACCGCAATCGATAAATTTACTTGATTCGGACGGCGATACTCTATATACTCATTCCTCGTCGTTAGAGACGACCTCAGAAAACGGATCAGACGAGACTGAGGCGGATGAGATGGATAAGCTCTTTGAGAACAACCCATCGATTGAAATCCAAACCATTGATGTTGCACCGAATTGATCGGGTTAAAAAAGAAACTTTAGAAATAAGAGTTGCAATTATCAAAAAAATAGATATAATAGTTTACCTAGTTAGCGCGGGGTGGAGCAGTCTGGTAGCTCGTCGGGCTCATAACCCGAAGGTCGTTGGTTCAAATCCGGCCCCCGCAACCAAATTAAGCATAAGAAGCCCGTCGTTTAGATCGGGCTTTTTGTTTACGCATAATTTTTTAATTCTTTAACAATATTAGATTGGCAGTAGAACACGACTATGAAGAAAGATCCCTATGGACTATCTGAAATTCTAAGGCCCTCGATTGAATCCATGGGATTTGAGCTATGGGGAATCGAATTTCATCCAAATACTAAAAATGCAATTTTGCGCATCTACATCGATAAAGAAGGTGGGATTACAATCGATGATTGCGAGCTTGTAAGTCGTCAAATTACCGGGCTCTTAGATGTACACGATCCCATCAATATGCCCTATACGTTAGAGGTTTCTTCTCCCGGGCTTGACCGCATCTTCTTTGATGTAGAACAGTTCAAAGCCTATCCCGATCACCTTGTTGCATTTCAATTGAAATCGGTCATTAACAATCGCCGTAAATTTAATGCTGTGGTTGAGGGAGTAAATGAAGAAGAGATCGTCGTAACGATTGTTGACGATAAAAACGAAGCAACGGATGAGGTGTTAACCATTCCGGTTTCAAACATTGATCGAGCACGCCTTGTGGTCGTATTTTAATCCATTTGAGAGAGTTCAACTATGAATAATAAAGAGATATTATTAGTTGCTGAAACAGTATCTAATGAAAAAGGGATTTCACGTGACGAGATCTTCGCTGCGTTAGAATCGGCGTTAGCGGTGGCTGCACGTCGTACCTTCTCCATCGATGTCGATCTCCGTATTGAAATCGACAGAACGACTGGAAATTTCAGAACTTTCCGCCGTTGGACGGTGGTGGACGATAATCTTCCGCAAGAAGAGCAAGCCCCTACCCGCCAAATCACCCTTTCAGCGGCACGCATTGACGACCCTGAAATTGAGGTGGGCGCGATCATTGAAGAAGAGATCGAAAATATCGTTTTTGCCCGTACCGATGCCCAATCGGCGAAACAAGTGATCACACAGAAAATTCGTGTGGCTGAGCGTCATCATATTGCCCGTCAATATGAAGATCGCATTGGCGAGCTGATTCGTGGAACAGTAAAACGCATCGACCGCGGCAATCTCTTTATTGACCTTGGCGATAACTCAGAAGCATTGCTTCCTAAAGAAAATACCATTCCTCGTGAGATGTTCCGTGTCGGCGATACGCTTCGTGCGGTCTTAACGGAGATTCGTGATGACCAGCAACGCGGTCCACAAATCATTCTCTCACGTCGGGCAAACGAGCTTATTAAAGTCCTTTTTGAACTGGAAGTTCCAGAAATTCATCAAGGCTCCATTGAGCTCGTTGCGGCAAGCCGTGATCCCGGTAGCCGTGCAAAAATCGCCGTAAAATCTCATGACAAACGAATCGACCCCGTTGGTGCCTGCGTCGGAATGCGCGGTTCACGCGTACAAAACATTACGCGCGAGCTCTTTGGCGAGCGGGTTGATATTGTCTTATGGGATGCAAACCCTGTACAATATGTGATAAATGCAATGTCACCGGCGGAGGTGGTATCTGTGATTGTTGATGAAGACAAACACATGATGGATATCGCTGTCAGCCAAGATAAACTTTCTCAAGCCATTGGCCGTGGTGGACAGAACGTTCGTTTAGCCTCAGAGCTTACCGGATGGACGTTAAACGTCATGGGTAGCGAGGATGCGGAGAGTAAACAGCACAAAGAAATCACTCGCATTGCCGATCTCTTTACTGAAGAGCTCAATGTGGATGAAGAAGTGGCTGAAATTTTAATCCGCGAAGGCTTCTCTACGATCGAAGAAGTCGCCTATGTGCCTGTCAATGAGATGCTTGAAATTGAAGAGTTTGATGAAGATGTCATCGAAGCTCTCCGTGAAGCCGCCCGTGAAGCCCTTGAGCGTCAAGAAGATATGATCAAAGCGCTTGGAGATCAGGCGCCGACAGACGACCTTATTCGTCTTCTTGATGGCAATGAGCTTCTCGCGATTCAGCTTGCGAAGAAAGATATCAGCACTCTTGACGATTTAGCAGAACTCTCTACAGATGAACTCTGTGAAATGGCTGCAATCGACGAAGAGCAGGCAAGCAGATATATCATGGCAGCCAGAGAGAGCTGGTTCGAAGAATAATCAACAAGACACAATTTTTGTCTACTTGGAAAGATATAAGATGAGTGATAAAGATAACAACACCAAAAGTCCACGTAAAATTACATTAAAGCGCAAGACCCATACTGAGTTGCAAGTGGAAACAACCCCTGGGCAAGCACGCACCGTAGCTGTTGAAGTGCGTAAAAAGCGTACCTATGTAAAACGTAATGCTGAGGAAGCAGCGGCTGACAACATTAATAAGACTGTTGCAGATGCCCCTGTGATCGATAGCACTCACGCGAATACTACCCCAGCTGACAAAGTTGAAACGCACGAGAACGCTCCAAAGGCTGAATCTAACGATTCATCAACAGCGCCTGCCGAGTCATCTTCACGCTCAACCGATGCAGTTGCGACCAAAGAAGCGCCCGTTGATGCAGAAAAAACCGCTCAAGACGCTAAATTAGCGGCGAAACGGGATGCAGAAGACGCAAAACGTGACGAAGAAGCGAAAGCACAACAAGCGCGCATGGAAGCAGCGAAACGCCGTGCTGAAGAAGAAGCGAAAAAACGCGATGACGAAGAGCGTCGCCGTAAAGAACTTGAAGAGAAAAAACGTCAAGAAGAGATTCAACGCTTGACCGAAGCTGCTCGTTCTGCCAGCGAAAGTACCGTTTCAAAAATTAATATCCAATTTCAAAATGATCCTGTAGAGGATACAAACGACACAGAGGACGAAGCGGAGATGGAAGCTGCGCACAAACCTAAAAAAGCTCGAGCGAAAAAAGAGGAGCCAGCGGTTGAACGTAAGCAACGCGCCCCTCGCAAACGCCGTCGTAAAGATGATGAGTTTGAGAAAGAAGAGATCTCTCTCAAACCCGGACGCCGTAAACGTGGCCGTGACAGTCAACGTCGCCGCCCAGAACACGGCTTCCAAATGCCAACGGAAGCGAAGAAAATCGAAGTGGAAATTGGTGAAACCATTACCGTATCAGAACTTGCTCACAAAATGTCGATCAAAGCGGCTGAGGTGATTAAAGCGCTGATGAATATGGGTTCAATGGTCACTATTAACCAAGTCCTTGACCAAGAAACGGCCGCGATTGTGGTTGAAGAGATGGGTCATGACTATAAATTCGTGAGCGAAAATGCCCTTGAAGATGAGTTACTCGCATCGATTGAATCAGGCGATGATTCACTCTTAATGGCACGCCCACCTGTGGTAACCATCATGGGTCACGTTGACCATGGTAAAACCTCGCTCCTTGACTACATTCGTAAAGAACACGTAGCGAGCGATGAAGCCGGTGGCATCACTCAGCACATCGGTGCCTATCATGTGAAAACAGAAAAAGGCGTCGTTACCTTCTTAGACACTCCAGGACACAGTGCGTTCGCCGCAATGCGTGCCCGTGGTGCGAAAGTGACGGATATCGTTGTGCTTGTGGTGGCATCCGATGATGGCATCATGCCACAAACCGTTGAAGGGATTCAGCATGCGAAAGCATCTAACATTCCGGTTATCGTAGCCATTACTAAGATGGACAAACCGACCGCGGATAAAGATCGCATCATGTCTGAGCTCACCCAATACGGCATCGTATCGGAAGAGTGGGGCGGTGAAAACCTCTTTGCCTTTGTGTCATCGAAAACCGGTGAAGGCATCGATCATCTTCTTGACCAAATTCTCGTTCAAGCAGAAGTGCTTGAGCTCAAAGCGATCAACCAAGGCCCTGCTCGCGGAGCGGTGATTGAATCACGCTTAGATCGTGGCCGTGGTGCGGTCGCATCCGTCCTCGTTCAATCGGGTCTACTCAAAAAAGGCGACATTGTACTCGCCGGCTATGAGTATGGACGCGTGCGTGCTTTAATTGATGAAAACGGCAACAACGTTGAGAGTGCATCACCCTCAATTCCCGTTGAAATTCTCGGTCTTTCAGGCGTTCCAAACGCAGGTGACGAAGTAACGGTGGTTCCTGATGAGCGTAAAGCCCGTGAAATTGCCAACTTCCGTCAAGGTAAGTTCCGCGAAATCAAACTGGCACGTCAGCATAAATCGAAACTTGAAAACCTCTTTAATAATATGGGTGAAGGTAGTGAAAACGTGCTTAACATCGTCCTTAAAGCAGACGTTCAAGGATCGGTGGAAGCGTTAGTCAGTTCACTTACTGAGCTTTCAAATGACGAAGTGACCGTGAAAGTGGTTGCAAGCGGTGTAGGCGGAATCAACGAATCCGATGCGCACTTAGCGGTATCGTCTGATGCGATCGTAATTGGATTTAACGTTCGTGCCGACAACGCAGCTCGTAAGATTATCGAAGAGGAAGGTCTTGCCCTTCACTACTACAGCGTCATCTATGATGTGATCGACGAAGTGAAACAAGCCCTCATTGGTAAACTCGCGCCTGAATTTAAAGAAGAGATCATCGGGATTGCTGAAGTTCGCGACGTCTTCAAATCACCTAAAATCGGTGCAATCGCCGGTTGTATGGTAACTGAAGGGGTGGTGAAACGAAATAACCGCATCCGCGTACTTCGTGATAATATTGTGATCTATGAAGGCGAACTTGAGTCACTGCGCCGCTTTAAAGACGACGTAAACGAAGTTCGTTCAGGCTTTGAGTGCGGTATCGGCGTGAAGAACTACAACGACGTTCAAGCCGGTGACCAAATTGAAGTCTATGAAAAAGTTCAAGTTGAGCGTAAACTATAATTATGAGTAATTCACGATTAAAACGGGTGGATGAGCAGTTAAAGCAAGAGCTTTCGCTCCTCATTCGCCAAGAAATATTTGATCCGCGTGCGAGCATGATTTCGGTCACGCTCGTGGACACTGTGCGCGATTATTCTCAAGCGAAAGTCTATGTGACCTATTTAGGCCCGAAAGAAGAGCGCGATGAGATCATCGAAATGCTAGAGAGTTACGGCGGTGAGTTTCGTAGACAGCTTGGGAAAACATTGCGGTTACGCACCATTCCTAAGTTCTTCTTTATCTATGATGACCTCTTAGAAAAAAGTAACGAGCTCTCTTTATTAATCTCTGAAGCAATTCGTGATGATGAGCGCAAAGCCGATCTCAATACGGGTGATTATGCGAGAGAAACAGACAAAGAATAAAATTGTACGCCGTCCTTTAGACGGCATTTTATTATTAGACAAACCGATGGACGTGACCAGCAATCGAATATTGCAGCACGTCCGCCGTCTTTTTCAAGCTGAAAAAGCGGGCCACTCCGGGACGCTCGATCCCATGGCCACCGGGTTATTGCCCATTGCCTTTGGCGAAGCGACTAAATTTAGCAGCCAGCTACTCGATAGCCACAAATCCTACGAATTTATCTGTGCTTTGGGAGAAAAAACCTCAACGGGCGATAAAGAGGGAGAGGTGATCGAGACCCAAGCCATTCCCCCTTTAAGCGAATCCCTTTTAACGGATGCATTAGAAGCGCTCACCGGTGATATTTTACAAACGCCGCCCATGGTCTCAGCCCTCCATCACAATGGAAAGCGGCTCTATGAGCTCGCCCGTGAAGGAATTGAAGTGCCAAGAGCGGCACGCCCGGTCACCATTTTAAGCCTTGAGCTGATCGGATTTAATGACCATTCATTTCATGCAAAAGTAACCTGTTCAAAGGGGACGTATGTGCGGGTATTAGCAGAAGACATTGCTGCAAAATTGGGAACGCTTGGACATTTAACGATGCTACGCCGCACCGCGATCTATCCCTTTATGACGCCCACTATGGTCACGCTTGAGACGCTTGAAGCCGCGGATTCGTTAGAAACGCTCGATCGTTTATTATTACCGGTTGATTCAGCGCTCATTGATCTGCCGAAGTGGGAATTTACTGAAGACGAGAGTGCCCGCGTCCTTCATGGACAGCGCATTCGCGTAGAGACCGAGCTCACCGAGCCTTTATACCGACTCTATGATCATAACCAACAATTTTTAGGGGTGGGCGCTCCAAACACCCCATTTTCTATCGGAGCAAAACGGATAATTCAGCGACGCGAATAGACTGAATTATACACCTTAGTTCATGGTTAATTGAGAGGAGAACCATATGACTTATCAACACATTACTGTACCCAAAGGCGACAAAATCACCGTCAACGCTGATTTTTCATTAAACGTCACCAACACCCCCATCATTCCATTTATCGAAGGGGACGGCGTTGGGGCTGAAATCACTCCGGTGATGCAAAAAGTTGTGGATGCTGCGGTTAATAAAGCGTACAACAACGAACGCGCCATTGCCTGGATGGAAGTCTATGCTGGTGAAAAATCCACTAAAGTATACGGCGAAAACGAATGGCTTCCAGCGGAAACAATCGAAGCATTAAAAGAGTACGTTGTATCGATCAAAGGCCCATTAACGACGCCGGTCGGTGGCGGGATTCGCTCACTTAACGTAGCAATGCGTCAACAGCTCGACCTCTATGTTTGTCAGCGCCCCGTTCAATACTTTGAAGGCGTTCCATCACCCGTAAAAGAGCCCCAAAAAACTGACATGGTAATTTTCCGTGAAAACTCAGAAGATATCTATGCGGGCATTGAGTGGGAATCGGGCTCAGATGATGCGAAAAAAGTGATCGAATTCTTACAAAACGAGATGGGCGTTACCAAAATTCGCTTCCCAGAAACCTCAGGTATTGGCGTTAAACCGGTATCAAAAGAGGGAACTGAGCGTCTTGTACGTAAAGCGATTCAATACGCAATCGACAATGATAAACCGAACGTAACGCTCGTTCACAAAGGTAATATCATGAAGTTCACCGAAGGGGGCTTCCGCGATTGGGGTTATGCACTCGCGCAAAATGAATTTGGCGCAAAACTGATCGGTGATGGTCCTTGGTGTTCATTTAAAAACCCAAAAACCGGCAACGAAATTGTTATTAAAGACAGTATCGCCGACGCATTCTTACAACGCATCCTCTTAGAGCCTGAAAAATACTCTGTGGTCGCAACGCTTAACTTAAACGGTGACTACGTGTCAGACGCGCTTGCCGCGCAAGTAGGCGGAATCGGAATTGCACCGGGCGCGAATATCTCAGATAAAGTGGCAATCTTTGAAGCAACTCACGGTACAGCTCCTGATATCGCAGGAAAAGGCCTTGTAAACCCAGGTTCGCTAATTTTATCGGCAGAGATGATGTTACGTCATCTTGGCTGGACGGAAGCGGCGGATTTAGTAGTGAGCGCGCTCAATAAAGCGATCGCATCACGTAAAGTCACCAGCGACTTTGCCCGCCAAATGGAAAACGCAACGCAAGTATCAACGGACGCGTTTGGCGATCTTATGATTGAATTAATGTAAGATCAGATCAATCATTCGTTTGTTTGTTGGTTTATACAAACGGCGAATGACGAAATGATACGAATAGAAAAAGCCCCTTCCTTGGTTTAATGCAAACCGGAGGGGGCTTTTTAATGCCTTGATCGTTTGATTCAACAATTAATGCTCCGCGAGTAATCTATCGTCCTAAACTCAAGACAAAAAGAAAGGCCTGTAGCGTTTGCTACAAGCCCTATTAATTCAATGTGTAAAATGTTTCCTACGAATGCTTAACGCACCGCCGGGAAAATCATCTTATGCAGGCTTACAAACAACTGTTTGTAGACCGCGTTCGCTTTCTTTAGCTTCGAACTCTACTTTTTGCCCTTCAGCTAAAGTACGGAAGCCATCACCTGAAATGGTTGAAAAGTGGACGAATACATCGGCACCTCCATCTTCTGGAGTAATAAAACCGAATCCTTTAGATTCATTGAACCATTTCACAGTTCCAATACGCATAAAAAACCTCAACAAAATAAAACATGGTATAACTAACGCGTTATACTTTTAAAATTAAACATCTCTCAAGACACTTCATTAAGCGGAGAGACAATTGAAACATTACGCTGTAATCGGCATAAAAGCAAGAGTTATATCATCTTTTTTTTAAAATATTTTTTTATGGAATCCTCAATGAGCCATTTTGTCGCCCTCTCTCTCGGGGCAAATCTAAACAATCCCCTATATCAATTAATCAGCGCAATAGGAGAGATCAAGGCGCATCCCGAGATTTCGTCGGTGTCGGTCTCCTCCTTTTATCGCACCAAACCGATCGGGCCGGCTCAACCGGATTTTTTAAATATCGCCATTACGCTGCAAACCTCCTTAAGCCCTCTCGATCTATTAACGGCGATGCAAGCGATCGAAGAGAGTCATCTGCGCACTCGTACGCTTCGCTGGGGGCCTCGTACGCTCGATATTGACCTACTCCTCTATGATGATGTTACGATCGACACAAAGCGTTTAACGCTGCCACACCCGCGTATGCAGGAGCGTGCTTTTGTGATTGTGCCACTCCTTGAAATCGCGCCGACGCTCACGCTGCCCGATAGTACACCGTTACAATCGCTTCTAAGCCCTCTATCCGATCAATTAACCGATATTCATCTCTGGGAGATCCCGTCTATGCACCAACTTGTTATCGCTAGCCACAACGCCGGTAAAGTCGCTGAATTTAAAACGCTGCTCGCGCCCCTCGGGATTGAGGTGTTATCGCTCTCTGATCTTAATATTGAGAGCGAGGCGGAGGAAACCGGACTCACCTTTGTAGAAAATGCCCTCCTTAAAGCGCGCCACATTGCCGAGATTACTCATCTTCCCACTCTTGCCGATGATTCTGGGTTAGTGGTTGACGCACTCGGCGGGGCTCCGGGCATCTATTCTGCACGTTATAGCGCTGAAAAGACCGATGCTGCCAATAACGCTCTTTTACTTAAAAACCTCTCCGAAACAGGAGATACCGAGCGACGCGCTCACTTTAAATGCGTTCTTGTCCTGCTACAGCACGCGAACGACCCCGTACCCATTATTAGCGAGGGCGAGGTCTACGGCACGATTTTAGACGCGCCGTCCGGAGAAAATGGCTTTGGCTATGACCCGCTCTTCTTCTTCCCGCCGTTAAATAAGAGTTTTGCCGAAGTGACGCCTGATGAGAAAAATCGCAATTCACACCGCGGAAAAGCCCTGATGGATTTAATTGCCAAATTAAACCAACGGTTTGGTTGAACCACGATTTATCAACGAAGAGAGCGCCGGATAATCCTTTAAAAAGAAAGCGTTCTTTCCGATCGAGATTAAAAAGCTCGCGCATCGCGCGAGCTTTTTCGTTTTCATTTTTTATCTCAACTGTCTATTTTTTAATCATCTTGATTCTGTTAACGAACGCGCGCAGCGCGTTTTTTATTTTTTATTGATTTTTCCACACACTTCATCAAAAAAATTTTCCACAACTTATCCACATCTTTTCCACGTTTTTTAAGCATTTTCTGTGGATAACTTTGCCATTGGGACCCGCTTAACCCAAATTTTCGCCCCAGTTTTCACATTTTCGGGGCTTTTTTAGGGAATTTTTTAATTTAACATTCAATCGATTAACCGTTATGCACAACTTTGGGGATAAAAACGGCTTAAAACTGTGGATAACTTGTGGAGAAATCAGGGCTCGACTTATCAATATTTTGTAATATCGTTTTTCAGCAATCTTATTCACAGCAAAAAACGTCGAAAAGGAGCATTTTTATGGGATTCTGTGCACAACCTGTGGATAACTCACAAAACTCATCATCATCAAATTAATATAAAGAGATAAAGATATATACAAGAAAAATTTCAATATATTCCGTTTTAACCTAGTTTTATTTTAAAAATTTGCCTAGAATGAAATTTATTGATAATTATAAACGTGCCCCAAAAGGGCTTTATTATCGATTATGTATCTGAGTGATAAATCCCAAAGGCAAAACCTTCACGATTTTTAAATAAACAGACCCCACGTTTAATACACTCACCCTCAATAAGCTCACCGCTTATTTGACATAAAGCGCCGCATTTTTCATAACAACAAAAGTGCGCTTTTCGTAAGTCAATTTTTTTGGATTTCAAAGAGAATTAGTATGTATAAACGGACATTATTTATTGGATTTATGTTGTTTGCTCTCTTCTTCGGAGCAGGGAACTTAATTTTCCCCCCATCGGTTGGGCAATTAAGTGGATCAAATTTCGTACTCGCGATTCTAGGCTTCGTTGTGACGGGAGTTGGTCTACCTCTTGTAGGTGTTATTGGGGGATCATTCTCAGAGGAAGGCTATCGTGCTGAAGCAAAACGCGTGCACCCGATCTTCTCTCTATTATTTATGATTACGATCTATCTAACGATCGGACCATTCTTTGCGATTCCAAGAACCGCGACCGTATCCTATGAGATGGGAATTTTGCCATTCTTAGCTGGTGGCGAGCAGACAACCGCTTCGATTACTCTCTTTGCCGGTGTCTACTTCTTAATTGTATTTTTCCTAGCCCTCAATCCCCATAAACTCGTGGATCGCGTTGGCCAAATCTTGACGCCGCTTTTATTAGTGACGATTATTCTTTTGATTGTGCGTTCCTTTATGCTCCTTGATACGCCAATTACCGAAGCGAGTGATTCCGCGTATGCCACAACCCCATTTTTTAAAGGGTTCTTTGAAGGCTATCAAACCATGGATACCATTGCGGCGGTGGCCTTTGCGATCATTGTCTTAAATGCAGTGAAAGCAACCGGCATTACCAATCAAAAACAGATCTTCAAACAAGCGTCGATTGCGGCTGTCATTGCCGGCGTTGGACTTGGCGCGGTTTATTTATCGTTAGGCTGGATTGGAAACAACTATCTGTTAAGCGAAGCGGAAGCCGCGGGCGGCAACATGGGCGCGTCGATCTTAACGGCGGTAGCGCGTTTAACCTATGGGGAAGCGGGACGCATGCTCTTGAGTGGAATCGTGACCCTTGCTTGTTTAACCACCGCGATCGGTCTGATTGTAGCGATCAGTAGCTACTTCAATGAGATCTTACCGATCTTAAGCTATCGTATCTACGCGGTGATCTTCACCTTAATCAGCTTTGTGATTGCAAGCCAAGGCTTAAACAGCATCATTTCAGGCGCAGTACCGGTATTGATGATCATCTACCCGATCACCATTGTGTTAATTGCGCTGGTCTTTATCGATAAAGCCCTCAAAGGGATGCCGAACCTTGCGCTTCAATTACCGATCTACAGCACCGTGATTATCAGCGTATTGTCCGTTGTAAAATCACAGCTCGGGGAAAAGTCGCCCCTTGGAGGCAACTTAGAGGCGATCCTTAGCTATCTTCCGTTCCACGGCGCTGACATGGAGTGGATGGTACCGGCGGTGGTAATGTTTGCCTTAGGTTTAAGTTTAGGCTACCTGTTTAAAACAAAACGCGGCTAACCTGTTCTAACCGTTTGCGTCACTTAAGTAACGCATCATCAACAAAAGAGAGCCAAAGTGAAATTCATTTCATTTTGGCTTTTTTATCGCTAAAACTAACCTATTGATTTGATTGAAATATTAAAAACTCAGCGGAGAGGCCTCTTCATAACCTGTGGATAACGTGTGGAGAAAAATACCCTGTTTTTTATCAACGGATGCTTGGCAGAGTTATGGAAAATGTTATCCACATCAAAAAAAGCTCGAAAGGGGCGTTATTCACAGTTTTTGGCCTAAACCTGTGGATAACTTCAGCCGCTCATCATCATTTATTATTTATAAAGACATGATAATATAAAAAAGGTCAGCTTAAACAAATACTCATAGAGGAGTTATAAAAATGATTAAAAAAACCTTAACTGCAGCAACGCTTCTCTTATCAGCAGCCTTTGCTCAAGAGACAATTAAAATTGGAATTGAAGGATCCTATCCTCCCTTTAGCTATATCTCTCCAGAACGGACAATTGAAGGCTTTGAGCCCGATCTAGCGCGTCTCTTTTGTGAAAAGATGGAACGTAAATGTGAAATCGTTCAAGTGGACTTTGATGCGCTGATTCCATCGCTTAACACCAAACGCATCGATGCAATCTTAGCGTCAATGTCCATTACCGATGATCGTAAAAAAGCGATCGACTTTACTAAAAAGTATTATCAAACCCCCGCTCGTTTTGTGGCTCCTAAAGGGAAAAACTATGACATCACCAAAGAAGGCTTAAAGAAAAAACGCATTGGGGTTCAAAGCGGTACCATTCATGAAATCTATCTCAATGATGAATTCCGTAAAATTGCTAAAATCCGTAGCTATCGTAACTTAGACGAAGCGATGATCGACCTTGAAACCGGCCGTATTGATCTTGTATTTGCGGACGTGGTTCCTCTTGATACCGGTTATTTACAAAAAGGCTATGGTGAGCGCATTGAGTTTGTGGGCCCTGATTTTATGGATGAAAAATGGTTTGGTGAAGGGGTCGGCGTTGGAATCCGTAAAGGGGAAAACGAGCTGCGTGAATCCTTTGAAAAAGCCATTAAAGCAAGCCGTGACGATGGATCGTACAAAGAAGTTGAGACAAAATATTTCAGCTATGATGTGTACGGTAAAGAATAGGCAAATTAGGGCCTAATAACGTACTATACTGAATGGAAGCTCTGTCCGGTGACAGGGCTTTTTTATTCCGTTTTATGGAATTCAAAGCGGAAAAATGCACTCAGCTTCGATCCTTAATTTGCACAGCGAAACTTAACCAAAGTAGGCCTTATTCTCATTAAAATCTGTATAATGAGTGCGGTAATCGATTTCTATCTCATTGGAAAAGGACGGATTTCTTCATGACGACTCACACGATTCCTCTACAAGACGCATCATTTGATATTTGGAAGCAAAAATATCGCCTTATCAGCAAAGAGGGCATCCCGATTGATCAAACGATTGACGATACCTTCAAGCGCGTTGCGCGCGCCATTGCCGAGGTTGAGACGAGTAATGAGCTCAAAGAGATCTGGTATGAGCGTTTTCTTAAAGCGCTGCAACATGGAGCGATTCCCGCGGGACGTATTATTTCCAATGCGGGCGCAGAATCCCATAAACCGGCCACATCCACCATTAACTGTACCGTTTCGGGCACCATTGAAGATTCAATGGATGATATTTTAGGCAAAGTCCATGAAGCGGGGCTGACGCTCAAAGCCGGATGCGGGATCGGTTATGATTTCTCGACGCTTCGCCCAAAAGGGGCGTATGTATCGGGAGCGGGAGCTTATACCTCAGGGCCGCTCTCCTTTATGGATATTTTCGATAAAATGTGTTTTACCGTTAGTTCCGCCGGAGGACGCCGTGGTGCGCAGATGGCAACATTTAGTGTCGAGCACCCGGATGTTGTCGAATTTATCCATGCTAAGCGCGAGGATGGCCGTCTGCGTCAATTTAACCTCTCGCTTCTTATCACATCGGATTTTATGGAAGCAGTGGAAAAGGATCTCGATTGGGAGCTGATTTTCCCCATTCAAGCCAAAGAGATTGACGATCCGGAAACTCTCAAAGGCGAGGATATCCTTTGGAAAGAGTGGCCTACCACGGAAAACTTAATCGTTAATGAAGCGGGCGAGGTAGCGTGTCGCATCTATAAAACCATCAAAGCGCGCCGGTTATGGGACGTGGTGATGAGCTCGACCTATGATTACGCGGAACCGGGCTTTATTTTGATCGACAAGGTCAATGAGCAGAACAATAATTGGTGGTGTGAGCATATCCGCGCGACCAATCCCTGTGGCGAACAGCCGCTTCCTCCGTATGGATCGTGCCTTCTCGGTTCGATCAATTTAACGCGCTTTGTGAGGGATCCCTTTACCGAAAATGCCGCGTTTGATTGGGAGAGTTTTGATGAGATTGTGGGGATCTTTACCCGTATGCTCGATAATGTGGTGGAGATTAATGGCTTGCCGCTTAAAAAACAGCAACATGAAATCTTTCATAAACGCCGTCACGGCATGGGCTATTTAGGTCTTGGATCCGCGCTCACCATGATGGGCATTGCCTATGGCTCTGAAGAAGCGGTGGCCTTTACCGAAGCGGTAACCAAACGCATGGCAATCCGCGGTTGGGAGATCGCCCTTGAGCTTGCCAAAGAGAAGGGGCCGGCGCCGTTATTAGCGGAAGAATTTACCGTTACCCAAGCGATGCTTAACAAGCGTCCTGAAATGGTGAACGATGGCTATCACGTTGGCGACACCATTAAAGGCTCAGTGCTTCACGCGAAATATTCACGCTATATGCAAAAAATTGGTGCGGAACGCCCCGAACTGATCGCTGAACTTGCCGAGATTGGCGCACGTTTTACCCATCACAGTTCCATTGCGCCAACGGGGACGATTTCACTCTCGCTCGCGAACAATGTCTCTAACGGCATTGAACCCAGTTTTGCCCACCATTACACTCGCAATATCATTAAAGAGGGGCGTAAAACCAAAGAGAGCGTTGATGTCTTTTCTTATGAGTTACTGCTCTATCGTCAACTTATTAATGAAAACGCGATGCCTCACGCGAAAGAGCCTGAAAATGCGCTGCCTGAGTACTTTATTAGTGCCGATAGCGTCTCGCCAAAAGAGCATGTTGATATGCAAGCCGCCGCGCAAATTTGGGTGGATTCCTCCATCTCAAAAACCGCTAATATTCCGACCGAATATCCCTATGAAAAATTCAAAGATATCTATCTGTACGCTTATAAAAAGGGCTTAAAAGGGTGCACAACTTTCCGCTTTAATCCTGAGGTATTCCAAGGGGTGTTGGTGAAAGAGAAAGATCTTGAAAATACGCTCTACACCTTCAATCTTGACGATGGTTCGGAGGTGACGCTTAAGGGAAATGAGCGCATTGAGTACGATGGGGAGATTCATACGGCGGCCAATCTCTTTGAGGCGTTAAAAGAGGGTTATTACGGAAAATTCTAGGAGAGAATCAGGATGAGTATTACCAAAATTAATCAAAAAATTATCGGCTATCAGGTCAAACAGAAAGGAAGTGAGTCTGACGATACACTTCGCGAGCCGGTGCAAAGTTCATTGCCCCTTGGGATCGATTCGATGAATGAAGCGATCGAGCGCCCGGATCGCCTTGTTGGGTCCACTTATAAAGTGAAAACGCCGCTCTCAGAACATGCGATGTATATCACGATTAATGATATGATCTTAAATGAAGGCACCGAGCATGAGCAGCGTCGCCCTTTTGAGATGTTTATCAATTCCAAAAACATGGAGCATTTCCAGTGGATTGTGGCGCTGACGCGAATTGTTTCTGCGGTGTTTCGAAAAGGGGGAGACATCACCTTTTTGGCCGAAGAACTCGGATCGGTATTTGATCCCCAAGGTGGCTATTTTAAGCAGGGCGGCAAATATATGCCCTCGCTCGTTGCTGAAATTGGCGATGTATTGCAACGTCATTTAGAGATTATTGGGCTGATTGATGCACCGAAACTCGATGGCACAAAACAGGCGATGATTGCGGAAAAACGGGCTGAATTGGCGGCCGCTGAGCAAGCCTCTGGCGATTTTCCCGAGAGCGCGATCGTCTGTAAAAAATGCATGGTGAAAGCGGCGATCGTGATGGATGGCTGTTTAACCTGTCTCAATTGTGGTGAATCCAATTGTGGTTAAACCAAAAAAATAACTATCGACAAGAGAGATTAAAAGGGAGCTATGGAGCAGTTAACCTTAACTAAACGCGATCGATTAAACGGCACGGTGACCGTACCGGGATCGAAAAGTATTTCCAATCGTTATCTGTTATTAAGTGCGCTCGCACATGGCACAACGGTGATCGAAAATCTGCTTGAAAGCGATGATACTGAGCGTATGCAAGAAGCGCTATTAGCTCTCGGAATCATGCTGTCCGGCGATTCTTTGAGTGGAGTTACGGTTGAAGGTGGAAAAGGCTCGCTCCCGGGGAAAAACGGGGATCTCTTTTTAGGCAATGCCGGCACCGCCTTTCGCTCCTTAACCGCGGCGCTTGCGTTAAATGGCGGGGATTATCAGCTTCGTGGGATTCCGCGCATGCACGAACGCCCGATTAAAGATCTTGTGACCGCACTTAATACGATTGGCGCGAAGATCGATTATCTTGAAAATGAGGGCTACCCACCGCTTGCGATTAAAGCGGGAAATATTACCGGCGATAGAGTAACGGTAAAGGGCGATGTTTCGAGCCAATATCTCACTGCACTTTTGATGGCGCTGCCGATGATTGGGCGAGAATTTACTATTCAGATCGATGGTGAGCTGATTTCCAAACCCTACATCACCATCACCCTCAAAGCTTTAGAACAATTTGGCATTCGAGTCATCAATCATAATTTTCAATCTTTTACCATTCCCGCGGGGTCTCGGTATCTATCTCCAAACCATCTCTTTGTGGAAGGCGATGCCTCAAGCGCGTCCTACTTTTTAGCCGCCGGCGCCATTGCCGGAGAGGTGACGGTAAAGGGCGTGGGAAAATCATCGATTCAAGGGGATGTGAAATTTGCCCACGTGCTTGAAATGATGGGGGCAGAGGTTACCTGGAATGATCATTCGATTACCGTGAAACCGCCGAGAAATGGCGAACTCAAAGGTCTTGATCTTGATTGCAATGATATTCCCGATGCCGCGATGACGCTCGCGACGCTTGCACTCTACGCTAACGGTAAGACTCGCCTACGGAATATTGCCAGCTGGCGCGTAAAAGAGACCGATCGCATTGATGCGATGGCGACCGAGCTCCGTAAACTTGGCGTAACCGTTGAGACCGGCCCTGATTTTATTGAGATTACCCCACAAGCGACGTTAACGCCAAATGTTGCGATCGAAACCTATGATGATCATCGCATTGCTATGTGTTTTTCGCTCTGCGCGTTTAAGACCGATCTTATTATTTTAGACCCTGCCTGCGTGAATAAAACCTTCCCTACCTATTTTGAGCTCTTTGAGTCGATCTCCGAGCGTTAAAAAGTGATGAGGAGCAGGGGAATGGATCATAAACGTCGATTGACTCACTATAAAACGGTGAACCAGATGACTCGCTCACGTGGGGTCACGCTTGTTGAGCTGATGGTGCTCTCGGCGATTTTTGCCATCTTAATTACTATGGTGGCGCAAAATATTTTCGGCATTAATAATGAATCCCGCGTCATTGAAGTGAACCAAAATCTGCGCTCCATTGAAGGGGCGCTCAGTGTATATCGTAAAGAACTTGGCGATTATCCGAGCAATGAGGAAGGACTTACGGTCTTAATTGAGGCGCAATCGACACCAGATTGGCAAGGCCCCTATCTTCGTGATGATCTGCTGTCTGATCCGTGGAATCGCCCCTACTATTATGAGCGTACGCCATCGCACTATCGTCTCTACACCTTAGGCGCGGACGGTAAAGAGGGCGGCACCCATCTCAATGAAGATATCAGTTTAACTCGGCAAATCCTTCCACTTGAAACGAATTAATAACTCTTTAATAAAAACAGTAGCTCGATCAATTGTTCCATGTGAAACCTCACATTTTTTACGGTTACACAGGTCTCTTCTTCATAATCTCTAATAAACAACGCATCTTTTGAATAAAAAGTATACAAAAGACGCTTTTTATATTGGCGTAATGTGGATAAGTTGTGGGGAACTTTTTCAGTCTTTAATCCTACACTTCCACTAACACATTAAAAATCCATTAATGTTACGGTTTCACATGAAACATTTTTAGTCAATTTCAAATATGTTTAGAAGAACTCCACTCAACAGCCACCGCACTAATTTGAAGACTTTTGTAGGCTTGTGGATAACATTGTGAATAACCCTTTTATAATTCTTTGGATAATTACGAGATAACCTCTGGATAAGTCCATACAGTCATCCGCATCTATTTGCGGACGCGAGTGAAACTCGATCATTCAATGGGTCTATTTAATCGCATTTTAAAAATTGAGTGACCCAAACGGGGAATAAAATCTTTTTTGTTGTGATGCACGATGTGGAAAAAGCGTATCAGTGAATAAGTTTTTGATCGTAATTGAAGCACACATGTAAATCTAAAATGACCTAAAAAGGTGTTTAAAAAAACATTGTGTTTTTAAAGGGAGACATAGTTATCCGTTAACGGACACTTTTTGGATAAAAGATGGGGATATCCACAATTTCATGGGAAAGGGTTGTGGATAACTTCGGGGATAACTTTTTTGTGTTTATGCTCGTTTGAATGGTAAATGTGGATAACCTTGTGGATAAGCCATTTGATAACTTGAGGATAAGAGTGGGATAATGGATCAATCATTTTGAAGTGCGCCATGGGAGATTTTAATGGCGTGCTGAAACTTAAGTGAATGGATTGATATCCTTGATTTTGAAGCATAAAAAAGCCTCTCCGAGGAGAGGCGATAATTATAAAGTTGTGGTTCTTAAGACAACTTTTGTAGGTTTGAAGCGATACTCATCGTTATTCGAGTGCTTTACCTTTGGTTTCTGGAATCATAAAGACAAAGGCAGCGGCTGAGAGAAGATAGACCCCTGAGATTGCGCCAAGCGCTACGCTTAACGAATGATCTTTCGAGAGTGACCCGATGATAAAGGGAGCAAATCCTGCTACACCACGGCCCACATTAAAGATAATGTTTTGTGCCGAGGAGCGAACCTCAGTGGGATAATGCTCCGATAAGAGCGCACCATAGCCGCCCATCATGCCGTTGACAAAGAATCCTAATAGCGCTGCAAGCCCGATAATTAACGCAAGGTTTGTTTGTTGGAAGTAGATCCAGACAAAGCCCGCGCTTACTAACAGGAAGAAGATATAGGTAGGGCGACGACCATATCGGTCTGCCGCTTGTCCGAAAATCAGCGTTCCGACGATCATGCCGGCAGCGGTAATAAAGGTCCAGAAGGTGATGTCCGAGAGTTTAAGGCCATGCTCTTCAAGAAGGACCGATGGCATCCACACCATAATGCCGTGGAAGCCAAAGTTTTGCACACTCGTTGCGATAATGAGGCCAAGTGTTGTAATCGTGGTACGGCGATCTTTAAAGAGCGGTTTGATGGAGATCTTGTTTTTGTTTTGACGTTTGACCGCTTTCCACATCTCCGGCTCATCAAGATTATGGCGAACCCACCACACAAGTAGAGCGGGAAGTGCGCCCACTAAGAACATTCCGCGCCAGCCAAAATGAGGGGAGACAAAGAGATTTGTCAGCGCCGCAAGGACAATACCGATCTGGAATCCAATCGCCACAACTGAAGTGGCTCGTGAGCGTTTTTTCGCCGGCCAAGTTTCCGCCACCAGTGTCATTCCGATCCCAAATTCGCCACCCAGTCCAAGCCCTGCAATAAAGCGCAACACTACAAAACTTTCAGCATTCGGGGCAAAGGCCGCAAGCCCTGTAAAGAGCGAGAAGAGCAAAATGGTCCAGTTAAAGACGCGAACGCGACCATATTTATCGGCGAGCATACCAAAGATAATGCCGCCAAGCACCGTCCCGATTAGGGTTAAGGTCTGAATCATACCGCCCTCAGCGTGGGATAGGCCAAATTCATTTCGAATCAGCACCATCGCAAAGCCGAGGATCATAATGTCGAGGCCATCCATTGCATAGCCCATCGTGGAGGCGAGAAGGGTTTTCTTATCGCCTTTTTCAATGATAATTTTTTCCGCACTCATGCTCTATTTGCCCCAGTTCTCAGGATCTTTATTCCATTCGGTAATGACGCCGAGCTGTGCTTCGGTAATCATTTTTTCGTCAAGCGCCACCTCTAAAAGTGCGGGGTAGTTGCTTAACGTCACATGTTTTAAATTGCCTTGTTCGGCAAAGTTTTTCGTTGCCGCGGGGAGCTCATAAGAGAAGATCGCCGCAACGCCAATAACCTCGCATCCTGCTTCTTCTAAAGCTTTTGCGCAGGTGATGGAGCTGCCGCCCGTTGAGATTAAATCTTCAACGATCACCACTTTTTTACCTTTTTCCACAATGCCTTCGATCATGTTGCCGCGGCCATGTTTTTTCGGTGAGCTGCGCACATAGACCATCGGTTTTTCAAGAACCGCTGAGACCCATGAAGCGTGCGGAATCCCGGCGGTTGCCGTTCCCGCGATCACCTCAACTTCAGGAAATTCGCGTTCGATCATCTCAATTAAACGTTTTGAGATAAATTTACGTACCGCAGGATAACTCACAATTAAGCGGTTATCGCAGTAGATGGGTGATTTGATGCCCGATGCCCAAGTAAAAGGCGCATCCGGTGAGAGTGAAACCGCATCGATTGAGATAAGGCGTTTTGCCACTTCTTTTGCAACGTTCATAATTATTTTTCCCATTCAGATTTAACAGTGTAATACGCTTGTAGAGGATCCGTCGCTTGCGTAATCGAGCGACCGACCACGATATAACTTGAGCCATTGAGGCGCGCTTGATGCGGGGTCATAATACGGCGCTGATCGTCGGCCGCATCGGAGGCAAGACGAATCCCCGGGGTGACGCAGAGAAATTCTCCATGAGTATTTTCTTTTACTTTTTGCGCTTCTTGAGCCGAACAGACCACCCCATCAAGTCCCGCTTCATGAGTGAGCTGACTGTAGTTAATGACCGATTCAAGGAGTGACATTTGCACGCCTTGCTCCCGCTGCATCTCCGCTTCCGTCATCGAGGTGAGCTGGGTGATTGAGATAAGATGCGGGCGCGTTTTCCCCGCACGAGTGCCGATATCAAGGCCTTCGAGCGCCGCTTCCATCATGCGTTTTCCGCCGGCTGCGTGAACATTCACCATATCAACGCCAAGTTTTGCAAGGCCAATCATCGCGCTTTTAACCGTATTGGGAATATCGTAGAGTTTTAAATCGAGGAATACTTCGTATCCGCGAGCCTTTAAGGTTTCAACTAACATCGGGCCTTCGTTATAGAAAAGTTCCATACCAATTTTGATATAGAGTTTTTCATCGGCCGGCATCAATTCTAAAAAGGCTTTGGTCTCGAGATAGTTCGGGAAGTCTAGGGCGATAATGGGTTTTGTTGGGCGCGTCATAAATGCTCTCTTTTTTTAAGTTAAAAAAATTTTGGCTCAAAAAAAAACCGACTTCATTGTCGGTTTTCAAAAAAATCTAATAAATAGAGAAAGAACTGCTTGAAAAGCAGTGCCTTGAGGGCAGGTGATGATCATTTTTTGCATCGTTTCCTCTATCCATAAAGTTGTTACACACAAAACGCGTAGCATTATACAGATTAAAAAGGCATTGGGCAAATTTAATCGGCAGATGGACGCTTTTTATGCAGATTGAAGATGATCAAATAGTAGCCGATTTTAGGGGGATCGGCAACTTTAGAATGTGGATAACCTTGTGAATAACGAATGGATAATCCAAGGATAATGGGTAGATAAGCCTTATGCCCGACGATTTTTACGCTCTATATCATAAAATCATGACAATTAGATGACATTTTGGATTATTTTTGTATAATTAATTACTTAATTGTAAACGATTACCATTTGAATCTGCTTGTTATTATCGTTAAATGAACAATATGCCAATCAGCGGGATTCAGATGGGATGGCGGCTGCCGATGCCGGTAGCAAGGAGTAAATGATGACGGACAGAGCGGCGTTAAGCGCCCCCATTTTAGAATTACCGCACACTTCATGGGATTTTGAAGCGCCGGAAACAAGTGAGATTATCGATACGCTTGAGGCGGGAAATGTCCTCTTTTTTCCCAATTTAAAGTTTGATTTGACCGAGACGGAAGCGGCGTTACTTGGCCCAGAACTTGTGGATCCTAAGCGTAAAAATATCAGTTTTAATGTGGAGAAAGATCAGCTTCGCGGTGTGGTCGATCCTGCCAATGAGCCGGTAATTAAGGCACTCCTTGAGCGTTACTATGCGTCCACAAAAGCATTGGTGGAAACGCTGTTACCGAACTATAAAGGCCATCTTATTGAGCCGGTAAATAGTCTTCGCGTGCATGAGATTGCTAAGTGGCAGGATAAAAACTCCTGGCGCAAAGATGATACGCGACTTCATGTGGATGCCTTTCCATCGCGTCCGATCCATGGCAATCGTATTTTACGGATTTTTAACAATATTAATCCCCATGGTGTGCCGAGATCGTGGCGTGTGGGGGAATCCTTTGAAACGCTTGCAAAGCGCGTACTTCCGGGGTTAAAACCTTACTCACCGATGGCGAGTTGGATTCAAGATAAATTGCACATCACGAAAAGCCGCCGCACGCATTACGATCATCTGATGCTCGCGATGCACGATGCGATGAAGGCGGATCTTGAGTATCAGAAAAATGGCGTGCAGTGGGATGTGGATTTCTTCCCCGGCGCGACGTGGGTCTGTTACGCCGATCAGGTGCCGCATGCGGCGATGAGCGGGCAATATATGCTTGAGCAGACCTACTTAATTGATGTGAATGGGCTTAAAAATCCAGAGCTGGCACCGCTTAAAGTGCTCGAACGGTTAACCGGCGAAGCGCTGCTTTAATTGATTAGGTCTTTAATGGTAAAACCGCAGAGAATTTAAATCCCTGCGGTTTTTTTGTGGTTTGAAATATTATTTAATCGCATTGACGAGCCAAGTTTTCAGCTCTTCGAGCGGCGCTTTAAATTCAGGCGCGGCAATTTGAAGAGGGGGAAACATCGCTTCAATTTCGCTTGGTTCATAGCGTTTTCCTGGGAGGGCATTTTCAAGCACCTCGAGCGGATCGAGCACTAAACTATCGGTAAAAAGTTTCGCCTCTGTAATTACTCCGCGATTGACGTTGAGATGGAGATCAATTCCGCCCCAAGTAAAACGCTCGGAGAGATGATGGCTAAACTCCATCACTGAGCCAAAATTCCAATCCCACGCTTGTTGTAGCGCATATTGCTTCTCAAATCCGGGGAGATTCGGGGTATTGTCGGGCGAGATATATTCAGGCGTCACCTCAACCCCGTAATGATTGCAAAACGCTTGCACGAGCGCTTCAAAGAGATCCTCGTGAGTGAGATTTGGGTAGAGATTTTTTAAGTTTTCCACTCGGGAACGCACCGAGGTAATGCCTTTTGCTTTGAGCTTTTTCGGGTCGGGATTTAAATATTTTGCGAGCGAATCGAGATTAACATCTAATAGCAATGTGCCGTGATGAAAGCCGCGATCGGGGCGCTCACGAAAGGCCGAGCCTGAAATTTTACGCACCTCATCGCCTTGTTCAATCACAATATCATTGCGTCCAAAATCGATGGCGGGAATCTCTAGAGAATTGAGCGCATCGAGTACAATTTTTGTTGAGATTTTTCGGTCATACCCCGGCTTACCGGCCATAAAAGTGAAACAGCTATTGCCAAGATCTTGAAACACCGCACCCCCGCCACTGTGACGGCGCGCGAGCATAATATCATCCTCTTCCATCAGGCGCGTATTGCACTCTTTCCATGGATTTTGCCCGCGACCAATCACGACCACATTGTCGTTACGCCAGAGAAATAGCACTGTTTGACGGGGATCCATGTTACGGAAAATCACCTCTTCCACCGCAAGATTAAAGTGGGCAGAGTGGGAGGTGGAGATCAAAATACGAACCGGTTGTGTGATATCTGACATGGGTGCCTCTCGGTTAAGTAGTGTAAAAATCAGCGTTTCCATCGATATCATAGCAAGCTTTTTTAGGAGTGCCATAAAAACATAGACTTTTTCCTAATTTATGCTAATAATAATCATTATCATTTGATAGTCGATATTATAAAAATAGCAGAAAACAGTAGATAAAGGATCGATCATGAAGAAATTATGGATGGCGGTAGCACTCACTCTCGGCGTTGCGGTGGCGGGTCCGAAAGGGGTGGTGATGGATTTTGGCGCACTTGATACCATTGAAGCGCTCGGCGCGGAAGCGAGAGTATTGGCGCTCCCGAAGGCCAATACCCCAGAATATTTAGCGAAATTTAATACCGATTCCTATGCCTCTAGCGGGACGATGAAAGAGCCGGATATGGCGCTTATTCGGGAAAAATCGCCCGACTTTATTGTGATTTCAGGACGGCAAGGCGCATTTTTAGAGGAATTATCGGAGATTGCGCCGGTAATTAATTTCTCGGTGGAGGGAGAGTATTTAACCTCAACGAAACAAAATATTTTAGCCGTTGGAAAAGCGGTGGAAAAAGAGCCGGAAGCGCTTGAAGCGTGGAATCGCTTAGAGGAAAAGATTACAAAAGCTCAAGAGAGAGCCCGAGCATCTGGGAAAAGCGCGGTGGTGATTCTCCATAATGATGGTAAGTTTTGGGCGTCAAACAGTAATGGTTACGCCAACTTTATCCACAATGTGGCCGGTGTCAAAAAAGCCGATACCGATGCCCAAGAGAAGGGATTATCAGCCACCTCGGCCTATTTAGAGCTTAAAAATCCTGATCTCATCTTTATTGTGGATCGAAGCGCTGCGATTGGGCAAACGCCGATGGATCCGCAACATTTTACTAAGGCTGAATTTGCCGCGGTGAACGCGGTTAAGGATGGCAAAGTGATCTATCTTACTCCGAAACTTTGGTATCTCTCAGGGCAGGGATTGCAAAGCATTGAGCGCCAGCTTGATGAAGTTTTAGATGCCCTATAATCTCATTACATACTGACTCACAAAAATAAAAAGCGCCACGGAGGCGCTTTTTTTACGGTCTTACTTATCACGTTTCATGATCGTATGAGGAGTGAAGACCGGTTTAATTGTCTTTTATAGGGCGGCGTTGATCGAGTTATTTCGCCAGTTGAATGCGATCCACATCAATCTCAACTTTTCCGCCACGGCCCGCATCAATCTCCCCTTCTAAGCGAACGGTATCGTTCGGGGTGATGATGACGCCGCGCCATTTATCTTTATCGATCTCAACGACAATTTCATCGGTGCCATCGGTAAAGAGGTATTTATCTTTGCGCAGGTGTTTAGTAATTTTCCCCTCAAGCGCAATGTAGCTATCGTCGCGCATTGTTTTCGCGTCCGAGATGGTGACATTATCCACCGCCGATGGGCCTTGGAATCCGCCTTGAGTGTTACTGATCATCACCGTGGATGGGTCTTTAAATTGTGCCACCGCAAAGGGGCTCGCTAAACCAACTGCAAGTGCTGAAACCATGAGTAGACGTTTCATAGATATCTCCTTTGATTAAATTAAGAATCATAGATTAAGGGTTATATTCCGTTCTTTCATGATTTTAGTATAGACCTATATTTGTAAATAAATGCCAGCTGTCACGGAAAATCCAGAAGTTTTACATTTCTTTATTTTGATGATTTTTTAAGGAATTGTCATGGCGTTTTGGAAAGCGGAGCATGCGAATATAAAAACGCGCGGGATGGCACGCTTCAATGAGATCTCGCTCAACGCTAAAGGTGTTTTTTTCAATATGATCAAGGAGGAGTTTGGCGGAAAGGGGCGCAGTAATCAGCCCGCGGGAACCGTGGCCAGCATTAATAAAGAGCCCTTTATGGAAGGTGCAGAGGGTATTGGGGATATTATTGGCATCTTTCTCAATCACTGCATAATCGATCATAAAGCGCTCAAAGTGTGGGACCGGGCCGACAATGGGGAGATAGTCAGGGCTTGTTGAGCGAAAGGCGGTGCGCCCTTGGAGCGTTTCAAGCGGGTAATGATCTGCATTGAGTGCATGATAGAGCGGCTCTGAGGCGGTTTTGAGCATGGTAAGATTTTGCGCGTGTTCCTCATTTGAGAGTGCGCGATCGCTTCGCTCAAAATTAAAGGTGGCACCAATGCAGTGCATTCCATCGGCTGCAGGGGAGATATAGCCATCGCTGCAGATCACGCTTTTAAGGGATTGGCTCTCAGGCGTTTCAGGCAAATAGGTCACCTGTCCGCGAATATTTTTAAGTGGTAATTCCGCGGTTTGATAGAGCATTGTGCTCTCGGTGGCATTGGCTAATATCACCGTTTCCGCTTCAAAAGTGTTCTCACTGTGCGCGCTTTGAGTAATCACCTTCCAGTGATGCTGACTTGATTTCGATGTCGCCCTAGAAGTGTCTTGGGAAGTCTCCTTGGAGGGTATTTTGGAAAGGGAGAGCACCTCACAATCGGTGATTAGGGTGATATTGGGATGATCGAGCAGCGCTTCACAAAAACGGCGCGGTTTAACCCAGCCCGATTCAGGGAAAAAGAGCCCTTCATGATTAACCTCAATGTTCGTAATTGCGCTCCCTTTGTCGCTAGAAACGCCATATAAAAGCGCATCATTAAAGGCTTCATCGAGATGATGATTGCGTTTCACCTCTTTTTCGGAGTAGGAGAGCTGAAGTACGCCACTTTGCGCCCAGTCGATGCCTTCCACGAGTTTCCCCTCTGTGGTCAGCGTTTTTAAGAGCCGAAGCGTATAGCCAAATCCTTCAATTAAAAAGCGCGTCTGATCGGTGCGATGAGCGGAGAGTTTCAGATATAAAATGCCTTGAGGATTGCCCGAGCCTTCCCGCGCAATCTCGCCGTTTTTTTCAAGTAATGTAACCTTAAAGCCCCGCTTTGCCAAGAGATAGGCACTGGCTGCACCTGTAATTCCGCCTCCGACGACAATGGCGCTGCGCATTTTAATGAGATGGTCGCTATGGCGAAACCACGGCGCGTTTTCCGTCCGTTCTTTACGGGTGAGGCGCCGATTAAGATAGTCCTCATCGGGCGCATAAAATCCAAACAGCATCTCGCGTTTAATGCCAAAGCCTTGATCTTTTTGCATCTCAAACCCAGCGCGAATGAGGCCGCGCCGTACAAATCCGGCGGAGGTGAAGGTCGCTAAGGTCGCGCCAATTCGGGATTTTTGCGCAAGTAAAGTAAAGAGCTCCTCGCTCCACATCTCAGGATTTTTTGACGGGGCAAAACCATCTAAAAACCACGCGTCGACTTCTCCTTTGATCTTGGGAATCACCTGTTTCACATCGCCAATCATTAAGGTGAGCGTGATGCGTCCTTCCATCAATGAGAGCGTTTGAAAGCCCTCATGAATGCCGTGATAAACACTGAGAAATTCCTCAATCAGCGGGGTAAGCTCTGGCCAGCGGGAGAGCGCTTGGCTCATATCGGTGTGGGAGAGCGGGTAGAGTTCGGCGCTTAAAAAATGAAGATGGGATGTTGCGGGCGCATTTTTACAAAAGAGTTCCCAGGTAGCTAAAAAATTGAGCCCGGTGCCAAAGCCGGTTTCAGCAATGGTGATGGTTTCATAGGGCGCAAGTTCTGAAAAACGTTTAGCTAAATTATTATGAGCGAGAAAGACATAACGCGCTTCCAAAAGCCCATCATCGGAGGAGAAATAACGATCCTCAAAATGCTCAGACATCGGCTCTCCCGCCTCATTCCAGGAAATGGAAGCGTGTGTCATTGAGGTCGTCATAATCTCTCCTTTTAATTAAATTTTTTATGCAATGATGGGCTAATTATACGCCATTGGTAGAGCGCTTGATTGATGGAGATCGATCGGTTATCCATAAAAAATCCCTGTGTTATACAGGGATTATTCACAGAGTTATCCACAAACCCTGATTCGTTAAAGCTTCTTATTCATTAATTGAACCTAACGATAGGTATCGCAACGGTTGTGCCAGCCTTGAAGCCAGCGATTTTCATTGCGGGCGGGATCGGCATTTTGCACCCGTTCAGAGAGGCGCGCTTTACTCGATTCGCGGAAATGAGAGAGAGCGGTGGAGGCGTTTTGTGGAAGATGGGGCATCCCTTCTAACACTTGCAAAAGCCCCCAACCTTTACCCTTATAGCGCTCATTGGGATTGATGCCTTCCCCTTTAAAATTAACATAATCGATCAGTGCGTAGAGCCCATTTTTGGCATTCGCAACGGCGTAGAAATTATCGCGCACTTTTTGCGGAGATCGGGAGGCGGCCTCCATTTTCGGGAGCGCCGTTTGTAGACGCTTAAAAATATAGAGAATTTGTAGATCGCGAGTTTGGTATAAAAACTCTTTGAGCGCCGTGGCGGAGGCATTATTTTGATTGGTAAGAAAATGCTCGCGATTGGGCCACGGAGCGGTTTTATGGCGCACTAAAATAAAGGGAAGTTTCGCTCCTTTTTGTTCTAAAAAAGTGACAAGCCCGGGAAAGGTCTCCTCAAAGCGTTCCACTTCGTCCGCTTTATACCAGATAAAATGCCCGATCCCGAGCGATGGGAAGTTTTCCCCTTGGTTCCATGTAATCAGTTTATCGGGATTGCCACTCGCTTCATTCATAAAGATTTTATCGGCCACCTGCATCAATTCGTGATCGGTAATTGAGAGCGTTTCGCCTGCAAAGGTAAAGGGGTTAATGATGATAAATAAAAACGTGAGCAGGGCATTTTTTAGCGTTTGAATCAAATCAATCTCCTTATATGTGATCGTTAATAACGGCGTTTTTTCGCTTGAGAGCGCCAGTAGAGCATGATGATGAGCCCAGCAATCGCGCCGCCAATGTGGGCAAAGTGCGCCACCGGATTCCATGAAAAATTCATTAAACCTAAAATGATCTCAAGGATCATAATGCCGGGAATAAAATATTTTGCCTTAATGGGAAAGGGGAGAAATACCAGCATGAGGCTTGAGTTTGGGAACATCAATCCATAGGCCACTAAAATGCCATAGATCGCACCGGATGCGCCCACCATCGGGGTGATGTAACTATAGGCAAGATCGCGGGCGATCTCTAAATTGGGGATCATCGGATTGAGCAGTGTCCCTTTAAGATCGATAAAATGCATGCGCTTGCGAATGAGCTCAGGATCGAGGTCAAGCTGTAAAAGTTCCGCTTTATAGTTTGCGACATGGAGAAAACTCTGCGCGTTAAAGAGTAAAAAAGCGCCGATGCCTGCTAAAAAGTAGAGGATGAGAAAGCGTTTTTGCCCGAGATGGGTTTCCACCGATGAGCCAAACATAAATAGCGCGAACATATTAAAAAAGATATGTCCCGTACCACCGTGCATAAACATGTGGGTGAGCGGTTGCCAGAACTTAAAATTGAGCGATTCAGGATAGTAACTGCCGAGCAAAATCGTGAGCGAAACATCGTTTGCGCTGAGTAACTGCGTCACTACATAGAGGCCGATATTAATGAAAAGCAGGGCCCGGGTTACGGGGGGAATCTGTTTTAGCATGGTGAGTCACCTCGATTAATTCGTAAGTCCTCATCATAGCAAAGTCGCCGGGAAATTGGCGTTGATTCTCACCGGCTATGGAGCGGAATAAGGGGCGGATTATCACTTGGAAGATTCATCGCGGTTAACAGCGTGCGAAATTCTTCGGGAAAGGGGGAATGGAGCGTGAGCAGCTGATTCGTTTCAGGGTGATTGAGGGTTAAATAGGAGGCGTGCAGCATTAACCGTTCGTTGTGGAAATGGGTCTGAATCGACTTATTGTGGCGCAGATCTCCATGTTTTGAATCGCCAACGATGGGGTGAGCGGCATAATTGAGATGCCGGCGCAATTGATGGGTACGTCCGGTGATCGGTTGCAGTTCCACAAGGGAGTAGCGCGAAGTCTCATATCGCCCGACAGGAAGCGGAAGTTCACATTGGGCAAGGCCGCGACAGTAGGTGAGCGATTCTTGATAGACAATCGGCTCCTCAGCATCAGGGTCTTCAAGCTCATGCTTGAGCGGGGCATCCATTTTCTTAATCTCTGAACCAACAAAGCCGCGCACCACCGCATGATAGATTTTGGTGGGCGTATTGTGAGTAAATTGATGGGCAATGTGGCGAACGGAATCCTCATTGAGTGCAAAAATAAGGACGCCCGAGGTAGGCCGATCGAGCCTATGAACCGGGTAGAGATATTGGCCGATCTGCTGACGCAACTTTTGCAAAATGATCTGTTTATTGCGGGGATCGAGCATGGAGCGGTGCACAAAATAACCGGCGGGTTTAGTGATCGCAACGAGCGCATCATCGTGGTAGAGAATCTCAAACATAGGCATTAAATCGGGGAAATTGGGGCGAAAAGAACGAAAAATGAGGGAGTATTTTATCACTCTTGTCCCTATGACGATAGAAGGTTTGGTAAGATAGAGGGCTTGTTATTGGATTGAAATATTCACCTTAAAAGGAGCGCGTTATGACGCAAAAAGCGGTTGAAGTTGACCATCTTCCCACCATCGTGGCTGAAAAAAATCCCTTTGGCGTACAGTTAATCGATCTTCGCCCCATCACGCTGCAGATGATCGGCTCGTCAAAAGATCCGCAAGCGTCGATTCATGCGCGTTCGTACGGCATTGAAGATGGCTCATCTTTTAGTGGTAATCAGCCAGACAATAAACGAAAAATTGAGAGCACACTGAGCTATAAAGTGGCCGATAAACTCTATCCCGGTTCGCTCTTTATCCCGACGCAGATGGAGCATAAATGGGCGATCTTTTATGATGGCGCGTTTATCTATATGGTGCGCAGTTGGACACGGGAAGTGGTGGTGCGTGCGCGGGTCTCTCAAGAGGGCGATACGCTCTATGTTAAATGGATTGAGGGCGCGTTTTTGGATGATGCAAGCCTTGAAACGGAGCGCTATACCGAAGCGATTTTCCATTATTTAATGCGAAGCCATGCGCTCAATGATATTACCCCCGTGCCTCTTCCAAAATCTTTGGAAACCA
Source organism: Ignatzschineria sp. RMDPL8A (assembly GCF_029815055.1). Classification (NCBI taxonomy): domain Bacteria; kingdom Pseudomonadati; phylum Pseudomonadota; class Gammaproteobacteria; order Cardiobacteriales; family Ignatzschineriaceae; genus Ignatzschineria; species Ignatzschineria sp. RMDPL8A. Next base: position 42,103 of record NZ_JAPPWA010000002.1, on the reverse strand, counting down.
CGCCCAATGAAGCCGCCGTGTGGGCGTTTGTGCTTTTTGGTTATAAGGCCATTGTGGGCGTTTTTGATGAAGAATATCGTAATGAAACGGACGCGGAACTTCGCTCAACCACGGCGCTCCATATCTCGATCGCCAATGGTGAATATGAAGAGGTGGAAACGCAGTTAGAGCAGGGCATGGATATTGAGCTTTTGGCGCAAGATGGTTTTCGCCCCCTTCATTGGTCGCTCTATGCGAAGGATCAAAAAATGGCGGAACTGCTGCTTGAAAAAGGCGCTGATGTGGAAGGATTGAGCCTCGCAGGAACAACACCGCTAATGGACGCTGTACAGCTTCGAGAGCTGGATCTTGTGAAGATGCTAATTGAGCATGATGCCCGCGTCAATGCGACCGATCATAATGGCTTTACTGCACTCCACCGCGCCGCTGAGATGGGCTTAACGGAGATTGTGGAATACCTTTTAAGTCAACAGGCCGATCCATCGATTGTGGCGAAAGGTTATACGGCTCTTGATTTAGCAAAATATCGAAATGAGCATGACATTGTGGCGCGTTTAACTGAGCATCTTAATTGATCGGCTTATGTGTCGATGCTATCTAATCGATTGAATTGATTATTAATGGTATGAATAATAGTCGATTTTCAGATTATTAAAATAATCAAAAGAGCGATTATTAAAGGCATTAAAATAACCTTAATGATAATCGCTCTACTTTTGAAATAAGCCCTATTCTACAAATTGCAAATAGTGACTCCAGCCCGGATCGTAGTGGTAATCGATGGCGAGATTTGGGCCAAATTCCACAAACTTTTGTTGCAAACTGTTAATGCACTCCACATCGCTGACGTAATACCCTAAAGTCTGCCGAGGAGTATTTATGTGATGACGCATACTATGGGTATGAATGGCGTAACGAAGGCGGTGAAGCGCCTCATCGACCTGCTCTTCGAGAACGCGAATTCGGTCAAAGGTTTCGCTTTTTTCGTGGGATTCTGGCAGGGTGATCTCCACATAATAGGGGTAGTTTGGATCGCCCACAAGGGCGTTCGCAGTCTCATTCCGGCGCATTAAAAAAGGCACTGAATCGTAAGGATCGATAAGCTCAAAGGAGGACCAATCCCACGCTTGATGATCGATCTCAGGATAGACTCCGCTGTGGCCTAAATGTTGATGCCAAAACTCTTTATAGCATTGGCTAAACTCCGAAATTGAGAGCGTTTTTGTTAAATGAACCGGGCTTTTTTCAAACGCGACACGGCCCACTTTCGTCTCAAATTCATACTCGCCGAGCGCGTAATCTAAGAGTAAAAACACCAGGTATTGTGCTTCTTCTAAAATCGCTTCGGGAATGGTTTTATGGGTGGCAATGGTGAGTGCAAAACGGCGTTTTTCAAAACTGTAATCGAGCAAAATATCATCGTGACCAAGGCGAAGCCCATTATCCCAATCGAGATAGAGATCGGTCACATCGCAGGCTTGGCGAAACGGGTAGATGGTAAAGTATTGCAAGCGCGGGGCAGAAGCTGCCATCTTAAGCACCTTTTCAAAGAGGGTAACATCCCCATCGGCGGTAAAAATAATCTCATTCGGCGCCTCTTTATAGATCTCTGCAATCAGCTCAATCCCACACTCTTTAAGCAGACGATTGACGCGCGCCATACGCGTTTTCACCGGAAGTGTCTGTAACGAGGATTCGAGCGCTTTAAAGCGTTGCCAGAAAAAGTGCACATTGTGAATCATGATTCTATCCTTACCTTTATGGCCCACAAAAATCGAGGCGGTGAGCCATGTTTTTATTATTATATTTAAATCGGTCCCCTAAACTTTGATCTATATTATGATCTGTAAATCACACTATAATAAATTGTGTCGACTTTTTGCAAGCCCCTGATTTAAAAAGATTGAACCTTCTTTACTTTTCCTTATCAAATCCAGAATAGTGATAGATAAAATATATTGAGAATAATTCTCAAACAAAAATAGAGTTCAATTACAACGTGGCTCAAGACGATAAAATCAATGGGTTTCGTCAAAGAAAGATTCCTTAAAATCAGCGATAAATGGCAAGAACCGATCCCGCCTAAAATAATTAAAACCGGATAAAACATCATAATATCAATTGGTTTAGCGTTTAATGAGAGTCGTTTGCATTTTTAAAAGCTCTCATTGATAATGCTTCTCATTGTCATTATATTTTTGAATTAAATAAAAGGTGCGAGATGTTCCAAGAGATTCCGCTAGCGCTCGATCGATTACAGAGTAACCAACGGGCGGTGATTAAAGCCGTTCACAGCGATGGGGTATTGCGCCAGAAGCTGTTTAACATGGGATTTATCCCGGGGGCTGAGGTGGCGATGGTGCGTTCAGCGCCGCTGCTCGATCCGCTTGAGGTGGAAATTTTGGGCTATTTTGTCACCCTTCGTCGTGATGAAGCGCGCATGATCGAGATCGATCGGGTGGCGCATGATTAAAGCAGCATTAGCGGGGCAACCAAACTGCGGGAAATCCACCATTTTCACCATGATGAGTGGCGTCAATCAGCGCGTTGCTAACTATCCCGGCGTAACGGTGGAGAAAAAGAGCACGCGACTTAGTTACAAAGGGGAGATGATCGAGCTCGTCGATCTTCCCGGAACCTACTCCTTTAGCGCCTTTTCCATGGAAGAGAAAGCGACGGTGGCCTATCTTTTAGATGATGATCCGGACGTGATTATCAACGTGATTGATGCCTCGTGCCTAAAGCGGAGTCTTTATCTCACCTTTCAGCTCCTTGAGATCGGTAAACCGGTGATCGTGGTGCTCAATATGATGGATATCGCAAAACGCCGCGGCTTAACCCTTGATCGGGCCGCCCTTGAGGGGGCGCTAGGCGTCCCAGTCATTGAAGCGGTGGGCTCAAAAGGGATCGGCAAAGAAGCGATTTTAACGGCGATGTTAGCGGCGAAAACCGATGGGGCAGTTGATACTTCGCCTCAAAAGCGCCCCCATACTTACTCAGAAATTGAGACAGAGCTCAATCAAGTGGAATCGCTCTTAACCGCCGAACCGTTACTTTCTGAACTGTGCAATCAAATTGATCCCCGCTGGCTTGCGTTAAAAGTCTTAGAAAATAATCAGACGGTAATCGAACGAATTGAAGACCGTGTGCCCGCGTTTATGGAGCAGTTGCATCCGGTGACTGACAATCAAGACGATCGGGACAATCAGGGTGTTCACGATAAAGATCTAAACAAAACGGCTCAAACGATCGATTCGATTGTGGCGGCGGAGCGTTATCGAGCAGCGAATTTGATCTATGAGGCGTGCGTGTCAGAACCTTTAGACAAAAAGCCGACGCTCACGAATCTTATTGATAAAGTCGTGCTCAATCGTTGGCTCTCCTTTCTTATTTTGGGGCTGGTGATCTATGGCACCTACGAGCTCTCCATCGTCAAAGGCTATGCGCTCACCAATTATACGTGGCCCTATCTTGCGACCTTAAAAAACTTTATTGTCTCGCTCCTTCCTGAGCCTAATTTTATCGAGGTACCGCTTGTCACCGAGCTTGGCATTTGGCTGGTGAACAGTGCGCTCGCACTCCTTAATTATGTGCCGATATTCCTTATCTTATTTATGATTATCGCGATTTTGGAAGATACCGGTTATATGCCGCGAATCGCCTTTGTGCTCGATCGCGTCTTTAATCGTTACGGGCTTCATGGCCAATCGACGCTTCCGTTAGTGCTTGGCGGTGCGTTTGTTGGGGGGTGCGCGGTGCCGGGGATTATGGCAACGAAAGGCATTGCCGATGAGCAGGCGCGCATTGCGACCATTATGACGGTGCCCTATATGAATTGCTTGGCGAAAGTGCCTTTTTATACGCTGATTTTGGGTGCATTTTTTGCGAGCACAATGTCGCTGATGATGTTTTTTATCTCGACAATTACTTTCTTTATTGCGCTGAGCATAGCGCGGATTTTAACGCTCACCATCTTAAAACATCGGGAGCGTACGCCCTTTATTATGGAGCTGCCGCCGTATCATTTGCCGACGCTAAAAGGGGTGATGCTCCGCGCGATTCAACGCATTTGGCTCTACATTCATAAAGTGGGAACGATTGTGATGGCGGTGGCGGTAGTGCTCTTTGTGCTCCTCCAATTTCCCGGGATTTCAAAAGAGAAACAGCTTGAGATCGATCATCGTGTTGATGTGATGCTGATGGAGTATGACGAGGCGATTCAAAACTCGCCTTATTATGCGGAAGTGAACGATAAAAAAGCGATCTACGCGCTGATTAATCTTAATAATCGCTATCGCGCCGATCGGATGGCCGCCTCCCAATCACCGGAAAAAGCCGCGGCAGTGGATACTAAATACGCTCAAAATTCACCGGAGTTTTATAAATTTATTAAGCCTGCCGATAAAGAAGCCCGCGCGATTAACAGGGAGATTCGTAAACTCTCGCAACAAGGGCAATTACTGCAAAATGAGATTAAAAACGAGCGCATTAGTAACTCCTTTTTAGGAATGTTTGGCCGATTTTTAGAGCCGGTCACCGAATGGGCGGGCTTTGATTGGCGCATTAACGTAGCATTTTTAAGCTCCTTTGCCGCGCGGGAAAGTGCGGTGGCCACCATCGGATCGATCTACGAGTCGGGTAACGCCGAGCGCGCTGAAGAGGCTTTTAGCAGTGATGCGGTGGGATATAGCGCCCTTCATGCGGCAGCAATGCTGATCTTCATGATCTTTACGCCTCCGTGCATTGCCTCGATGGTGGTGGTAAAGCTCAATGTGAACTCCTATAAATTAATGTTGCTAGCGATCTTTATGCCCTTTGGGCTAGGGCTTCTCTTTGCGTCGCTCTTTTTTACTCTCGGCAATTATTTTGCTTGGAGTGGGACGGAGATGATGGGTTATTTCTACAGCACCATTGTGGGAATTACCCTCTTGCTGGGCTTTATGCGCCGGCCTCTAAAACGCCGTTTCCCCGAGAGTGAGGACGCCCAATATACCTACAGACATTCGTAACGATTTTTATTCATTGTTGTATTGATTCATTTTATCCATTAACGAGGACTTTATTATGAAAAAAACACTCCTAACCGTCGCTCTTTTAGTCTTTTCACCTGCGGCATTTTCCCACACCGCGCTCCTTTCTTGCTTTGATGAGGGCGATGAAACCATCACCTGCGAAGGCGGATTTAGCGATGGCAGTAGCGCAAGCGGCGTCAATTTTTATGTGGAACAAGCAGGCAAAAAAGTGATCGAGATGAAATTTGATGCGCTCAATAGCGTCAATTTTGAGAAGCCAGAGGGCGATTACAGCGCGGTATTTGATGCCGGCGACGGGCACCAAGTGATCTTAAAAGGCAGTCAGATTAATTAATTTTGCCTCATTCCCTATTTAAATAGTTCGATTCAATTCAATTAAATTTAATTAAAAGGATCTCCATGAAAAAGTTATTTACGCTTTCCACGTTACTCTTTGCCATGCTTGGCGGCAGTGCTAACGCTCACTTTCAGATGCTCTATACGCCGGAATCGGCGCTCAATCAAGGGGCGACCATTCCATTAAAGCTCGTCTTTACCCACCCGTTTGCCGATGAACATACGATGGATATGGGCGAGCCGGAAGAGTTTTATGTGGTGCATAAAGAGAAAAAAACCGACCTGAAAGGGACGCTTAAATCGATCACATGGCAGGGCACTAACAATCGTGCAAATGCTTTTGAGACCGATTATAAAGCCCGCGGGATGGGGGATCATCTCTTTGTGTTAACGCCGGCGCCCTATTTTGAGAAAAATGAAGATACCTACATTCAGCAGATCACTAAAGTGGTGGTGAATGTGGCGGGCATGCCAACCGATTGGGAGAGCGAGCTTGGGCTAAAAACTGAGATTATCCCGCTCACAAAACCCTATGCGATCTGGACCAATTCCACCTTTTCAGGCGTTGTGATGAGTGAAGGAAAACCGGTGCCCTTTGCGGAAATTGAGATTGAATATTTAAATTCTGAGATCGATATTACCGGCAATAAAACAGGCCCCACCAACATTGAAGCGCCGCAAGATAGTTTTGTGACGCTGGTGATTAAAGCCGATGCCAATGGCACGTTTACCTTCGGGATTCCGAAAGCGGGCTGGTGGGGCTTTGCCGCGGTGGGCGTTGGTCCCGATGATCAGTATCAAGGCAAAGAATTGAGCCAAGATGCGGTGATCTGGGTGCAAGTGAAAGATATGAAATAGCCATGGATACGATCATTGTACTGGCCCTTTTCGGCGTTGCGCTCTTCTATCTCTATATTAAATTAGTGAAAAAGAAGGGCTGCAGCGGCTGCAGTCAATCTAAAGGAGGCTGCATGAGCGGCGCAAAAGGTGCTGCAAGTTGCAAATCGAAAACAGTCTATCAGGAGATCTACCAAGCGGAGCATGAAGCAAGCGATGAACCCAATGATGCTCCTGCGTCACAAAGTGATGCGAGCGTCATTAAACAGCTCAATTAGTGTGGATCCAATATCGGGATCAGCTAATGCTGATGTAGATCAATAAATAGGATAAGACCTCTCTTTTTGCCGCGTCGTCATGAGGAATTTTTAGCGGAATTCTTCTTCATAAAAATAGGCAAAAAGAGGGGCAATTGAATGCTTTTTAGCCCCGATTTAGGCTGAAATCGCGCGTTTTCGTTGGATTGGGATTGACGTCTCAAAAAACCGATAACGAGTTGATTGCGTCAATAAGGTTTGATCTTTGTCATTTTCTATCAAATTATCGAATGTGATAATTAAAATGTATTGAGAATGATTCTCAAACATACTATATTTACAATCACAAACTTATCTATTTCTCATAAGAAGGATGATGAAATGACGACGCTAAATCAACTGCCATTTGGGGTAAAAGCTACCATTCATTCATTTTTGGATGAAGCTAAACCGTTTCGCCGTAAATTATTGGCAATGGGTGTGACTCCCGGCTCTGAAGTGTCGGTGGTGCGTGTTGCGCCGATGGGCGACCCGATTCAGATTTCGATTCGTGGCTTTCAACTCTGTCTTCGTAAAAGTGAAGCGAAAGCGATCCACATTAAACAGGTGGATTAATCGATGTCGCGACAAATTGCTCTAATTGGAAATCCTAACTGTGGAAAGACCACGGTTTTTAATGCGTTAACCGGCAGTAAACAGCGCGTCGGCAACTGGGCGGGCGTCACGGTTGATAAAAAGAGCGGTGAATTTACCTACGAGGGCGATACCGTCAAGGTGATCGACCTTCCCGGAACCTATGCCTTTGAAGCGTCGGGCGATGATATTTCGCAAGATGAATTGGTGGTGCGCCACTTTTTAAATGAGGATTCAGACTCGATCCTCGTCAATATTATTGATGCCTCAAATCTGCAGCGTCATCTCTATTTAACCTATCAATTACTCGATCTTGAGCGCCCGATGGTGGTGGTGCTCAATATGATGGATATGGCCAAATTAAATGGGCTCGATATTCAGATCGAAACGCTCTCTAAAGCGCTTGGTTGTCCGGTAATTCCGGTGAGCGCGAGTAAAAATCGTGGGGTGAGCGAGTTAAAAGCTTTTTTAGCCCACAAAACCATTGAAACACCTACGCCGAGCGTTAAAACCTTAAATGAGCGTGCGAGCGCAATTGTTGAGGCGTTTTTTAGCGCGCTTCCAGATAGTTCAAATCTAAAATCGATCAGCCGCTGGGAATTGATCGAGGTGCTCTTTGGTTCAAATCACCTTCACACAACTTTAACGAAAGAGGATGGCGAGGCGCTTGTGACCTGCCGTCAGTCACTTGCGAATTTAGCCGATGGGGAGCTTGATATTGCCCTTGCTTCCGCGCGCTATGAAGCGATCGATGAGCTTGCTAAAGCGGTGGTAAAAACCGTTGGCGTTGCTAATTCTGCGGTCAATGAGTGGCTCGATAAAATTGCGCTTGGACGAATTACGGGAATTCCTGTTTTTCTCTTGGTGATGTTTTTAATGTTCCATGTGGCGATCAACGTCGGCTCAAGCTTTATCGATTTCTTTGAGATTTTAGCCGGCGCTATCTTTGTGGATGGATTTGAACAATTACTCGTGAGCGTGAACGCGCCGAACTGGATGGTGGCGATCTTAGCGAAAGGGATCGGGGCGGGGATTCAAACCGTCGCCTCCTTTATTCCGGTGATCGGGGCGATGTTCCTCTGTCTCTCCTTTTTGGAAGATTCCGGCTATCTTGCGCGGGCGGCCATTGTGGTGGACCGTGGAATGCGCGCGATCGGCCTTCCCGGGAAAGCGTTTGTGCCGATGCTCGTCGGCTTCGGCTGTAATATTCCCGCCATTATGGGAACGCGCACGCTCGAAAGTCACCGCGACCGATTGATGTCGATTATGATGATTCCCTTTATGTCCTGTGGGGCAAGACTTCCGGTTTATGCGCTCTTTGCGGCGATTTTTTTCCCGTCAAATGGCGGAGCGGTGGTCTATGGGCTCTATCTCTTGGGAATCATCGTGGCGATTTTTACCGGATTTATGCTCAAACATTCGATCTTAAAAGGCCCGATTACGCCCTTTATTATGGAGCTTCCGGCCTATCATTTGCCAACCTTTAAAGGCTTAATGCTCCATTCGTGGGATCGCTTAAAAAGCTTTATCACCAAAGCGGGTAAAGCGATTATCTTAGTGGTTGCACTTCTTGGCGTTTTAAATACATGGGGCACTGATGGCACTTTTGGCAATGAAGATTCGGAAAATTCGGTGCTTTCATCCGTGGGTAAAGCGATTACGCCGGTCTTTGAGCCGATGGGAATCACTGAAGAGAATTGGCCAGCAACGGTTGGGATTTTTACCGGGATTTTTGCTAAAGAATCGGTGATCGGAACGCTCAATTCGCTCTACGCGCAGATGGATGGCGTGAGTGATGATGAGGACGAGGGCTTTAACTTTATCGACTCAGCGAAAGAAGCGGTGGCATCGATCGGTGAGAATTTAAGTGAGCTTCCGGCGAAATTTTTAGATCCACTTGGAATTCGCGATGAGATGGCCGATGGCGATCTTGATACGGTCAAAGAAAATAACGAGATTGACGATACGGCGGTGAGCCACATTAGCGCGCTCTTTGGATCAAAAGCGGCGGTGATGGCATACTTAATTTTCGTGCTCCTGTATACGCCGTGCGTTGCGGCGCTCGGGGCGGTCTATCGTGAAGCCGGCGCGCGCTGGACGGTGATGGTAGCGGTCTGGACCTTTGTACTCGGTTGGGGATTGGCAACGGCTTATTTCCAAGCATCGCTCTTAGGATCGGCGGGGAATCAAAGTGCGCTCTATTGGCTTATCGGCATTGGCGTTGGTTTTGTGGTGATGATGGGAATTCTTCGTCTTTTAGGGCGCCTCGGAGTTCTATCTGCGGAATCGATGCCTGTTGAGCCGCGTCGCTGTGATTCCTCGAAAAAAGGGAACTGCTGCTAATGTTACTCATTCAAATTCGCGACTATATTCGCACCGAAGAGATCGTGAGCCTGCAGCGTCTTGCCAATCATTTCAATCTCCCGATGGATGTGGCAAAAGAGATGGTTGAGCGCTGGATCGGCAAAGGATTAGTAACGCGCGTGTCAGCCGGTGGATGTGGCTCGTGCACGGCAAGCGGCGGCTGTGGTGGCTGTTCGGTGAGCCGAGGGGCGGTTCAAGATGAGCTCTATGAGTGGAGCCAGATTTTTTAACGCCGTTAAAGTATCTTACAGTTAAGATAAAAAAGAGAGGCCTTTTCGCCTCTTTTTTTAATTTTGCTGTACAATACCGCGCAAGATAGGAATTTTGCTTATTTTCGCTATCAGTTACGACTGCATCTATAAAATAAGCTCTGTTGAGATTGGATGGCTCACCTCTTATTTTTGAGACGCGCTTTAGGCAAAATTGATATCGATTTTCCTCCTCCCTTTTGTCTCAAAAAGTTCAAATATGAATAATCAATTGTTATATAACGTAGATGATAAACCTTCCTTCGGCTTATCATGGCTTCTTGCCGCCCAACATCTATTAGCCGCACTCGGCGGTATTATCGCGGTGCCTCTTGTCATCGGGGGCGTTTTACAGCTTCCAAGTGAAGATACCGTTGCCCTTGTTAATGCTGCGCTTTTAGTGTCCGGCGTTGTCACCTTTATCCAATGTCGCGGCCTTGGTCCGATCGGAATTCGTCTTCCTTCGGTAATGGGGACGAGTTTTACCTTCGTTGCTGCAGCGCTAGCGGTGGGCTATAACCCGGATGGTCCTGCGAATATGTCGGGCATTTTAGGCTCTTCGCTTGTGGCGTCACTGGTGATGATTATCGGCAGTTTCTTTATGCCCCAGATTCGTAAACTCTTCCCACCGGTTGTAACGGGAACAGTGGTTACAATGATCGGTCTCAGTCTCATTCCTGTGGGCGTTGACTGGTTTGCCGGCGGGCAAGTGGGCGATGCCAATTACGCTTCCATTGCCAATATCGGTTTAGCCACTTTTGTGATGACGCTGGTGATCGTTCTTGTTCAGTGGGGACGGGGGATTTTCGCCTCGGCGGCCATTGTGATCGGCATGATGGTGGGCTATTTAGTGGCGGCGATTTTAGATAAAGTGATGGGCTTAAACTTAGGCCTTGTGGATGTGAGTTCGGTTCAAAATGCAGAACTCTTTGCCTTACCACAACCGCTTCACTTTGGTTTGAGCTTCCCCATCTCAGGGATTATCGGTATGAGCATTGCCTACCTTGTGACCATTGTTGAATCGAGCGGGAACTTCCTCGCGCTCGGTGAAGCGACCGGCACAAAAATTACTGGTAAACATATGAAAGGCGGGATTTTATGTGATGGATTAGGCTCAGCGCTTGCGGCAGTGATGTCCACAACCCCTTTCTCTTCATTTGCACAAAACATCGGGGTGATCTCACTCACCGGCGTTGCGAGCCGTCACGTTGTCGCACTCACCGGTGTACTTTTAGTGATCGCGGGACTCTTCCCTGTCTTTGGCGCGCTCATCTTCTCAATTCCACGTCCAGTATTAGGCGGTGCGGGATTGATGATGTTTGCGATGATTGTGACCGCTGGCGTTCAAATGCTCGGTTCAGTGGATAACAGTAAACGTAATGGTTTAATCATTGCGGTATCACTTGGCTGCGGGCTAATGGTAACGATGCGCCCTGAAGTGTTAAGCAACCTTCCTGATTTCTTCCAAGAGATTTTAAAATCAGGGATTACGGTGGGCTCGCTCTTAGCACTCGTGCTTAACCTTGTGCTTCCGGGGCGTACCATTGTTGAAGAGACCGAATAAATAACGAGAGTGATCAGAAAAAGGGGGCTCTAGCCATCCCCTGAAATGAAGAGAAAAAAGCTTGACGTTCTTTGCGAGCGCCAGGCTTTTTAGTGCCCTTGACAATGAGTAGAGGTTATTTCAGGAAGGATGAAGCATTGTCAGAGGCAGAGGAGAAATACAGGTGTTGAGCGTTAACTCATGAGGTTTAAGGACCTGCGGTATAGTTGGGAACATCCATCAATTGGCCGCTCCAAGCTAGATTTTGATTAAATCCGGTGCTATCAAAGACGTTGCGACAATTTCCCGGAAGATCTTTAATATCCACCGAGAGGGGATTTTTCTCATAGACCCCGCAATACCAGCGAAGCGAGCCATGCTCGGAGATTGCGCGCATATGCACTTCACGATAATTAATCAGATCGAGTTTTTCGTTATAGCGAATCACAATCTCATTGGGATAGGTTTCACCAACTGTAATTGAATAGACGGCATTGCCGGTAAACTCTCGGGGATTGGCAAGGGCGTAAGCAAAATTATTACCTTGCGCCACATTTTTATAGATATAACCATAGATGCCGTGGGTTTCGCCAAGCGCATTGCGGGCGGCTGTGGCAAGTTGAATGCCCTCACCGACATGAGTACGGCGCACATAATCACGATAGAGCGACATCGCAAACGCCGATAATAACCCAAGAACGGCAAGGACAATTAAGAGCTCAATGAGGGTAAATCCCTGTACGCGTGAGGATTTCATAAAAAACCTCTCTTTTCAAAAGGATAGTGATTTAAATAGACGGTTATCATCAATAATGCATTGTTTAATCACTAAACTCATTGATATTAATCACATTGTGAGTTTTAGAGGGGGCATTTTGAATAAATTGCCGATTAAAGTCGACATCTTGCCTTGAAAAGAGTCTGCGAACGCCTCATTTTCTTAACATATCGGTTCTGTCATAGCGGCGTGCTAGAGTGAGATGAATGAGCTATTAAAGTTATCAAATAGTTCTTGAAACCCGTAAAAAGATCCCCATTATTAATAACAGTAAAGAAATATTGTTTTAGGAGGTTCTTCAATGAATCAAGATAAATTTACCGCCGCCTTTTTAAATGCGTTAAGTGCCGCGCAGAGTCTCGCGCTCGCCAATCTCAATCAATATATTGAGCCCGAGCACGTTTTAAGTGCGATGCTAAGCCAAAAAGAGGGCTCGGTGGTGCCGTTATTTCGCCAATGCCGAGCCAATTTAACGGATCTTAATCAAAAAATTGATGCGCTCATTGCGAAGTTTCCCCAAGTGGAAGGCTCGAATGATCTGCACGTTAGCCAAAATTTACAGCGCGTCTTAATTGCCGCGGAAAAAGAGATGAATCGCCGTGGGGATAGTTATCTCTCCTCGGAGGTATTTGTTCTCGGGATTTTAGATGAAAATCGCGATTTAGCGAAAGTGCTTAAAGAGAGCGGGATTACGCTGGCCGCCTTTAAAACAGCGATTGACGCCGTGCGAGGAGGAGAGAGCGTGCAAGATGCCAATGCGGAATCGAACCGTGAAGCGTTGAATAAATATTGTGTGGATCTGACGGAGCGAGCGGAATCGGGGAAACTGGATCCGGTGATCGGTCGTGATGATGAGATTCGCCGCGCGATCCAAGTGCTCTCTCGCCGTACTAAAAATAATCCGGTCTTAATTGGTGAGCCGGGCGTCGGTAAAACCGCGATTGTGGAAGGTTTAGCGCAGCGGATTTTAAATAATGAAGTGCCAGAAGGATTGAAAGGAAAACGCGTTTTATCCTTAGACCTTGGGGCGCTCATTGCCGGTGCGAAATTCCGCGGGGAGTTTGAGGAGCGTCTAAAAGCGGTGCTCAACGAGCTTCAAAAAGCGGAAGGGCAGATCATTTTATTTATCGATGAAATTCACATGGTAGTGGGCGCGGGTAAAACCGATGGCGCGATGGATGCGGGGAACTTATTAAAACCGGCCCTCTCTCGCGGTGAGCTGCACTGTATCGGGGCGACAACGCTCAATGAATATCGTGAATATATCGAAAAAGATGCCGCCCTTGAGCGCCGTTTCCAGCAGGTATTGGTCGAAGAGCCTTCGGTGGAAGATACCATTGCCATTTTGCGCGGGCTTAAAGAGCGTTATGAAATTCACCACGGCGTTGAGATCACAGACCCCGCGATTGTCGCAGCGGCAACGCTTTCAAATCGCTACATTACCGATCGACAATTGCCGGATAAAGCGATCGACCTCATTGATGAGGCGGGCAGCCAGATTCGGATGGAGATCGACTCGAAACCGGAATCGATGGATAAGCTCGATCGTAAAATCATCCAACTTAAAATTGAGCGCGAAGCGATCAAAAAAGAGAAAGATGATGCCTCTAAAAAACGTTTAGCGGCGCTTGAAGCAGAGCTTGCGGAGTTTGAGAAAGAGTATGCCGATTTAGAAGAGCGTTGGAAAGCAGAAAAGAGCGAGATGAAGGGCGCAACCTCGATCAAAGAAGATCTGGATAAGGCCCGAATTGAGCTTGAAGATGCCGGTCGTCGCGGCAATCTTGCGCGCATGAGTGAGTTGCAATATGGGGTCATTCCCGAGCTTGAAAAACAGCTAAAAGAAGCGCAGGAAGCTAAACCTTTGGAGGAGGCGCATAAATTGGTGCGTACTCGCGTTACCGATGCGGAAATTGCTGATGTGGTGTCGCGCTGGACGGGCATTCCGGTGAATCGTATGCTCGAAGGAGAGCGTGAAAAACTGCTTCGTATGGAAGCGGTACTCGGCGAAAATGTGATTGGTCAGAAAGAGGCGATTACTGCGGTATCCGATGCGGTTCGCCGTTCGCGCGCGGGATTATCTGATCCCAATCGTCCGATCGGTTCATTCCTCTTTTTAGGGCCAACCGGAGTTGGGAAAACAGAGCTCACCAAAACACTCGCGAACTTCCTCTTTGATTCTGAGAATGCGATGATCCGTATCGATATGTCGGAATTTATGGAGAAACACTCGGTCGCGCGCTTAATTGGGGCACCTCCGGGGTATGTCGGTTACGAAGAGGGCGGGTATTTAACGGAAGCGATTCGTCGTCGTCCTTACTCGGTGATTTTGCTCGATGAGGTGGAAAAAGCGCATCCCGATGTCTTTAATATCCTGCTTCAGGTGCTCGATGATGGGCGCTTAACCGATGGTCAAGGGCGGACGGTGGACTTTAAAAATACCGTGATTATCATGACCTCGAACTTGGGTTCAGATCTCATTCAAGAGCAGGCGCGTGCGCTCTCAGATCTTGATTCAAAAGATCAGTATGATGCGATGAAAGAGTCGGTGATGACCGTGGTCGGACAGCACTTTAGACCGGAATTTATCAACCGTATCGATGATATCGTGGTCTTCCATCCGCTTGCGAAAGAGCACATTCGTTCCATTGCGAAATTGCAAGTTGACCGCGTGATTGCCCGCATGGCTGAGCATGAAATTACGCTCACCATCAGCGATGATGGCCTCGATAAACTTGGCGAAATTGGTTACGACCCTATCTTCGGTGCGCGTCCTCTCAAACGTGCGATCCAAACGCATCTTGAGAACGAGCTTGCCAAAGCATTTCTTAAAGGCGACTTTAAACCGAAAGATATCGTCCATATCGACGGCGATCTAAACTTCACCGTCACCGGTCAAGCAGAATAATCGATTTACTCGATTTTTTATAAAATTAAAGCCCTGTGTTTGCAGGGCTTTTTTGTGGGTGTGTTATTTACTTAATGATTACTGAATTATTTATTGACCACATAGACCGATTGAGAGAAGGTTGAACCGAAGAAGGCTAAAAGGCCTCCAATGACCAGTATCACCGCTCCAACATAGGCGATCAATGAGAGTAGACCAAACTGAATAATGGTGCCGAAAAAGCCATAGATCCAATTGGTTTTGATAAAGTTATAGATGGCAATGCCGATATAGGCAAACAAGGATAACGCCATCATCACTAAACCGTTCGAGGTTTCGCTATTAATAATAATTTTGAAGAGCTCGTAGCCTGAGGAGTAGGTTTCAAGCGAGGATTCATACCACGAATGCCCGATCATCATCACTCCGCCAAGAACACCTAATACAACTAACATCGGCGTGGTAAAAAAGCGATGTCCAAATTTTTCTTGGCAATGTTCATTAAACGCGAAAATGCTTCCAAGGAGGAGAAAAAGGGCGATAAGCACGCCTAAAATTTTTAATACGAGCACTGCGGGGATCCTTTTTTGTCTGTTTAGAGTGATAATAAAATATATAATATAAGAAAATATATCAATAGGATATTTTAGGCAACTATCTTGAGCATTGCCCTCTAGGTAAAACCTGTTACAGTATTCGTTTTCACCCAGCTAACCCATACTAAAAAGGAACTAACATGGCGAGTAATACCTATAAATCGACGATTACATTTAACAAAAACATTCAGGTGACGGCTGAATCGCGGGGGATGTCGTTTATTTTGGATCAGCCGGAAGCCGATGATGAGGGCATTACGCCGGTTGAAGCGTTACTGAGTGCAATTGGTGCTTGTAAGGTGATGATGGTGCGGGCTTATTCGCGCAAACACGGCATTAAAGTAACGAGTGTGCAGGTGGAAGTTGAAGGGGATTTGGGGATTAATCGCGATGCTAATCCTGATGGCCCGCAAGGCTTTACCGAAATTCGGACGCGTTATATTTTTGAAAGTGATGCAAGCGATGAAGCGTTAAAAACGTTTACGGACTTTATCGATCAATTTTGCCCAGTCGCTGCAACGATTAAAGAATCGCCAGCAATGACCTCAAGCATTGAGCGCAAATAATCATCCTATAAAGAAAGCATAGAAAGCATCAAGTCGTATGTTTAAGACCGAGTTTATGAATGTTATTAATGTTAGACTCGGTTTTTTAACGCCAATTGCGAAATTGGAAGTGGTGCGATTCAAAATCAAGAGAGCGTTGCTCAGGAATTATTAGATTCTCTAAATGGGGATGATTATCTGATAAACGTTGCGTTTTTTGTGCAGGTGATGCTACGGATGCGAACGTTGTGAGCGGAGAGAGTAAGAGCGCTGCACCGGCTGTGGTATGCGCTATTTTGTGTAAAAAATCTCTGCGTGAAATGGGTTGAGTCATCGGTCGCCTCCTTTATAAATGATTATTCAAATATGCTCCTTGTCACTCGAATATCATAGCATTGCGTGGGAGAATGTGAAAAGGCGAATCGCATTGATCCGCCTTCTGATGAGTTTTTTGAATGAATATTTTGGCGTTAGCCTTCAAATCCAATGAGGGTAATTTGATAAGGTTCGATGAGGATTTTTCCCTCTTTATAGAGCGCGCCGGTCGCTTTTTTGAAGTTACTTTTACTCACGCCAAAGGTTTCATGAATCAATTCCGGATCGCTCTTATCGCTCACAAGGAGCACGCCATCTTTCTCTTCAAGCATCGCTAAAATGCGATTTTCAAGATCGGAGCGAGCGCTACTTTGGGTCGGTTGCAGGCTGACATCAATCTTGCCATCTTCACGAATGCGCTTGATAAATCCTTCCACTTCATCGCCAATATGGAGATCCATAAAGACCTCATTTTTATGAATGAGCCCCCAGTGTGCATGCTCGATAATCACCTTAAAGCCCATGCCAGTTTTATCGGCAACGACGAGATTAACCGGTTCGCCTTCTTGATAGGGGAAAGGCGTTTGATCGAGATGCCCTTCATATTTCATCGTCGCGGTGATGCGATTGAGGCGATCGAGATAGAGATACACCACGGCAAAATCGCCCTTATAGAGCGTGCCCACCTCTTCGCTAAAAGGGAGCATAAGATCTTTCGGCAAACCCCAATTAAGGAAAATACCGATATCGTTAATCTCAATCACTTCCAGATCCACAAATTGCCCGACGGTGGCATAAGGTTTATGCGTCGTGCCGACAAAACGGCCCTTACCATCGGTATAGACAAAGAGTTCGAGCAGATCGCCCGGTTTAGCGTCAAGATCCCGCGGAATCTCTTTTTTCGGGAGAAACATCTCTTCGTTACGAGGGCCTTCGAGAAAAAGTCCGGATTTATTAGAGCGCATTACGCGAAGAAGATTATATTGCCCGATTTGGAGATGCGAACCGTTGCGGTCGTGCGTCATGGTGTACCTTTTTGTTGAAACAAACTAAAAATAGAGCTTCATTATAGGGTGGATTGATGGGAGTTTGAAGCAGTGGCGGAAAATGTTCTGGCAATTGCGAGGATGGATCGGTCGATAAAGGGCAAGGTTACGCCTTTGCTAGTGATAGGGAATTGAAAGGAACGATTGATTTTAATCGCGGACCTGTTATAATAAACTGTTCTATTCGGCAAATAATTAACTTAATTAAACATTTTGTAACAAAAATAACAATAGATTTACAAACCGAATACCACGGCGAATTTGCCGTATTAAACCCCATAGCGCTTAACCGGCCATTTGATCATTTATCAAGTGTGTCATTATCATTTATTTTTTTGATGAAAAAGCGCTTGAAATGCGTCATTTAGCCGTCATATTTATGTTATAACATTATGGACGACTTAAATTGTCGCAAGGTAACGATGGGAATCGTTAAGTGTCCTGATAAATAATAATAAAAAGGAGTTATATTATGATGATACAAAACCAAAAACCCTACTACTTATTAGGGATGTACCAAAATGGATTTTACCCCACGTTTTTAGTGGATAAAATCAAGGAGAGCATGCTCGAGGTGACTCGTAAAATCGAGGAAGAACACCCTTCAAATGCTGAAATTCAGCGTATGCTTGATAAGATGACCAGCGATATTAATGCGCTCCAAGATGACTTTAAAGCGCATAACAGTGATATCGAATTTGTGGCCCGTGAATCGATCGCGGAGACCGTGGAGTCATTTCTTGATCACTACGGTATCAATATCGATATCGAAACGGCGCTACGCAAGCGCAGTTGGTAGATGGATTGGCTTTTACGCCAATCGTCTCTTTAATCCATTTTCAGACTAAACAATAATCGAGTTAACAGTGCTTTATGATCGCAAACATGCGAACATAGAGTTTTGTTTATTTGTGTAAAGGAAAAAAGATGGCAGAGACAGTTTATCGTGCAACTACTCGTCTATTAGGGGATTTACGCGTTGAAGTGAATGCCCGTCAACATACGATTATTTTGGACGAACCGAAAGAAGCCGGCAGTACCGATGAAGGGATGACGCCGGTTGAAGCTTTGCTCGGAGCGCTTGGTGCGTGTAAGTGCATCGTATCGCGCGCGTTTGCACAGGCGCACGGAATCGATTTGAAGTCGGTGGAAGTGCATCTTGAAGGGGATTTTAATGCAGATGGCTATCTTGGAAAAGATCCTGAAGCGAAGATCGGATTCAGTGCGATTCGTTCGGTTTACACCTTTGAGAGCGATGCGCCCCGTGAAAAACTGGAAGCATTTATCGAGTTTGTGGATAAAACATGCCCCGTTGCCGACACAATTATTAACACACCTCAATTAGAATCAAAATTAGTGGTGAAAAAGCCTCAATAGAGAGACAACTCATGGTAGAATGGATTCCAAGAGTAGACATATAACTAAGTGATCAAGCGCTCCAAGTGAGCGCTTTTTATTTGCCTAAAATTTATTAAAGGGGGAGTGATTAATCGTCGGTTTCACATGAAACATCGATCCATGTGCCGGAGGTAATTGTCTCTAATAGATGGGGGCGAATGGAGAAGACCGCTTCGGCAATGCCCGCCGCTGCCCAAACAGTGCCATAGTTTAATAGTGCGCGATCGAGATAGGTTTTTAAGGGGACGCTGTGCCCAACGGGGGGAATTCCGCCGATCACAAATCCGGTCTCTTCACGAATGCGATCGGGGTTGGCTCGGATCAGTTTCACACCACAGGTTTGATTGACATAATCAATATCGACGCGATGAGCTCCGGAGGTAATAATTAAGATCAATTGGCCGCTTAACGCATCTTCAAAAATAAGCGAGTTGGCAATCTGTCCGATTTCAATGTGCAATAGATCGGCTGCCGCTTGTGCGGTTTTGGCCGGTTCGTCAAAAATGCGTAAATTCACATCGATGGAGTAGCCATTAATTGCCTGCATTACGCGAAGAATACGCTCGGGAAGCTGGGTTCGATTCATATCACTCAATCCACTCAATTATGTAGGGTATCCCACTAGGGTAGCATATTTATTGCGGGAATGAATTGATTGTCGCGCTAACCTATTTATGGCTAATGGCGTTTGCCGCGCAGACCGCACTTGCCCACGCCCAGCCAAAATTGTAGCCGCCAAGCCAGCCCACCACATCCACTACCTCACCAATAAAGTAGAGATTTTCCGCAAGATTGCTCTCCATGGTGCGGGGGTTGAGCTCTTTGGTATTAACGCCGCCGCGAGTCGCTTCTGCAACGCGATGGCCATCGGTGCCTGACGGCAGGAGTTCCCACGCATTGAGCGATTTCCCGAGTGTTTCGAGAATTTTATTGGGAACATCGGCCCACGGGCGTTTGGCAAAATTGGCAAAGGGTGCCTGACTCATCCAATGTTGAACAAACCGCTTGGGGAGATTGGGCGCTAACTTTTCCAGAGCGGTATCAAGCTGCATCTTTTTACCGGATTTTTCTTCACAGAGCTGAGTTGCAAGATCAGTGTCAGGCACAAGATTAAGGGTAATGGTATTGCCAGGAACCCAGTAACTTGAGATCTGTAAAATTGCCGGCCCGCTCAAGCCTTTATGGCGAAAGAGAAGATCCTCGTGAAAGGCCATCGTTTTCTTTTTACCAATTTGCGTGGAAATCTCAACCGGAAGGGCAATGCCCGCAAGGGTGTTAAATCCATCTCGTTCCCAATGCTCAAATTGTAATGGCACGAGTGCCGGACGCGGAGGGATAATCGAATGGCCAAAAGATTTTGCTACTTCATATCCAAAGCCCGTTGCCCCAATTTTAGGAATGGCGAGCCCGCCGCTTGCAATAATAAGATGCGTTGATTGAAATGCACCTTTCGAGGTGGTTAGAGTAAATAGCGTTTTTTCTGACGGGTTATGCTTCGCCCGCGTTGCGGGCGGTGCGATATTGGTTACTTCCGTTTCCATCATAATCGTCGCGCCAAAGCGAGTGCATCGATCGGTTAATAGGTGAATAATATCGGTAGCCGAACGATCGCAAAAGAGTTGTCCGCGGTGCTTTTCATGATAGGGAATATCGTACTCGGTTAAGAGCTGAGTAAAATCGTTTGCCGTATAATTTGAGAGGGCATAGCGCACAAACTTTGGATTTTCTGAGACAAAATATTGGCTGGAATCGAGCCCATTGAGATGGGTATTGGTGAAATTACAGCGCCCGCCACCGGAAATCCGGATTTTTTCACCAATCTTTTTAGCATGATCGAGAAGTAAAACCGAGCGATTTTGTGAAGCGAGTGTGGATGCAGCCATCAGTCCTGCAGCGCCGGCACCAATAATAATGACATCAAAAACGTTTGCCATGGGAATCCTAAAGGGAAAAAGAGTGGAAATAGGATAGCAAATTGAGATGAGATTGCGACCGGAATTATCAAAATCGGTTCGGTAAATGATTAAAAAGTAGGCTAAATTACGAGTAAAATATGGGGATAGTCTTCAAAAAACCAAGGTAAATTGCCAAAAAGTTTTAAAATAAATAAAAAAACAATAAAAATATTGCGTAAAAAAAACGCAAAACGAGTCTTTACAGCGTTTTTTTAATGGGGCGCTTGATTTCGGAAAGCCCTTGGAATCACTAAAGTTTGGAAAATGGGGAATAATATCCCGCGAGATATACGATTTGGTTATAACTGATATTCTTTTTTAACTATATCTGAAACGATTTTTTTTCCCTATGATGAACCCATCTCGAAAAACAAAAACAAATACGAGAGCTGATCAACGGGCACCTAATAAAAACAATAAGCCCTGCGATCAAAAAGAATATCCGGGAGGATATGGATACAGAATTATAAAGGAGGATTGGAAAGGGAGACCCGTTTTGAGTGTGGGAGGAAAAATGCCGTTAGAGCATTCAACACCAAGATGGTTAAGCCTTGACAAAGAAAGATGCAAACGCACGCCCCGCACGCTGTACGAACAATAAGAATAAACGGCGGCAGGGAATGAATAATAAGAAGAGTTGCACAAAGCAACCAAACTAAGAGATAAAACCGCATCGCGTCGTTGGTTTTGTTTAGTAGTTCGATTCAAACCATTTGTTAGGGGTCTAAATTAGGCCCCTCGCAAATGGTGCATCTTTTTCCGCGATATTATTTCAATTTAAATGATACAGATCTCACAGCGTTCGCTGATTGGGAATTTTTGCGTTTCTGCATTTTAATCATGGGCTTGTGATCGCGGGTCATAAAGAGAATTAATAAAGGTTTAACATTATTTAATCCATATTATTAAATAGTGTGCTTTTTCTTAATCAAGATCGACAAAAATCCACACTCTCCTTACAAATAGAAATGCCTATTTTATATGCAAATCCATCTATGTAAACCTCTAATATATTGATTATTTATTGGCTGGAATTATGCCGAATAAGTCGATATATTATTGAATATCCGTTCAATTTCAGGTGTGCTTTATTTATTATTTCAAATATAAAAGTCGACAAAATCCACTACACTATAGGTGAATAAAAAGACCCCTTTTAATCATTGATCTTTACTGTGGAGGCGCATCATGAATGGAATGCAACAACGACTTCTTCGCACTATAGTCGGGCTCTGTGCGTTGACACTGCTTGAGCCGGTCTATGGGATCGATCTTATTCGGCGGTATGAATATTATCGCATCAACCCGCAAAGCGCAGAGCTGATTGAGAAGAGCATGGTGGAAGCATCGCCAATTGTGATTAATCAGCGGAAGGGCCGTCACTACGCCGCGTCTTATGCTTACACCATCGATTTTCGTAACTCGGTTGAGTATGAGCGCGATGGACGGCAATGTCATGTGATTGTGCATCATCCGAAATTGGAAGGGGTGGTGAAAATGCCCAAACTCGATCGCCGTGAGTACTATAGTGCGGAAGTGATGAAGGCGTTTGATGAGCTTAATCATGCGCTTACTGAGCACGAGCTTGAGCATGAACGTATCGTCTATGTGGCATATAACAATCTACGTTTAGAACTCATTAATCATGCGCCGTTTAATAGTTGCGGTGAGGCCAACCAATTTGTCGAGATGCGCTTAAATGCGGTGGAAAAACAGGTTGCTGAGGCAAACCGAGCATTTGATTGCAGAGAATATGGTCATGCGAGCGGTTTTAGTGAGTGTCGTCATCCGGGCATGGTTGCAAAAGAGAGCCCTTATCAATGCAGCGGCAAACTTTTAAAATTCCACGGCGAATCGATCTGCATTGAAGATCAATAACGTTAAACAGAATTAAATGTTTTCTACCTTCTACCCACCTTTGGGCTTACAGAAATGGCCAACCTCATAGCCGGACTGTAAGCTCTTTTTTTGTCTAAGGAATCAGTAGCAAAATAAGCGGCGTGGTGATTGCGGAGGCCACCGTTGAGATTACAAGACTCGAGGCCACCGGCCCTTCAATCACTCGGAAACGGCGCGCCATGAGATAGACATTCATCCCCATCGCCATCGACCCTAGCAGCACAATCGCTTTCGTTTCAAGCGGCGGCAGATCAAGAAGGATCGCGCAGCCCCAAATAATCAGCGGATGGAGAAAGAGTTTAATAAAGCAGATGCCAAGACTTGTTTTAAAGCGATCGGCGATCTTATATTCCGCAAGCCCAAGCCCCAGTGCAAAGAGAGATAGGGGCGCGGTCATATCGGTGACCATGGAGAGCGTTTCCTGCATAAAACTCGGAAGCGGACGATGAAAACTGCTGACAATCAGGCCGGAGGCAACGCCCATTACAATGGGGTTTTTCAGCACGCCTCGAAAGGTTTGGAAAACGCCACGCAGTGAGGGGGAACCATGTTCTGCCCACTCCACTGAAATAGAAACCAGGCTCCACAGTAAAAGAGCATTAAACGAGATAATGAGCGCCGATACTGGAAGCGCTTCGGGCCCGATAAAAAGGGAGACGAGCGGAATCCCGAGCATGACATTATTGGAGAAAATCCCCCCGACGCCAAAAACGGAAGCCTCAGACCCGGTGAGCTTTAATCCTTTCTGCCCAATCACTCTTGCAATTAGATAGACAATAAACGATCCGCCAAAGTAGGCAAAGAGCAGGCGAATATCCACCGCTGGTTGCGTATAAAAACGCGCCATAATGCCAAATAGCATCACCGGAATGGCGATATTAAAGAGAAAGCGGGTGAGCCCATCGGTAAAGGAACTCGGCCATTTCCGTACGCGCACTAAAAAGTATCCGAGCCCCACCAAAATAAAGAAGGGGAGCGACGCGTAAAGTTGCGCTAAGAAGGAGGTGATGAAGGTGGTCATAGAAATTATTATTATTTTTAAAACATGCAAGAGTGCATGACTCTACATCTTAGCAGTAACCGGGCGGGGCGTAAATTGTTTACTAGCGGAATGGTCGATGGGGATTATTTGATTAAAAAATGATCAGCCACAACATATTGATTTTACGATTCTTTAACATTGTAATAGACTCGGTTTGATCTCAAACCAAAAAAATAAAAGGAGTGATATGTTTGTAAAAATGGTGTTAACGTTTGCCATTCAGGTTTTATTGATGAGTGGTGTCATGATGGTGGCCGCACGCTATGTGCGAGCGAAAAAGGATGATTTTATCAATGTGCTCAGCGTGACCGCGGTGGGAATGTTGGTGCTTGCTGTGATTGGAGTTATCTTCCCGAACGCATGGTTTCTCCATCTTATTGCGGCGGCGGTGGTGATCTTTATTATGGGGCAATATATCGGGGTTGATCCGGATATGTTCTTTGTCTTTTTAGTGCTGGTCTTTGTAATTCAAGTGCTAATCGGGTTTGCGCTACAGCTCATGGCGATCGGATAGCTAGAAAAACGGTGCCATTGTCCAATGGATGCTCTAATTGTGGATCTCGATGGTGGTCAATAGCGTAAAAAAGAGCGCTGCGAAGAGTGTGTTATAGCCAACGGTCATGGCGAGCCACGGGTCAAGGCGCTCACTTTTTGTCTGCGCAATGCTATAGGGGAAAAACATCAGTGGTATGAGCGCTGGAAGAATGATCATCTGTACCTGAATATTGGTGTAAAGCGAGATATAGAGCAGGATCGACACGATCGCAACGCCATTAATTAAAAAGTGATAACCTCTGGACTTATAGTGGCCTAAGCGCGCCGCAATGGTGATCTTCCCCGAGGCGGTATCATTATCAATATCGCGAATATTATTCACATTTAAAATGGCCGCCGTAATCGCGCCGGTAAAGATCGCCGGCAGAATCGGTTCAAAATGAAATTCCCCGGTATGAAGCAGATAGATTCCAATCACCGCAACGGGCCCAAAAAAGAGAAAGGCGGAGGGATCGCCAAGTCCCGCGTAACCATAAGGCTTCTTTCCGAGTGTATAGGTAATTGCCGCAATAATCCCGCCGAGTCCCAGCAAAAAAGCCACCACAATCATCGGGGAGGGGAAGAGCTTTGCCATGCGATAGAGCAAAATACCGCCGACAATCATCGCTAAAATCACTACAATGACAATGGCGCGTTTCATCCCTTTGATGCTGACTTTCCCTTCTTGCAGCGATTGCGATGGGCCGAGGCGCTCCTCTTGAATATCGGTGCCTTTAAGATAATCGCCAAGATCATTCGAGAGATTGCTAATTGACTGCAATAGTAGCGTTACAAGCAGTGTTAAGATCGCAATGTCGAATTGGAAAGTACCGTTTTTTAAGGGGAGCGCGGTCGCCATTAAAAAGGTAGTGAGTGAGATCAAAAAGTAAGCGGGGCGTAGAGCTAAAAACCATGTTAAACAGGCTTTCATGCGGAATAATCTCCTTTGTGAGACATGCAGTTTTTTATATTTGTTAAAATAGCTTTAGGATTTGTCTTCATCACTTACGAGTGTAAAGAAAGAGGTAGAAATGGTCAATAGAGTTCGAAATATAGTGATTTTAACCGGTGCGGGGATTTCCGCCGATTCAGGGATTGCCACATTTCGGGCGAGCGATGGATTATGGGAAAACCATCCCGTCGATGTTGTCGCAACGCCGGAAGGCTATGCTGAAAATCCCGACCTTGTCACCCGCTTTTATAACGAACGCCGTACGCAATTGATGGACCCTGATACCAAGCCCAATCCCGCTCATTATGCGCTTGTCGAGCTTGAAGCTCATTTAAATAAAAGAGGCGGATCGCTCACCATTGTGACGCAAAATGTGGACGATCTCCATCAGCGCGCGGGCTCACAATCGGTTTATCCGATGCATGGGGAGCTGCGTAAAGTGCGCTGTGTTCGCTCGGGGCGCGTCTATCCGTGGGATCGTGCGGTGCTTCCCGATGATCGGTGTGAATGTTGCGATAGGCCGCAACCGCTTCGTCCTCACATTGTTTGGTTTGGAGAGATGCCGCTCTATATGAATGAGATCTATCATCATCTCGGCAAAGCGGATCTCTTTGTCGCGATCGGGACTTCCGGCAATGTCTATCCGGCAGCGGGCTTTGTGTCAGAGGCAAAGATGGCGGGAATCCCCACCCTTGAGATCAATTTAGAACCGGGTGCGAATCGGAGTGTATTTGATTATTCGCTCTACGGACGGGCGGCAGTAAAAGTGCCGGAGTGGGTAGATCAACTGATGGCTACCGGTGAGTTTGTTTAACGCTCTTTTAAGATCGGTGAGATAACAATAAAAAGCCTCTCGACGATTTGACCTAGTTAGTGTTCGAATCATTGAGAGGCGTTGTTTTATCTTATAATTTATAACGCATGACTAATAACTTATAACTATTTCGCCGGCTCTAAGGAGCGTAACCACGCGATCTCATCGGCCCAAATCTCAGGCTCGATGGTCTCTAAAATCATCGGAATATTGCGGAATCGGTCGTCTTGCATAATATAGGCAAAGGCTTCCGTGCCGATCTCTCCTTTTCCAAGGGAATGGTGACGGTCAACCCGGCTGCCGAGTGCACCTTTTGAGTCATTTAAGTGCATGGCGCGAAGATAATCAAAACCGACGATCTCATCAAAGATACGGAAGGTTTCTTCAGCGGCCTCAAAGGTACGGAGATCATAGCCTGCGGCAAAGGCGTGACAGGTATCGATGCAGACGCCGACGCGGGATTTATCCTCAATTTGCTCAATAATTTTGGCTAAATGTTCAAAATCAAAACCAAGATTGGTGCCCTGTCCGGCGGTATTCTCAATCACGGCGGTAACGCCTTTAGTTTCGGCAAGCACAAGATTGATCGACTCGGCAATGCGCGTGAGGCATTCATCTTCCGAGAGCTTATTGAGATGGCTACCGGGATGAAAATTAATGAGTTCAATCCCGAGCTGTTCACAGCGCTGAAACTCATCTAAGAGCGCATTGCGTGACTTTTCGAGCGCTTCCGCTTCGTGGTGTCCGGGATTAATCAGATAGCTCGCGTGGGGCAGAATATGCTTTGCGTCGTAATCGTGGACTTTACAGAAGCGTTTATAATCGGCAATTACCTCTTTTTTAAGCGGCGCGGCTTCCCAACGGCGATTGTTTTTCGTGAAGAGGGCAAAGGCATTTGCGCCGATGGCGTGAGCATTTTTTACGGCATTATGAACGCCGCCTGCTGCGCTAACATGTGCGCCAATATAGTATGTCATCTCAGTCCTTTCTATCGATCAGTATGGATTAATTATAGAGTCATTATTGTAAGGATCATTCGCCTAACTTCAAGCATTTTGCGCTTTGAATTTTTGAATCATGCTGATTATAAAGGGCGAACGGGGGGGGATGGGGGGGTAATAAAAAGCGCCCAACCCTAGGGGAGTTGAGCGCTGCTTCGTCATTGATCACAGGGAACAGGTGTGATCATGTCATGAACCTCGTTATTGATGTTTTGCGGCTTGTTCTTCCAAAAACTCTGGGTGATTCACTTGGCGATATTGTTGGATCGCTTCAGAGATTTCAGCCCCGCCCATTTGTGAGCGTACGTATTGTGCCTTAAAGAGCGAGCGTTCTTTTTCAGCCTGCGCCGAGTTATCGAATGTTGAGACTAAGAAGGTCACAATAAACGCGATCGGAATTGAGAAGAGCGCTGGGTTATTGTATGGGAAGAGCGCTTGTTCATTGCCAAGAACCGTGACCCAAACCGCCGGGCTAAAGAGAATCATCGTCACGGCAGTGATAAGTCCCGCCGCGCCGCCTGCTACCGCGCCTTTTGTGGTGAGCTTGCTCCAATACATTGATAAGAAGAGGAGCGGGAAGTTCGCCGATGATGCGATGGCAAAGGCTAGACCCACTAAGAAGGCAACGTTTTGATGCTCAAAGAGAACCCCAAGTAAAATCGCTAAGATTCCGAGCGTCGCTGTGGTTAAACGAGAGATTAAGAGCTCTGTTTTCATCACCGGTTTGCCTTTTTTGATCACGTTCGCGTAGAAGTCATGGCTGATTGCCGAAGCACCCGAAAGCGTAAGGCCTGCTACAACCGCTACCAGCGTTGCGAAGGTCACCGCTGACATAAAGCCTAAGAACATATTGCCACCGACGGCTTGCGATAAGTGGATTGCTACCATGTTGGTTCCACCGATAATTGAGCCATCTGCTGTGGTATATGCGGGTTGATTCATTACGTATAAAATCGCACCAAATCCTATGATGAACATCAGTAGATAGAAATAACCGATAAAGGTTGAGGCATAGAGTGCCGATTTACGCGCTTCTTTCGCATCTTTTACGGTAAAGAATCGCATTAAGATGTGAGGTAGACCTGCCGTACCGAGCATTAATCCTACGCCAAGCGAGATTGAATCGATTGGGTTTGGATAGGCAAGACCGGGTTTCATTAACTCTTTTCCAGCTGGATGCACTTCCGTTGCTTTTGCAAAGAGGGTTTCTAAGTTAAAACCAACCCACGTTAAGACAACGATTGACATAAAGGTCGCACCCACAAGGATAAGAACCGCTTTGATCATCTGTACCCACGTCGTTGCGAGCATGCCGCCAAAGAGGACGTAGAGCATCATCAAAATTCCCACGATAAAGACCGCGATATTGTAGTTAAGCCCAAAGAGGAGCTCGATCAATTTTCCAGCCCCAACCATCTGTGCAATGAGATAGAGCATGACGATGGTGAGCGTTGAAAAGACTGCTAAAATTCGAATGGGGGTCTGTTTAAGTCTAAATGCGGTAACGTCGGCAAAGGTGAAGCGCCCGAGATTTCGGAAACGTTCCGCCATTAAAAAGAGAATCACCGGCCAACCGATAAAAAATCCGAAGGAGTAGATCAGCCCGTCATACCCCGATAGGAATACCAGTGCTGAAATCCCAAGGAACGATGCCGATGAGAGGTAATCCCCTGCGATCGCAAGACCGTTTTGAAAGCCAGAAATTCCACCACCTGCGGTGTAGAAGTCTGAGGCTGATTTAGTGCGGTTTGCCGCCCAATAGGTGATATAGAGCGTTGCCAGAACAAAGACGAAGAACATGATGATCGCCGTCCAGTTTTTCCCTTCGGCCGTGACATCGTGTTGGGCAAATGCAACCGATCCAATGGAGCTGACTCCGATTAAGGTGACCGCAAGCCATAATAATTTATTGATCTTATTTTTCTTTTCCATTTGCGATCTCCTTTAATAAATCCGCGGTCATTGGATCGTAGACGGTATTGGTTTTATGCACATAAAACGCCGTCAGTCCAATGGTCCAAATAATCAAAAAGAAGCCTGCGGGAATGCCCCAGGTCGTCACCATTTGTGGTGTGATGGGTTTTCCAACAAGATCGGGCGCAAAGCCCACAAATAGAATGAGTAAAATATAGAGTCCGAGGGAAAAGAGCAGTAGCCATAGACTAAAGCGTTGCTTTTTGCGGACCACCTCTTTAAAGCGGGGGTCATTGTAAATTCGATCGACCATCTCATCAAACTGACGGTCCTCGATTGGACGTTCTGACATGATAAGCCTCCTTGTTGCGTGATCGTTATTATTGGTATGGTTTATTGTTATTAATTTTTACGTATGTATCACGAGCATAGCGACCGGATAGGTCAGTATGCATGAGCGATTGTGATCGCCTCGTTTGTATATGAGTATTTATCTATCGTTGATTGAGTTAATCATCGCTCTGATGATTGGATCGGTATTTAAATTGTTGTGATTATGGTAAGTATTGTCGGATAATTCCGCGTTAAACCTTGATTTATTAGTAATTATTGTTGTTTGTGAATGATTTAACTCAATTTGATATTGATTCAAAGTTATCACAGCTTTTTTTTGTTGGCAAATCCCTGTGATCATAAATCGAACAATTTAATGTGATCCATTCAAAAAAGCTATAATTTCACCGACTTATATAACGATCATTCCGTTGCGCAGTGTGGATAAGTGGCGCAATTTTCGTGCGCGATTTGTGTGATTTTGCTTAATTGATTTTACAAACCCATAAAAAAACGCCGAGCGATCAATTGTCGACAGGGCGTTTTCGTGCATTCTTTTTATACAGGAAAATTTTACCAAAACGGCGCGATTTTCCAAAAATGAAGCGTGAGAATGATTAAATCACTCGCGAGAAGCGATTATCATTTTTCTTCAAATAAGCGTCAAAGACCATTCCAATGTTACGAATTAAGAGACGCCCTGCATCTTGGACGTAGTAGATGCCATCTTTAATGAGGATTAATCCATCGTCCTGCATTGCATCAAGTTCAGGAAGATCGTCTTTAAAGTATTCGCGCGCATCGATATTGAATTTTTCGCTAATCACATCAAGATCGAGTTTTAAGTTACACATGATTTCGCTAATCACGTGGCGACGGATCACATCATCTTCCGTGAGTTTCACTCCGCGCTGAATGGAGAGCGTGCCCTCGTCGATCATTGCTTCATACTCTGGCATCACTTTGGCATTTTGCGAATAGATGCGGCCAATTTGCGAGATGGAGGAGATTCCCATACCAATGAGATCGCAGTCCGAATGGGTGCTGTAACCTTGGAAGTTACGATAGAGATTCCCCTCTTTTTGCGCAATGGCGAGCGTATCGGTGGGTTTGGCGAAATGGTCCATCCCAATATAGATATAGCCGGCCTCGGTGAGGCGCTCGATAATCATCTTAAGAATCGCCAGTTTTTCATCAGGCGTTGGCATATCCGCTTCATTCATCTGCTTTTGCGTTTTAAAGAGATGGGGCATATGCGCGTAGTTAAAGACCGAGAGACGATCGGGCGAGAGTTCTAATACCTCGTCGATGGTTTTCTCAAAGGTTTCCACCGTTTGGAAGGGAAGCCCGTAAATGAGGTCGATCGAGATGGAGCTAAAGCCACATTCGCGCGCGGCATTTAAGGTTTCAAGGGTGATCTCTTTAGGTTGAATGCGATTCACCGCTTTTTGCACTTGCGGATCGAAATCTTGCACGCCCATACTTAAGCGGTTAAAGCCGATTGAGCGAAGGAAGCGCACCGTATCGGCATTGGCTTCACGGGGGTCAACCTCAATGGAGTATTCCCCTTCATCATCGGGCAACAGATTGAAATGCTCGCGGGTTTTATCCATCAGCGCTTGCATCTGTTCTTGGCTTAAAAAGGTCGGGGTACCGCCACCCCAGTGGAGCTGTTTGACCGGCGCACGATTGGGAAATAGGGCGCTTTGACGCTCAATCTCTTGGAAAAGGCGCTCTAAATAGGGCTCCGAGCGTTTACGGTTATTGGTAATAATTTTATTACAGCCGCAATAAAAACAGATCGTCGCGCAAAACGGCACGTGGAAATAGAGCGATAGCGGCGTGTTATTCTCATTGGAAAGGCGCGCAGCTTCGATGTAATCTTCATTGGTGAAGGCATCGGTAAATTGAACCGCCGTAGGATACGAGGTGTAACGGGGCCCCGCTTTATCATATTTGGCGATGAGCGCTTCATTAAAAATTTTATTCATATGGGATCTCGATTGCTTTGCTGAATTGAAAACCTCCCAGACCAGACCTTTATCGACATATTGATAAGAGCGTATTGGGAATTGAATTATATTCCCCCATTATACCGCAGTTGAGTTCAATTGTGAGGACGAATCGATAATCCTCGCTAAGTTTATGAAAGCGTTATACTATACTTAAAAGACGCTCGATGGGAGTGGTCGGGCGGATATTCTCGAATATATGAGCAACTCACTCATCATTTATCACCGATAAAAACAAGGAGAAATCTATGCTTCGCCGAACCAAAATTGTTGCAACGCTTGGCCCATCTACTGATAAAGAGGGCGTGTTGGAAGCACTTATTAAAGCGGGGGTGAATGTCGTTCGCCTTAACTTTTCTCACGGCACTCATGATGAACACATAGCTCGCGCGAAAAAGGTGCGCGAAATCGCTAAACGGCTCGATCTTCAAGTAGGGGTTTTATCGGATTTACAAGGCCCTAAAATCAGAATTGATCGCTTTAAAGAGGGTCCGGTTGAGCTTAAAGAAGGTCAGCGTTTTATCCTAGATAATACCCTTGATGAAAATGAAGGAACCGTTGAGCGCGTTGGTATCTCCTATAAAGAATTGACTCAAGATGTGAAGCCGAAAGATGTGCTTCTCTTGGATGATGGAAAAATCGTACTTGAAGTTGAGATGATTAAAGAGAACGAGGTGCATACCATTGTGGTGGTACCGGGTACGCTCTCCGATCGTAAAGGAATCAACTTAAAAGGGGGCGGGCTCTCAACGGCGGCGCTCACCGATAAAGATAAAGAAGACCTGATTTGTGCAGCCGGATTTGATACCGATTTTATCGCTGTGTCGTTTCCCCGTTCTGCCGAT
Source organism: Ignatzschineria sp. RMDPL8A (assembly GCF_029815055.1). Lineage (NCBI taxonomy): Bacteria > Pseudomonadati > Pseudomonadota > Gammaproteobacteria > Cardiobacteriales > Ignatzschineriaceae > Ignatzschineria > Ignatzschineria sp. RMDPL8A. The sequence goes on along the minus strand of NZ_JAPPWA010000002.1, from coordinate 9,989 downwards.
GATATGTTAGAAGCGCGCGAGCTGTTAAATGCGGCGGGCTCGAATGCCTCGATCGTCGCGAAAATTGAACGTACTGAAGCGCTCGATAATATTGATGAAATCTTAAAAGTGTCCGACGGCATTATGATTGCTCGGGGTGACCTTGCGGTTGAGATTGGCGATGCAAAATTGATGGGCGTGCAAAAACGCTTTATCAAAAAGGCGCGTCAATTTAACCGTTTTGTCATTACCGCTACGCAGATGATGGAATCGATGATCGAAAACCAATCGCCAACCCGCGCGGAAGTGATGGACGTTGCCAACGCAGTACTCGATGGGACGGATGCGGTGATGCTTTCAGCAGAGAGTGCGGCGGGTAAATATCCCGTTGAAACGGTGAAAGCGATGGCGGAGATCTGCATTGGGGCCGAGAGTGAAATCGTGCCGATCTACTCCAATCTTGATCTGTTACAGCGTAAGAAAAAATTCAAACGCACCGATGAAGCAATTGCAATGTCATCGATCTTCCTTGCGAACCAATACGACGTTCAAGCAGTAGCATGTTTAACCGAAACGGGCACCACGGCGCTCTTAATGAGTCGCATTAGCTCAAATCTGCCGATCTACGCCTTTACCCGTCACACAAAAACCTGCAATAAACTCACTGTGTGCTGCGGGGTGAACCCCATTGGCGTCGATGTTAAACACGCAAGCGATGAAGAGATGACCGCTGAAATCATTAGCGTACTAAAAGCGCATAACGCGGTCGAAACCGGCGATCGAATCATCATTACTCGCGGATCTCTTAACTACGTAGAAGGCGGCACCAACACGCTTCGCATCGCGGTGGTTGATTAAGGATTTGTGGGTTAATGATTCGAAATGCTGAATTTTTAACCAGATGATAAAAAGAGTTTGCATTTTATTTCCTACTCTATATAATGCATAACTCTCAACTGGAGGTGTGGCCGAGTGGTTGAAGGCACCGGTCTTGAAAACCGGCAACGGGTTAAACCGTTCGTGAGTTCGAATCCCACCACCTCCGCCATATAGATAGTCTAAGCCTCTGATAATTCAGGGGCTTTTTCTTTGCCTGCTCTTCTAGGGTACCACTTAGGGTACCACTTGTTTTTAGTTAGTTCCTTTTATTGAGTCCGCAAAACTGGCTATTACTGCCTCAATGGATGCCGCTCATTGTTTGGCTTAACGCCTTACGCTTCTAACGTGTCCAAAAACTGCTAGGCCATGCCTATTGGTTTAACGATAGCCACTCATTAGGTTTTCCTCTTTCTGCGCTAATGACCACTTAAAAAAGCCTTAGGTACTTCTCTTTTGCTTTATACATGCAGTGGCGTTGACTCGCAAAACCTCCCTATTTTTTTCTTTGCTGCGTGTGTGTTTGTTTGATTCACTTCCTAACGCGCCTCAAATAATAAGCCATTGGCGTGGCTTCCTGTCCACTCGTTGCGCTTTTTAGCGTATCGCCCTATAGTCCGTTGCGGGATTTCCCGTTATCGTTATACCGATATTGGCCGCAATCCTGTCCAATGGAATAGCCCTCTTTTTTATGGAGTCTAAAAATTCCTTTTTTATGGTCTGCAAATATTAAGTTTCAGGTTTTATAAGGTTTGCCGTTATGGGCTTTACCATATCGGGCTGTCTTGTCTTGGCCTGCAATATTGGTAATACATATGGCTATATATAGTAGGTGTACAGATTCTGTATTCAGGAAAGGGGCAAAAACAGCAAAACTTAGTACAGATTCTGTATTCTAATTGGTTTCGTTGGATTTCTGAGTACAGTTTCTGTATCAGGGAATCTAATTTTTATTAGCTGCAATTGCCATATTGAAGGCATAAAAAAAGCGCCCTTTTAAGACGCTCCTTCATTTAAATTATTATCATTGCTGGCTATTAAGTCCCTACGGTCTTTTAGTTCCTCCTGCCAAAAACCTAACGGCCTGCTGGTTGCTTCTCTGGTTATTTTCCTGCGCCCGTATTTATCTTCGCACTCATCAATAGCCACAAAGGTTAGGGCATACAGATTACATATCCCGCGCCCACCTTGTCTTGTTAGGATAATCACTCCCGCCTCTCTTAGCTCATTAATGGCTTTTTGTAGAGTGGTTGGTGAGTTCCAGCCTTCATTTTTTAAAACGCTCCATGCGGCTTGTAAATCACCGTTGTTGTTTTTTCCTAACTGCTTAATGAGTTGGAGTAGTAATTTTGAGGCAATGGGGCTTAAATCGGTTAGCGCCTGACTTTGTAAAAAGTTATAAGGCAATGCGGTAAAGCGCTCATCTCCTATTCTTTGTTTAAGAGGCGCGTTTCTTTGTTTAGCCTTTTCCCTGCTGCGTTGGGTGAATCTACGTCTATTTAATTGATTATCCATAAGAAAATAAAAACCAATCAAATAGTAATAAACTAAAAGCATTATAAGATAACTTATAACATAAGTTTTTTTTCATGCTATTATATTCTCCATGGAGAGAGGATAAAATCCTCTCCCTTGTAGTTAAAAATTAGCTATTATTTTTTTGGCTTCCTTGAATTAGCGCTGCTGCTTTGGTCGGTATCAGCGCTTTTTCTTTGCCTAAAATCTGAATCATTCGCGGCTGGCTCTAACCAATAACGCTTATATCGGTTGCCGTCGGCATCAGTTTCCCATAATGATTGGATTGGTACTCCTGCGGCTATCTTGGCATGAACATAGGCTGCCAATCGGTGATAGTCTGCATACATTACCGCGTCGTAACAAGTAAGGCCTACGCGCCCACGCGTTAGGAATAGCCCCCATAGTCGTTGGGTTTTATCCTTCTTTAGTTTGTTTGCTTGTTTCATTGTATTAGCTCCTCATTAGCTAGCCACGCCTCAATGGCAATGGGGTCATATAAAACAGTTGAGCCACGTTCCAATGGCTTGGGGAATCCGTCCTGCTGCCTCCAGCGTTGTAAGGTTGACTGGCTGATTGAAAAAAACAGGGCTGCGTCTTTTGCTCGTACATATTTTGGTTTTAACACGTCCATTTTTCACCTATTAAAATGTTAAGTAAGTGGGTAATAGCATTGATAATCATGCTATCTCTTGAGGGTCATTGTAACATCGCCCTTAAATATTGTTGCCCAAAAATTGTTGCCCAAAAAGTTACATGTTAATTTTTGAAATTAAGCTTTTTACATAATTTTAAATTATAAGAAACACTTTGCCCCGATAGAGTATGGAAAGCTATAGTGGTCGTGAGTAAAAAGCCTCCAATTGATTTATTAAGACACGGAAATGCTGTATAAAAAATATACAATAATATTGGGGTATATGAAAAAATAATCTGCTTTTTGGTAAGTTTTAGAGAAAAAATATAGGAAAAACTCGGATTTTGTTTAAGACCGATAAAAAGCTATCTATTTAAAATAGAAGGATTGGCTAAGCATGCAAACTAACTACATTATTCTTTTTGGTTTCATTAATATGCTGCGCCCATGCCTCCATTAATTGCCTGCGCCGTTCCAGTAAGTCGCCACGCCTATAGGCTGCCTCTACTGCATTGCCTATGGTATGCGCTAGGGCTTGCTCTACTACGATATTTTCGAAGCTGGTAGCCTCTGCTGCCCAATCTCGAAAGGTTGAGCGGAATCCATGAGGGGTAATCGTTTCGCCGTTGGAATCCTTCCAGCCTTTGCCGTCGGCTTTGGTCTTTGCCTTATCCATGCGGCGGGCTTTCATAATCATCGCCATATTGTTAAGCGGTTTGCCCTCTGTGCGTCCTTCAAAGAGTAATCCGCTAACTACTTGAGGAATCTGCTCTAATACTGTTAATGCGGCGCTGCTTAAGGGTATGCGCTGCTCTCGTCCTGCTTTCATACGTTCCGCTGGAATCGTCCATACCTTGTTTTTTAAATCAAACTCTCGCCAATGCGCGTTTAATACTTCACTTGTGCGCGTTGCCGTTAGTATGGTGAGCTGTAACGCCTGAGAGCTTGCCGATTGGTCTTTGATTAATGATTGCCAAAACGCGCCTATTTCACGCCATGAGAGCGCGGGGTGATGTCTTACACTGCTGCGCTTGCGTTTGGGTAGTAGCAATTCTAAATGCCCACGCCATGCGGCTACGTTCTCGCCTGTTCTAAGTCTGCGAACCTTTGCGGCGTTTAAAACTAATTCAATGCGGTTTCGTACACGGCTGGCGGTTTCGTTTTTGGTTTCCCATATCGGCTTGAGTATCTCTAGGATATGCTCGGTTTTAATCTCTTGCGGGGTTAAATCACCGATAACAGGGCTGGCGTATGTCTTGAGCGTGTTTTCCCATTGCTGCGCGTGCTTTGCATTTGTCCAGCTGCTGCGGTGTGCTTCAATGTAATCGGCGGCAATGCTGTCAAAGGTAACGCGCTTGGCTTGTTTAAGGCGTTCCTGCTCTTCTCTATGCTCTTGTGGGTCAATCCCTTTAGCTACTAGGTTGCGCTCGTTATTGGCTAGAATACGCGCCTCCGATAAGGTAACGCCATCATAAGAGCCTAAACCTATTTTTCGGCGCTTGCCGTCCAATTGGTAACGGTAAAGCCATGAGCCTACATTCTCGCCGTTTACTTTTAAATATAATCCTTCTCCAGCGCTGTATACGCCTTTGTTGCCGTCCTTAATTAGCGCGGCTACTCCACGCGCCGTATTCGCTTTGGGTTTACTACTCATTTCTTCACCTTTTGGTAGTTCTAGGGTACCACTTAGGGTACCACTTTTTTCTGGTAACAGGTGAAAACCAGTGATGGCTATTGAATAGGGTAGAAGCTGGAAAGTATTGGTATTACTATAGTTTGGAGGATGTTTTAGAGTGGATTAGAGGGTTATTGAATACTGGTTATAAATGACACCACCTCCGCCATATTGAAAAGCCCTGATCATTTAGTTGGTCAGGGCTTTTTCTTTTGTGTTTTTTAAATCACTTATTGAATATTGATTTGCCTCTGATTGGTGATTTCTGCTATCACTATCTTTCTAACCGACATAAAAACAATATTGATTAGGAGGATTGGAATGTTTAAAAAGACGTTATGGCTATCGGCGGTGATTGCGTTGGGACTAGGTATGGCAGATGCTCGTCCTTTAAGTGAAATTGAGGCATCTGGCGTTTTAAAAGTGGGGGTGCCAGGCGATTATGCACCACTTGCATTTTATCAAGATGAAGCATTAGTTGGATTTGATGTTGATGTCGCTAATGCGGTGGCTAGTCATTGGAATTTAACACTCGAATTTGTCAACACAAGTTGGCCGACGCTGTCTGAGGATTTAGAAGCCGATAAGTTTGATATCGCGATGGGCGGTATTTCATTCACAAACGATCGTAATGAGCGTTTTCAGTTAACCAAACCCATTATTCCAGATGGAAAAGTGGCGATGGCGCAGTGTGAAAAAGCGACGTCCTTGAAAACGCTTGACACGATTAATCAAAAATCAACGATTGTAGCGGTTAATCCGGGCGGTACGAATGAACGCTTTGTGAATGCTCATTTTGATCAAGCGACCATTGTGAGAACGCCGGATAATGTGAAAAATATTCAGATGATCCGTGATAAAGAAGCGGATATGATGATTACTGATATGATCGAAGGAAACTATTATCAGCATCATGAGCCTGAGAGTTTTTGTGTGACAAACGACAAACCATTTGCAGGTACAGAAAATCATCAAATTTATATGACGCAACAGGGAAATGAAGCGTTGATTCATAAGCTCAATGAGTGGCTCGTTGATGATCATCTTAATTTGATTGCCGAGAAGTGGGGCATTCAATTACACATTGATTAGAATGATATATTCTATATATTTTATTGAGTGAATTAAAAAGCTCAGACCCTAAGGAACTGAGCTTTTTGCTATTTGGAGAGAGGGGAATCGTCTCTTTATCTAGTCAGGCACATAGGGATAAAACGGTTTGCCCCAATCGGTTTCGGGGTGATTGAGTAGGACGCGAATGCAAAGGGCGACAAAATCGAGCAGGAATGCGTAGGCATCGTGGAGTTGGTCGCGGTTGGCTTTACTGTTATAGGTCGCGCCCCCGTGGAATACTTGGTTGCGTAGGGTGTAGAGGCGTTCGCAGACAATATTAATAATCGCCGCGGTATCTTTATTAGCGAGCGCGCGGTGGGAACGTTTTTTCGCCTCTTCAAAATCTTCAAGCCAGGCATTTTCACCATAAAGACCGTTATGGAAATCCCAAAATGGTTGGAACACATAGCGGTTATCCAACAAAAGACGAATGCTCGAGGAATATTTGCTCCAGACAAGATTGTAGGTGGCCTCGGGCTCAAATTGACAAATGGAATGAATAAAGAGGCGAAAGCCCTGTTTATCGGAGGAGTTAAAGAGGGTCTCTTTGGCGTAGATGGCATTAAACCCGATCCAGAGCGCGATAAAACCCATATCAAGATCATCCCGTTCAGCGGCCGCCTTTTCAAGCCAACTGATTGCGCGATGCACCCGCAGACGTAATTCTGGCGGTAATTGCTCTCGGATTGCGTGATATTCTGCTTTTAATGCCTGTTCCATGACTCCTCCTCAATCGGTTTAATAATCAAATAAATATATCATTTATGAATATGAAGCGGAATTTTAAAATCAATTAGCGGATATTTTGGGGAAACTGTTGTCAAGTTATCATTTCAAACAGATAATGAAGGCATCGTGTTTTACGCTGAAGATTTGGATAGAGAAATGTACGAGATTGATGCCGCGCATCGCGCGTTTGCAGAGGCGGTGGGCGCCTTTTTGGATTCATCACAAATATATACCGATTTTTTGAGCCGATTTGCTTACGGAACCGATGCGAGCTTTTATCGCTACGTCCCGCAGGTGGTGGTGCGCGCACATACGGAAGCGGAGATTATTCAGCTCTTTCAGGCGGCGAAAGTCCATCGAGTCGGGCTCACCTTTCGCGCTTCGGGCACCTCGCTCTCAGGGCAAACCTCGGCAAAATCGGTCTTGGTGTTGATGGGCGATAGTTTCTTCTCGTGGAATATCTTAAATCAAGGCGAGCAGATCGAGCTTGGGCCGATGGTGATTGGCGCGCGGGCGAATGGCTATCTTAAACCTTACGGCGTTAAAATTGGGCCCGATCCGGCATCGATCAACACGGCGCGTATTGGCGGGATTTTATCGAATAACAGTAGCGGCATGTGTTGCGGGACGAAAGATAATAGTTATCACACGCTTGCCGATCTGCGGGTCGTACTCACCGATGGCACGGTGCTCGATACCAAAGATCCTGAGAGCGTTGCGGCGTTTCGGAAATCACATGAGACCTTTTTAGCAGAATTAACCGAGCTTGCTGAGCAGATTAAGCATGATCCGAAACTCTCTGAGCGGGTACGTCATAAATATCGCCTTAAAAATACGACGGGCTATGGGGTTAATTCGCTGTTAGATTACGATGATCCGATCGATATTTTAAAACATCTTTTAGTGGGGGCAGAAGGGACGCTGGGCTTTGTCAGCGAGGTGACCTATAACACCGTGCCCGATTATGAAAATAGAGCGTCGGCCTTTCTCTATTTTGAGTCGCTGGCGGATTGTTGTAGCGCCGTTGCGGGGATTAAAGCCGGGGCGATCGTCGATGCGGTGGAGTTGATCGATGGGAAGAGCATCCAATTTGTTGGAAATGTGACGCGGGATCTACCGCCTTTCTTCTACAATGAATTAAATGAAGATTCGGCGTGTCTTTTAATTGAGACTAAGGCGGAGACGGCGGCCGCGCTCGATGAGCAGATTGCGGTGATCGATGAGATTGCTAAAGCCTATCACTATAGTTATCACACCGGATTTCAGAAAGATCCCGCCATTACCGAGCATTATTGGAATGTGCGCAAAGGTTTGCTTCCGATCGTTTCAAAAGGCCGACCAGAGGGAACCAATGTCATCACCGAAGATGTGGTCTTCCCGATGGAGAAAATGGTGGATGGCGTTCGCCGTTTGACGGAGCTTTTTAAGGAATATGAGTATCCTGAAGCGATGATTATGGGGCACGCGCTTGAGGGAAATCTCCATTTTGTCTTAGTGCAAAAGATGAGTGATGATGCGGCCGCGAAACGGTTCGATGCTTTTTTAAATGCGGTGGCGGATCTTGTGGCGGTTGAGCTTGGCGGATCACTTAAAGGGGAACACGGCACGGGGCGAAATATTGCACCGTTTGTCGAGCGGGAGTGGGGCGAGGAGATCTATGAGATTATGCGCCGCATTAAAAAACTGTTCGACCCTTCCGGGATTTTAAATCCCGATGTCCTCATCACCGACAATAAAAACATTCATATTGAATCGATCAAAGCGATTCCACAGACGGATGATCTGATTAATGATTGTATGGAGTGCGGATTTTGCGAGCCGGCGTGCCCGTCTGATGGCTATACCTTAACGCCACGCCAGCGCATTAGTGCTTATCGCAATATGGAGGCGCTGCCGGAAATTCGGAATAATCCCACGCTCTATAATGAGATGAAAGCGCTCTATCAATTTAAAGGGATTGAGAGCTGTGCGGAGACCGGGATGTGCGCGTTACGGTGTCCTGTTGGCATCAATACCGGCGCGTTTATGCATGCACTGCGCGGGGAAAACTCGAGTAAATTGCAGGATATGGCGCAGCGTCATTTCAGTAAAGTGGAAAAGGGGGCGCGTCTTGCGGTCGGCGCGGTACAAGCGCTCGGGGTGAATCGAGTCGCCAATCTCACCGAATCGCTTCATGGGAAATTCGAAGGGATTCCGATTATTCCGAAATCACTTCCTCATCGCGTGACGGATTTTAATCAAACCCAAGAGATTACCGCTCGAGACGGTGCGGAGCACAAAAAAGGTAAGCAGGTGGTTTACTTTGTGTCGTGTGTGAATCGATCGCTAGCGGAAGTTGGTAGTGGAACGAGTACCTTTACCCATACCGTGAGTCTCTTTAAAAAAGCGGGCATTACTCCGATCATTGTCGGCGATGGGTTATGTTGCGGACAGCCGTTTGAATCAAAATGCAATCATCAAGTGGCCGATCAGGCGACGCTGTCGCTTAACAGAGAGCTGCTTCGCGCATCGAATAAGGGCGAGATTCCCATCTATATTGATAATGCGCCGTGCGCAAAACGCATCTTTGAGGCGAAAAAACGGGGCTTTTTAGACGATCACTTGAAGCTCTATGATGCGGTCTCCTATATAGATAGACATATCGTGCCAAATTTAACGATTACACCAAGGTCGGAGGCGCTGTTTTTACATGTGCCGTGTTCGATTACTGCGATCGGGGAGAAAGAGGCGCTGACTCGAATTGCGGGGCGCTGTACCGCTCAATTGGTGATGAGTGATATCGATTGCTGCGGCTTTGCCGGCGATAAAGGGTTTAAGCAACCTGAGCTCAATCGCAATAGCCTACGTCATCTTCCGCTTAAAAGTGATGGGTGCGCATCGGGCGTATCTGCAAGCAAAACTTGCCAGATCGGGCTTACGGAAACAAGCGAGCTTCCTTTTGCAAGCATTGAGGCGTTATTAGATGAGTGCAGTGAAGCGAAGAAAGGGTAGAACCAATATAGATATATAGATCTATATAAAACGAAGGGAGGCAAGAGCCTCCTTTTTTATGGCCGGAGAATAAAACTTCATAAATATTTGCCCAGTTTCTAGGCGATTTGAATCATTGGGAGCGGCGGGTTTGCAGGCCGTTTCGTCTAACGGCTAAGTTTTTTCATAAAACCCTCAAAATTCTTTCCTCGCCAAATCATGGTCTTATTGCGGTTTTGTGACAATCTTTCGATTTTCTTTTAAATCGGGGTTGACGTATCTTAAATCTTCGCTATAATTGATCACCTGTTTCGGCAGAGAACAAAAAAATCTTCCAGGCGGCGAGGTTAGTTTCTTTAGGAAATTAGCGGAGTTTGCAAGATTGGCACTTTAACAATTGGGTTTGTCAGTTTCGTTTTTATCCCCTCAAATTGATTTGAGGCGTTGATTAAACGGTCTGTTTTACAGGGTTTAAGTTGATAGATTTTCGAACAT